>JBOFVX010000001.1:0-2633 GCA_051653325.1 Metamycoplasmataceae bacterium
TCATTAGTTTTAGGACCAATCGTTGCTGCATGTGGAGGAGTCGTTTCTAAAATGTCTGGTAGGGGTTTAGGACACACTGGTGGAACTATCGATAAATTGGAATCTATCCCCGGTTTTAATTGTTTTATTTCAATTGAGGAATTCAAAGCAATAGTTAAAAAAACAGGTTTATCAATTATTGGTCAAACAGCTTCTTTAGTTCCTGCAGATAAATTAATGTATGCACTTAGAGATGTGACTGGAACTGTTGATTCATTACCATTAATTGCTTCTTCAATAATGTCGAAAAAATTAGCAACAGGTAGTGATGCAATTTTACTTGATATTAAATGTGGTAATGGTGCTTTTATGAAAGATTTAAAATCTTCAAGAGAGCTTGGAAATATCATGATTAAAATAGGTAAATCACTTAATAAAGATATTAGAGTTGAGATTACAAATATGAGTCAACCATTAGGAAGAATGATTGGTAATAAAAATGAAATAGTTGAGTCAATAGATACATTGTCAGGTAAGGCTGACGCTAATTTTCTTAAGTTATGTTTAAGTTCTGCAGCAACAATGTTGGTTCAAGCAGGAATTGCCAAAAATTATGAAGATGGTGAAATAATGGCAAAAGATTCAATTTCATCTGGAAGAGCATTAAATAAATTTTATGAATTCATTGAGGCACAAGGTGGAGAATTATTATCAATTAAAAGTCCTATGTTCTGGAATCCAAAAAATAAAATTGAAGTATTAGCAACTTCTAATGGTTTTTTAGAAATTCATGATTCATTAATATTTGGAAATGTTTCACTTAGATTAGGAGCGGGTAGAAAAACACAGAATGAAAATTTAGATTTTGAAGCTGGTATTGAACTTAAAAAGATTACTAATGATTTTGTTAAAAAAGGTGATGTGATTTTTGTTTTATATTCTAGCAAAACAATCGACTTATCATTGATCAAAGAGTTGGAAGAAGGCTATAGAATAAATTCAAAAGTTATTACTAATAAAATTATTCTTGATAAAATTAGTTAAGGAGAGTGTTATGAAATTTGTAGATATGATAGATCATACTTATTTGAAACCAGAGGGTACAAGTAAAGAAATTGATAAGTTAATTGATGAAGCGATAGAATGAAAATTTGGCGGTGTTTGTGTTAACTCATCATGAGTTAAACATGCCAAAGAAAGAATTGGAAAAAACAATATTAAGATTATTTCAGTTGTTGGTTTTCCTCTTGGTGCTGGAGCAACACAAGCAAAAGTTCATGAAGCCAAACTTGCCATTGATCATGGTGCTGATGAGATTGATATGGTTATGAATATTGGTAGATTTAGAGATGGTCAATATGATTATGTTTTAAATGAGATTAAAAAAGTAAAAGATGCTATTGGTAAGAAAGTTTTAAAAGTTATTGTTGAAACTGCGTTGCTTAAAGATTATGAAATAGAGAAAGCAGCTGAGATTGTTTCAAACTCTGGTGCTGACTTCATCAAAACAAGTACAGGATTTTCATATAGAGGAGCAAGTTTTAATGATATTGAGATTTTTAATAAAGTTCTTCATGGAAAAATTAAAATGAAAGCAGCTGGCGGAATTAAAACTATTGCAGATTTAGAGAAATATGCTGAAATGGGTGTTGAAAGATTTGGAACATCATCATCAATAGCTATTCTATCTGGTAAAGAATTAAAAGAAAAATACTAATAAAATACCCTCAATAATGAAGGGTATTTTTATTGATCAGCATCTTCAAGAATATTTGAATAATATAGATCATGGTAAAAGCCTTTGAGTGCGAGTAATTCATTGTGATTTCCTTGCTCAATGATCTCCCCATCTTTCATAACAACTATAACATCTGAATTAACAATTGTAGATAAACGATGAGCAATGACAAATGTTGTTTTACTTTCCATTATTTTTAATATTCCCTTTTGAACATTGTGTTCTGTTTTAGAATCAACGTTCGATGTTGCCTCATCCAGAATAAGAATATTAGAAGGAGAATAGTAAGCTCTTGTTAAAGAAAGTAATTGTGATTCGCCTACTGAAAAATCATTCGAATCTTCAATTATTTGATTATAGTTATTAGGTAAAAGATTAATAAAGTGATTTGATCCGATTGCACGTGCTGCTTCTTTAATTTTATCAATATCATTCTCAACTTGATTGTGACCATAAGCAATATTGGTTGCAATCGATTCTGAGAATAAAGAAACTTCTTGAAGGACAACGGAAATAAATTTCCTTAAATTATATTTATCTAATTCTTGAATATTTTGACCACCAATTGTTATGCTCCCTGAATCTAATTCATAGAATCTTAATATTAAATTAATTAATGTTGTTTTACCACTTCCTGTTGGACCAACAATAGCAACTTTTTGTCCTTTTTTAATATGCAAATTAAAATCTTTAATAATTCTTGGTCCGCCTTCATAAGAGAAATTAACATCTTTGAAGATAATATCACCATCAAGATTATCTACTTTATTAGTACCAATATTTACATCATTCTCAACAAGTAATATTTCTTGAATTCGATTTGCACTAAAAATTATTTTTTGAATAAATGTTGCGAACCTAGACATATTACCTAATTCACCATTTACTTGTCTAACCATAAGAACAAAAGCAGTTA
>JBOFVX010000002.1:0-3235 GCA_051653325.1 Metamycoplasmataceae bacterium
CCCTCATCCTTAACTAAAGAAGTTCATTCAACAATACCTATTGGGGGTAACAATTTAGGGTTAGCAATTGCTACCGGAAGGATTTTTGATTTGTCAAAACGAATAACATCAATAATCAAAATTGGATTTAGAACAACTGGATAACCTAAAACAATTTTTTTCATAACTGTGTCTAAAAATGCATTTAATGTTTTTGAAACTTCATCAACTGGAATAATTACTCCATCATAAATATAAATGTGAGTTTGTAAAACCATATCTTTAATTGTAAACTTTGTATTTCTTTGAGAAATCTCATTATAATTTCATACTGATTTATTTAAAACTAAGTTGTAACTTTCATATGAATCAATTGATGATAATGGTTTTGCATTTAAATCATTAAAATGTTCTTCTAAAGCATTAATTTTCTCAATTCTTTTTTTAGAATCTTCTTCAATTAATTCCTTTTCCGTTTTAACAACCGAGAAAGACATTTCTTTTGTTTGTGAAATGATGTCTTCATAAGATAAAGTTCCAGAGAATTTTTTTCCTTCTTGTGCTGACTTAGGTTCAAATGACACTTTATTTCCCAAACTATTATTTTGCTTATTGTTATCTAAGTTTGTATTTTTATCTTGCATATAATTTCCTTTTCCAATTTTCAAAATTCTTTTAAATTCATAAATAAATTTTTTATATTATATCATAGATTTAATCTCATTCAACAAAACATTCTCTTAAAAATAAAGTGCAATATTTACAAACATTCAAATTGTAGAATAGAATTATATAAATCTATTTAAATTATAAATTAAAAAGAAATAATGAGAACGAAAAAGAAATATTTTAAGAATTACAATAATTGTTTAATTTTCACTTTTTTAATGACTGTTTTATTAATTCGATATTTACCACTCCCTACATTAACTGTTAATGAAAAATTTATTTCATCATCAATGGAGGAAGTTACTGAAGTTATATCGATTGAAATTGGTTTAATAGGTTCAATTGAATATTGTCTAAAAAATTTTGGAGGAACAAATATTCCGCCAGCTGTTGATGAATTTAATTTAACAATTTCCTCCGCATTTTTCCCTACAATTACTCCAGGATTTTTTAAGGTAGGAATGAATGCTAGATCACTATTTTCTATGCTATCTGTAACTCTGGTTGCTTCTCTTGTATTTGCACTATTGTGGTTAGTCTCATTGCTGTCGGTAGGCATTTTAAAAGTGGCTTTTTCTTCAAAAAAATAGTAGTATTTAATAAAAGAAATTTGATATGTATCTCTAGAATATTTTAAAAATTCATTATTAAAGACACGATCATTTTCAGGACTAACTTCAATTTTATAAATACCTTTTTTAGGCCTTAGTTCATCAAAGTCAGCTTGAGAAATACGGAATCTATATTTGGTTTCATTGCTAGATGTAGTAGTAGGGGGGGTTACCAATCTTTTACCTAATGCATCTACTGCAGAATGAGATGTAGCATCAGGTTCTATTACTACAGGTCTGTTATTAATTAATGAGTCCTTTGAATAAAAATCAATATTAAATCTTTTCGCTTTTTCGAAAACATCTTTACGAACGGCTTGAAATTTATAAGTGACTTGCAGATCATTTTCATCAACGCCATTATAGATATATCTTGATGCCGGTTTTGTGATTAAAATTGGATTGCCATTATTATCTACATTTTGACTTTCTTCTTCAATGGTTGTATCCTCAATATTTATTGTAAAAATTCTTGGTTTTGAAACAAAAGATGTAGAAGTTTTTAATCCAACATTTACATAAACCTCAAATAAAATGTTACCACTTCTATCAAACGAAACTATATCTTTTTTTGTAAAATCTCAAGAATAAAAAATACCATAATTTTCATTTGTTTCGGCTGTCTTTGGTTCTGGCAAAACAAAAATATTTGCTAATTGTTCATTGTTAAAAGAATTGCTTATTGAAGCACCATTTTGATCTAATTGTTCGGTATTTAACCCTAAATCTATTAGATTAATTTTGCTTAGTTGATCATCATCATATGCTATTTTTAATTGAACATCTTTAGCTAATTCTAAATCTAGTAATTTATTCTCAAAAGAGTTATCTTGACTAGAGCAAGATATAGCGAATGGAATGGGTGCGATTGAAACTAATGATAGACCAAGTAAAATGATTTTTTTTGATAATTTGGTAATCATAATTGCTCCTTTTTGAAAATAATAAAATTATATCATTATTTAAATAATGATAAAGTATTTTGATTATCTAACTAGTCTAGCTACAAACAATAAAATATTAATAAAATCAATGAATAAACGTATTCCAAAAACTAATCCAATTCTAATAAGTTCAGCTTTTTCCATTCCACCATTAAATTCTATTTGTTGTGAGGTTCTTTGGATTCATCAAATATCGAAACCAATCCATAAAGAAAAGATAATAATACCAGCAAGTGAGTATCATTTCTGAGTAGTGTCACCTCCAAAGAAGTATACAAAAATTGAAAAGAATATTAAACCTATTGTTGCAAAGAATAAGAAGGGTCCAAGTTTAGAAAAATCAAATATTTGAAAATAACCAAGTAATCCCATTATTACAAAAATCCCAGATGGAACCAAGAATAATAGAAATACATTCTTTAATCCTTCTGCTTGTGTTCCGAAGCCAGAATAATATAAAGATGTAGAGATGAATAATCCCTGTATAAATACGAAAGCTAAATATAGTACTACCAATACTGAAGTACTTAATTTGTTCATTAAAAAGGCTATTGTTAGTATCAAACCCATATTAGCAATCAATAGAATAGTTCAACCCATTTGTGAAAGAGCTATTTTACTAACAAAATCACGAACTGGTTCAACAGCCATAACTAAATATGTCATCAAAAAAATAAGCGCAACACCAACTCCCATTCACATTAATGCATAAGAAATTAAAAGGTTTTTTGTTGAAGCTTTTTCTGCTGATTTTTGGAATATTTTAGGAAAACTTTTATTTGAATTAATATTCATATATTTATTCTTGATTACCTTTTAAGTTATATTCAATTATTGGATATTTGAATTTAATAAATATAACGGAAATAGTTTCAAGGCCCGCATGAATGGCAATTGAAGGTGGAATTAGCACCTCAATAAATGGTTTTTTATTATTAACTTGCGCAGTAATCTCGCTCATTATTTGTTTTTTATCTGGATTCATTGAATGCGCGAAAACCATCACATAATCTTCATTAGTTTTATTTAATC
>JBOFVX010000003.1:0-2157 GCA_051653325.1 Metamycoplasmataceae bacterium
CAGGTAATGTAAATCTTAGAAATTCATTTTGCTCATTTTTAAAAAAGGAATTATTTGTTTCAAATATGCATATATCAAAATATATGTTAGTT
This sequence comes from Metamycoplasmataceae bacterium, assembly GCA_051653325.1. GTDB lineage: Bacteria > Bacillota_I > Bacilli_A > Mycoplasmatales > Metamycoplasmataceae > UBA710. The sequence continues at coordinate 93 of JBOFVX010000003.1, forward strand.
GAAGGGGATGAAACTAGAGCAAGAAAACTTTTACTTAAAAGAAGTGAATTGAACAAAATTTTAACAAAAAAAGAAAAATACAGATATTCAATCATTCCCTTAGCCTTATTATGAGAGGGTGGAAATGTTAAGCTTGAAATCGGACTTGGAAAAGGAAGAAATAAGGCTGACAAGAGATCCTACATAATTGAACGTGATGAGAAGAAAAGATTAAAAAGTATTTTATAAAATGGGGATGTAATGGCTTCGACAAGTTTAAGGCTTGTTATTCTGCAGTAGTGTAGTAGACTATAAATACTAAGGCTTTTTTCAAACGGAAAAGAACAATCAAACGAAGATTACTCACACTTAGTGATGTCTTCAAACAACTCAAATCTAGCATTTGCTTAATTTAGCAACTAGTTGTTATTATTGCTCTCCTTGGCTTTAATAATATTATTTTAGGATATGCGGGTGGATTTGATTAAAACCCAAAGAATCTTTAATCAACCTCTACTAATTAATCTTTGTTTGTTTCGATATTAGATAGTTGTAATGTGTAAATAATCTAAACTGTAGACGGATAGCTCTGTTTTGCTCTTGGACCCGGGTTCGACTCCCGGCATCTCCACCATTTGGTTTACCATACCACCCAAAAAACTACTACTTATTCAAAGTAGTAGTTTTTATTATGATTTATTTTTTTCTCAAATTTCAACCATTTTAGTTTCTAATTTACTATTTTTACTTGGATCATAAAATTTAGTATCTTTTATTTCATCAGGAAGATATTGTTGTTTTACTCATGCATTTTTATAATCATGAGGATACTTATAATTACCATGACCAAGTTTTGTATGTGATTTATAATGATTATCTCTTAAATGTTTAGGAACTCTATATATGCCACCATTTTCTAAACTTGATAAAGCATTAGAAATTGCAAGATAAGCTGAATTTGATTTAGGTGATAAGCACATTTCTATCACAATTGCAGAAAGTATTTGATTAGCTTCTGGAAAACCAACTTTAACAACTGCCTCCATTCCAATTACTACCCTAGAAAGAAGTGTTGGATTTGCTAAACCTATATCTTCATAAGCTGATGCAATAATTCTTCTTGAAATTGAAATAAGGTCACCTGCTTTAATTAATCTAGCTAAATAATAGATTGCAGCATCAACATCACTACCTCTTATTGATTTGTGAAAGGCAGATTGTAAATCATAAAATTCATCACCATAACTTGCTGATAATGAAGAAGTTAAAGGACTTATTGAGTCCAGAATTTCTTTGTTTATTTCTTGACCTTTATAAAGAGATTCAATTATATCTAGTGTATTAATAGCTCTTCTTAGATCACCATCAGTGTTTCATGAAATTAATTCTAATACATCATCAGAAATATTCATGTTTAATCTCGAGGATATCTTTTTTAAGCCTTCTAGAATTTCTTTTTTATTAAGTTGTTTTAATTGGATTATTTGGCATCTACTTCTAATAGCAGGATTAACCACAAAGAAAGGGTTTTCTGTTGTGGTACCAAAAACTATTAAATTTCCTCATTCTAAATAAGAAAGTAAAATATCTTGTTTATCACGATTCATTCTATGAAATTCATCTATAATAATAACAAAATAATTGTCACCCTTTAAATTCTTCGAAAGTATTTGATCTAAATCACTTTTTTTATTTATAGTCGGGTTAAATAATTCATAAGAGATTTCTAAATCATTACAAATAGATATTGCCATTGAGGTTTTACCTGTTCCTGGTGGTCCATAAAAAATACATGAAAATAATTTCTTATTATTAATCATTTTCATAATTATTCCATCACTTCCAAGTAGATGTGATTGACCAATAATATCTGTAATATTATTTGGTTTTAAATAATTGGAAATAAGTTTTCTCATAATGAAATTATATATTATTTAAAGCAAAATAAAAGCACCTGGAATGAAGCGCTTTTATTTATATAAAATTTAGATTTTATTATATTTATAATAGAGAATAATCCTCAATATATTTTCCATTACGTTTATTTATGTAATCTTCAATAACTGTAGGCAGGAATGTTATAGCT
>JBOFVX010000004.1:0-12436 GCA_051653325.1 Metamycoplasmataceae bacterium
CTTTATTTTCATGGCACTCCTTCAATATTAATTTAAAATTATATCATATAAATATTTTACCCATTTTCAAATTTATTTAATATAATACCAATATATGGGTTTCTTCAAAAAAATAAAAGATAGATTATTTAATCTAAATACTAAAGATATTGATGATTCAAAAGATAAAGAAATTAAGAAGTCATTATTTGGAAAAATTAAATCTCCAACATCAAATAATTCTGAAACTAATTCTCAAAAAGAACTTGATAAGATTGCAAAACTACAACAAAAATTAGATAAAAAAGAAGCTAAACAAAGAGAAAAAGCCTTAATAAAAGAAAAAAAAATTAATAAATATGTTTCAGGATTATCTAAAAGTGGAAATAATTTTAGCCAGAAAATAATTGAACTTCAAAATAAACATAATAAGATTGATGATGCATTCTTTGAAGAGTTAGAAGAAATTTTGATTATGTCAGACATATCAGTCAATCTAGTCATGACAATTATTGATGAGATTAAAAAAGAGGTTAAAACCGAGAATGTTGTTAATAGAGATTTAATTAATGAAATTATTGCTGATAAGATGTTTGTTATTTATGCAAATCAATCCATTGTTGATACAACACTTAAACTTAATAATGATGGATTGAATGTTTTATTAATTGTTGGTGTTAATGGTTCTGGTAAAACTACATCTATTGCTAAAATAGCCAATAAATTAATTCTTGAAGGAAAAAAGGTATTAATTGCCGCTGGAGATACATTTAGAGCTGGGGCTGTTCAACAATTAAAGATTTGAGCAGATCGTGTTGGGGCTGATATTGTGCTCCCTGAAAAAGAGGGTGCTGACCCCTCCTCAGTTGTTTATAAAAGTTTAACTAAGGCAAAAGAAGGTAATTATGATGTTTTAATTGTCGATACTGCCGGTAGATTACAAAATAAAGTTAATCTAATGAATGAATTAGCAAAGATGACAGGAATTATAAAGAAATTTGTATCAAATGCCCCACATGAATCGTTATTAGTTTTAGATGCAACAACTGGCCAAAATGGTATTTTGCAAGCCAAGAGTTTCAAAGAAGTTGCCCCACTTACAGGAATTATTCTAACTAAGATGGATGGTACATCAAATGGAGGAATAATTATTTCAATAAAAGATCAATTGGATATGGATGTTAAATTGATTGGTCTTGGAGAAAAAATTGATGATCTTCAAGAGTTTGATTTAGATGCTTATATCTATGGATTGACCAAAGGACTAATGAAAGATGAGTAATTCATTAGAAAGAGAAGAATTGATAAAGACCTTCCTCAAATATGATTTTGTTTTAACTCAAACCCAAAAACAAATTATGCACCTTTATTATATTGAGGATTTATCAATCTCAGAAATTTCTGAAATAGTTGCAACGACTAGAAGTGCTGTTTTTGATGCATTAGATAAAGCAAGAAAAAAACTAAAGCCTTTTATAAATTCACAATAAAGGTTGTTTTTGTAATATAATTAATTAAAAAAATAAGGGTGGCTATAATGAAATATAAAAGAATATTATTGAAATTATCTGGCGAATGATTATCTAATAAAGAAAAATCACTTTTGATTGATTATTCGTTAATCGATAATATTGCGTTTCAATTAAAAAAACTCAGAGCTGAAAAAACAGAGGTCGCAATTGTAATTGGTGGAGGTAATTTTTGAAGGGGAGCAAGTGCTGAAAAAAATGGTATTCCTAGGAATAGAGCTGATTACATAGGAATGCTTGCCACAACGATGAATGCATTAGCACTTCAGTCTGGATTCGAAAAACACGGATTAAAGTGTAGGATACAATCTTCAATAAATATTGATCCTAAAGTTGCTGAAAATTATATTACTGAAAAGGCAATGAAATATTTAACTTCAGGAGAAATTGTTATCTTTTCAGCAGGAACCGGAAGACCTTATTTTACGACTGATACGGCAGCAACATTAGTTGCCTCAGAAATTGAAGCAGATATTATCTTATTAGGAAAGAATCAAACAAAAGGAATTTATGATTCAGATCCTAATGTAAATAAGGATGCCAAGAGATATAATAAAATTTCATACGATGAAATTTTATCAAGAAATTTAAAAGTAATTGATGCCACTGCTGCAACAATGGCAAGAGATAATGATATTGATGCACTTGTTTTTGATATTGGCGAAAAAGATGCCATATTAAATGTATTAAATGGGAAAGGTTTATTTACAAAGGTTTCTAGATAATGGAATATGAATTATATGAAATGGAACTAATTGATGAATTGAAGGAAGTTATCAATTCAGTGGATGTTCAGCTTTCGAGAGTTTCGACAGCAGGAGCCAATCCTCAATTAATTAATTCCTTAAAAATTTTATATTATGATGAGTTAACACCAATAGGTGATTTAAGCACAATTACAATACCTGAACCACAACAACTTTTGGTTAAGCCATTTGATAAGGAAACAATAAAAGAAATTTATAAAATGATTGAAAAACAAAACTATCAAATTTCTCTCGTTAATGAAGGAAACCAAATTAGGATTATCTTTCCAGTTTTAACAACAGATAAAAGAAAAGAGGCGGTCAAACAACTTTCAGCAATAAAAGAATCTGGAAGAATAAAAATCAGGAATTCTAGACACTCTATCTTAAGGCAAATGAAAGAAGATAAAGAATTAAGCGAAGATGTTTTAAGAGACTTTAAAGACAATATTCAAAAAACAGTTGATAAATATAATGATATTATTGATAAGAGAATAAATCAAAAAGAAGAAGAGTTAATGAAATTATAAGGGGTTAATGTGTTTCTAGAAAAAATGAATCCAGTAGCCAAGAAATCGCTATTTGCTATTATTACTGCCATTCTTTTTGTAACACTAATTTTACTAATATATTATTTAGAAACCCCTGGAAAAATATTTGGAATAATTACTTTCACAATACTTGGAATACTAGCACTCTATGAATTTTGTCATCCTTTTAATATTCCTAAATGAGCAAAATTCATAATACCCCTAACGACCATTTTTATTATTCTAACCCCCTTTAATGAGACATTTATAGAGTTCATTAATACACCAAATAGTGAATTAACATCACTTAACCCAGAGTCTCCATATGCGGACATATTGGTCGAACTTATTAGGGATCAATTTAATTTTTCCGTTTCAGAAATTACAGGGATTGGATTTCCTGTGGTTGGAATAATGATTTTAGTTCCATGCTTATTTTCCAAAGAAAGAAAAAAAATTATTCCAAATTTTTTTGCGCTTTTAATTGGAACAATTTTAATCACATTTTCATTAAAAATATTGTTTTACCTTTTAATATTACAATTTTCCTTAACAGTAACATTAATTTCATCAGTTATTATTGTTGATATATTGGGATATTTTGGTGGTAAATTTTTTGGAAACAAAATATTTAAAAGAAAATTGGCACCCAAAATATCACCTAATAAGACTATTGAAGGGGCTATTATTGGCCACCTTGTTTCAGCTGCGTTTCTATTTTTAATATTTTGATTAAATTTTCTACAAATACCTGGTGGTGTTAATTTTGGTAAATTGGCTTCTACTATTGATCCGGTTGTTTTATTGATTACCATACCTTTCTTTACACCGATTATTGCTATATTAGGTGATTTATTATTCTCGTTTGTTAAGAGAAAATTGCAAATAAAAGATTTTTCAAACCTTATTCCCTCCCATGGTGGATTTCTTGATAGATTTGATTCACTTATATTAGTTCTATTTGTTTTTGGGATTTTCATATGTTTTGCATAATAATGAAACAATATTTTATATAATAAAATTTATGAATAAAGCATTTATAAATTTTTGTAAGGAAATCGAATATAACATACCTGAATATCTTCTTGAATCAGAGATTTTTAATGCCGAATTAATCAATAATAAATTTAATTTAGGTATAAATTTCTTTTCAGTTCCATCAATTAAAGACATTAAACTTTTCTTAAAATCTATCAAGGAAAATTTTGGTTTTGAAGTTGATTTTAAAATAACATATATGAACAAAAATTACGCCTTGCAAAATATTTATGATTATTTATTATTTTCATTTTTATACTTAAATAATGAAACAATTTCTAATATGATTGCTAAATCAGATTTAAATTTCGATGATTTTAAATCATTAAAAATTAATGTACACTCAAGTAATAAATTGAGGATTTTGAAAGATAAACAAAAGCAAATGATCGATAATTTAGAGAAATTTGGTTTTGTTGGTATAGAAATAATTTTAGTTGATCTATCTTCACATGATTTTATCCAAAAAGAACTAGAAGAGGAAAATACAAATGATTTAAAAATCTTGAATGAAATCTCAAAAAGCAAAAAGATTCAGAAAACCAATGGGAATTCATCAATAAGAAACAAATTATCTACCAATAAATACTTTGCTATAAGTATGGATGAATTTTACAAATCGGAGGAAAAAAACTATGTTTTTGAAGGAATGATTTTTAAAAGAGAAATCTATAAAACAAAAACTGGAGCACATATTCTTACACTTTCAATTACTGATTATTCAGAAGCAATAACTGTTAAAAGTTTTATAAGGGATGAGTCTAATCTATCTCAATATGATGATGCAAAAATAGGCATTAAAATAAAAGTTTTTGGTGAAAAATCTCTTGATTATTTTTCATCAAAACCTATTTTAAATTCTAAAAAAATAGAAATTTTAGATGATCAAAAACAGAAGATTGATGAAGCAAAAGTAAAAAGAATTGAACTTTCAATTAGAACATCCATGAGTTCGATGGATGGATTTAAAACTCCTGAAGATTTCTTAAAACATGCAAAAACTATTGGCCATAAAGCCATTGCAATTGTGGATTTAGAAAATGTTCAATCTTTTCCTAGTTTTTACTATGAGGCTAAAAAGCTTGGAATTAAACCTATTTATGGAGCAACCTTTAATGCTATTGACAAGGACAATAAATTCATTTCTAATTATAAAGAGGGAAATATTAAAAATGAAACCTATATTGTTTTTGATTTAGAAACAACAGGTCTTTCAGCAAGATTTGATGAAATAATAGAATTTGGTGGTGTTAAAATTGTTAATGGTAAAGTTGTAGAAAGAGTTGGTTTTTTTATAAAACCCACACAAAAGATTTCTACTTTTACAACAGAATTAACTGGAATTACACAATCAATGGTTGATGAAGGTTTCTCAGAAATTGAGGGAATAACAAAGATTCTTAACTTTATTCAGGATTATTCATTAGTAGCACACAATGCGATATTTGATATTGGTTTTTTAAAGGAGAAAATGTTCAAATATAATCTTGGTGAATTAACAAATCAATGAATAGACACTCTTTCAATAGCAAGATTATTGATTGAAAACTCGAAGTCGTATAGATTAGGAATTGTTTGTAAAAAGTATTCTATAAATTATGATACAAATGTTGCACATAGGGCAGATTATGATGCTGAAGTTCTTTCATTGCTTTGAATTAAGTTTATTAATGAATTATCTTATAAAGGAATTCAAACTTTTGAAGATTTATCTCTTGCCACATCTCTTACTATTCATAATAAGAAAATTTCTAATCAAGTAACTATATTGGCAAAAAATCAATTAGGTCTTAAGGAATTATTTAAAATAATAACTGAATCTTCAACAACTAACTTTTTTTCTGAACCCAGAATATTTTTTGATGAGTTCAAAAAAACAGAGAATATTTTAGTTGGAAGCTCGGGAATTGAATCAAGATTATTAAGAAAAGTATTTTATGGAACAACTGAAGATATCATGGAAGAAATTAAGAGATATGATTATATTGAAATCCCCTATCCATCCCTTTTTATTCATCAAATTAATCGAGAATCAATATCACAAAAGAATTTAGAGTTTGCTCTTAGAGATTTAATACATAAAGCTAAAGAATTAAATAAACCTTGTGTTGCGATTGGTGACGTAAGATATATTGATCGACAAGAAAATATTCTTCATAATGTTTATATTACTGCTAAAGGTTTAGAAGGAAAACCACATTACTTATTTAAGTATAAGGAAGTTTCACCCGTTTATCCAACACAAAATTTCTTAACCACAAATGAAATGCTTGATAATTTTAAATTTCTTAATGATGAAAAATTAGCATATGAAATAGTTGTAGAAAATTCAAATAATATTGCCGATCTTATAGATGGTGATATCAAAGTTATAAAGAGTAAGTTATATGCACCAAAATTTGACGACTCTGATAATAAATTAAAAGAGTTGGTTTATAAGCGTGCTCATGAAATATATGGAGAAACATTACCAACCATTATAGAAGAGAGAATTGATAAAGAATTACAACCAATTTTAAAATATGGTTTTTCAGTTGTATATTGAATAAGTCATTTACTTGTTGCTAAAAGTCTTTCTGATGGTTATTTGGTAGGTTCTAGGGGTTCAATTGGTTCTTCATTTGTGGCAACTTTAATAAAAGTCACTGAAGTTAATCCATTAGTTCCTCATTATATTTGCTCTTTTTGTAAATTTTCTGAATTTTTTACAAAGGGGGAATATGCTTCCGGATATGATTTACCTGAAAAAAAGTGTCCCAATTGTAAAGATATAATTATGGCGAGAGATGGACAAACAATCCCTTTTGAAACATTCTTGGGATTTAATGCTGATAAGGTGCCTGATATTGATTTAAACTTTTCTGGTGAATATCAAAATGTAATTCATAATGAGGTTAGAAATCTTTTTGGTGCTGAAAATTGCCTTAGAGCCGGAACTATTTCTAAAGTTGCAAGCACAACAGCTTTTGGTTATGCAAAAAATTGAAAAGAAGAGCAAGGCATTGATAAATCAGATTCTTTCATAGATTTTGTTTCAAGCCAAATAATAGGCACAAAAAGAACTACAGGCCAACATCCTGGAGGAATAATTATTATTCCTAAAGAATTTGACCTTGAGGATTTTACACCAGTTAATTTTCCTGCTAACGATAAATCTTCTAATTGAAAAACTACTCATTTCGATTTCCATGCTATTCATGATAATGTTCTAAAGTTAGATTTACTTGGACACGTAGATCCAACTGCGCTAAAATTACTACAAGAATTAACGGGAATTGCTCCAGATAAGATACCATTTTATGATGAAAATATAATTAAAATGTTTTATTCAACAGAACCTTTAGGAATAAAACCTGAAGATATAAATGGTGAAAAAACAGGCGCTTTAGGTATGCCTGAGTTTGGTACTCCATTTGTTAGAAAGATATTAACAACAGCGAGAATATCAACTTTTTCAGATTTAGTATCTATTTCAGGTCTTTCACATGGTACTGATGTTTGAAAAGGGAATGTAGAACAATTAGTAACTAAAAATAATCTTGAACTAAAAGAGGTTATTTCCTGTCGTGATGACATTATGGTTGTATTGATGAATAAAGGTATTGAACCTCTTAAATCCTTCCAAATTATGGAAAAAGTTAGAAAAGGTATGGGTTTAACTCAAGATGAAGAATTACTACTAACTAAGCATAATATTCCTCAATGAACCATCGATTCTTTAAAGAAAATAAAATATATGTTTCCTAAAGCTCATGCAGTTGCTTATGTTATGATGGCTTGAAGAGTTGCTTGGTTTAAACTTTACTATCCAATTCAATTCTATGCCTCATATTTTTCTACAAGATCAGACCATTTTGATATAGGAATATTAATTGCAGGTAAAAAAACTGTTGTTGAAAAATTAAAAGAATTGATTTTAAGACAAAAGAGAAAAGATGAAAAAAAATTAACCTCAAAAGAAAGTGCATTAATAGTTAACTTAGAGGTAGCAAATGAAATGTTTGCACGTGGTTTCAGTATTCAAAATATTAATCTATATAAATCTGATTCATATAAGTGAATTGTTGATGAAGAGAATAAATCCCTAATACCTCCCTTTATTTCAATAGATGGACTTGGAAATGCAGCTTCTGAATCAATAATCGAAGCTAGAAAAGATGGTGAATTTCATTCAATTGAAAATTTCACTAAAAGAGTGCAAGTCAATAAAACCGTTATTAATAAAATGAAGGAAATGAAAATATTTGCAGAGTTAAATGAAACTGATCAAACTACTTTGTTTTAGAAATAATTTCTTTTGCCATAATTAGTGCATCCTCAACAGCCTGATCCATATTTATATATTTATAATTAGCTAATCTACCTAAAAGATATAGATTCTCATATTCATCAGCTAGCTCTTTGTATTTTGAATATTTTAATCTGGCAAAATCAGTAGCTAATGGATAATAAGGTTCATTAAAATTTTTGGAAGCTGGAGAATAAGTGCCAGGATATTCCTTAGAAATGATTGTGATATTTGGATTAATATCAAATGTCATATTTTTATATTCTGTAATTCTTGTCATTGTTGGATGTGCAGGATAATTAACGACCGCTGTTTCTTGAAATTTTACTTTATTTATTTTTTCTATTTTAATATCAAGTGATCGATAATCAAGAATTCCATATTTATTTTTGAACAAAGCATCTAACGGACCTGTATAAATAATCAAACAATTTTTATCATCTTTAAATGAAATAGTATTCTTATTAAAATGAAGATAATCAATACCATTCTTATCAACTGAAAATTTGATATTTTTATGATCTAGAATACGCTCTATAGTTTTTAAATATCCATCTTCAGGAATACCTTCATATTCATCATTAAAATAAGTGTTTTTATAAGATAAAATAACTGGTATTCTGGCTGTTACAGATGCATCTATTTCATCAGGTTTCAAATTCCACATTTTAGTTGTGTAGTTTTCAAAAAGATTTTTGTAAATAAATGTAGCTACTTTGTTAATAAGAACATTTTTATTTTTAAATAGTTCTAAAATGGTGATATTTTCCTTATTAGGATATTTTCCCAAAAGTGTTTTTTTAATCTTTTCCTTCTCATCAGGAAAACAAATGTCAATAGATTTGAAATTGAATGGTATAGGCACTAATTTTCCATCTACATATCCTTCGACAACATTTTTAAATTTATTTAGTTTTCAAAACCTGTTCATGAATTCAATAACATCCTTTTTGGACGTATGGAATATATGTGGACCATATTTATGGACCATAATTCCTTTTATTTTTTCATCAAAAAGATTGCCTCCAATTGTTTTTCTTTTTTCGATGATTTCAACATCAAAGTTATTCTCTGCCAATACTCTAGCAAGAACTGCACCAGATATACCAGCACCAATAATTATTATTTTCTTCATATTAATAAACAATTATATATTAATACAACATTACATATATCAAATGTGAATTAAACAATTTTTGTTCCATGGAACTGATTTGCTCCAGTTAATTTTATTATTTCATCTAAATTATCTTTAGTTACACTACCACCAACTAGTATTTCTATTTTGTCACCAAATTCACTAATTATTTCTTTTATTACTTTAGTGTTATTTATTGCAGCTGAAGTTCCACCCTTAGTTAAAATTCTAGTAAAACCCATTTCAATTAATATAGGGATATCTCTCTTATAATTCTGTAAACTATCAATTGCCATATGAAAATCATATTTACAACCATCTAAATTTCTTATTAGTTTCTTGCAAGCATCAATATCAATCTCATTCTTTTTATTTATAAAACCAAAAATAAATTCTGTTGCACCAATACTTTTAAATTTCTTAATTTCCTGAATCATTTGCTTAATCTCATCATCATTAACTGAAAAATTGTCGTTTGTTCTAATCATTACTACTTGATGTATATTGGAATTATTTTTAATATATTCAAATAATTCGATTTTTGGTGTCAAACCACCTTTTGTCAGATCGTAACAAGTTTCAAATCTATTTACACCTTTTTCAATAAAATATTTTGCACCTTCTATTGTTTCAACACAAGCTTCTTTTATAATTTTATTTTTATTCATAATATTAAATTATATATAGAATGTGTTAAAATTATTTTGTTAATATTTAAAAATAAAGGTTGAGTTAAAATGAGTATATTTCATAAAGAAAATAAAATTCAATTTAAGGGATTTGAAAACAGTGTTCAAGCATCAGAGTTTGTTGCTCTTGAGATGCTAAAAGAAATTAAAAAAGGAAATAAAATTAATTTAGGTTTAGCAACAGGATCAACTCCTATCTTGCTATATAGATTCTTAGTTAATGATTATAATGAAAGTAAAACATCATGAAAAAATGTTTCAACATATAATCTTGATGAATATCTAAGTCTTCCAGAAGGACATCCACAAACATACAAAGTATTCATGAACGATCAATTATTTTCAAAAGTTAATATAAATTTAGAAAATACTCATTTTCCATCGCTTGATGTTGATTACGATCAATTAATTAAGAGTCATGGTGGAATTGATATCCAAATTTTAGGTATTGGAACAAACGGTCACATTGGCTTTAATGAGCCAGACTCTCCTTTAAAATCTCTAACTAGAGTCGTAGCTCTAACTGAAGAAACAATAAAAGTTAATGCTGAAAAATTCTTTAATAAAGATATTTCTCAAGTGCCTAAAAAAGCAATATCAATGGGATTAGAGTCAATTTTAAATGCAAAGAAAATATATTTACTGGCTTTTGGTCTATCTAAAAAAGAAGCGATGCATAAATTATACAATTCTAAAAAATTCGACATTTCTTTTCCTGCCAGTGCCCTTTTAAATCACAATGATGTGACAATAATATTTGATAAAGAAACTGAACTTGATGAAGAGATGAAACTTGATATATAAAAATGCATTAATTGTTACAAAAGACACTTCTTTTACTGGTTTTATTGAAATAGATGAAACAGGTATAGTTAAGAGAGTTGAAAAAGGTCATACAAAAGAAGAAGGTATTGATTGTCAAAATCAAATCATAATGCCTGGATTTATTGATTCTCATACACATGGTGGATATGGTATGGCTTTTGATGATTTGGGTAAAGAAAAATTCGATTATGAATATCTTAATTATTTAGAAAACTTGGTTCGTGAAGGAATTGTTGCCTTTGTGGGCACAACAGTAACTTCTTCATTAGAAAAATTATTGGAATTATCTTTATTAATTAATCCTTTAGCTAAAAATTATTCAGACCTTCCTCAACTTGTAGGTTGATACTTTGAAGGCCCTTTTATTAGTAAAGAAAAAAAAGGTGCTCACGAAGAAGGATTGATCATCCCAATTGACGAAGAATTTATTAATGAGATTGCTAGAAATGTTACAATACCTAAAATATTTACTGTTGCTCCAGAAGTTGGAAATAACCTTGAACTTATTGAAAAATATAGTCAAGATTTTATATTTGCTCTTGGTCATTCTAATTCAGGATATGATCATGCAAAAAAATCATTAAGAAATCATATTAGAAGAATAACCCATTTATATAATGCTATGAGTGGATTTCACCATCATGATTTAGGTATTTTAAATGTTATCTTTAATAAAGAATATGATAAAGATTTAAATATTGAAATTATTACAGATGGAGTTCATGTTGACAATGAGGTTATTAAATATTCATATAAAAATTTTGACATTCAAAATATTTCAATTATTTCAGATTCTCTTCCCCCAAAAGGTTTTGAAGATGGTAAATATAAATTAGGGAATCTCCCAATTGAAAAGAGAGGTAATTGATTCTATTTAGATGGAACAGAAACATTATCGGGTGGTGCATGTCCTTATATTTTTCTTGTTAAGAATTTTTATGGTGTTACTAATTGTTCATTAGAAGAATTAGTTATGGTTTCATCATATAATGCTGCTAGAAATCTTGATCTTGAAGATAATTACGGGGATATTATCATTGGTAAGAAGGCAAATATAGTTTTCTTAAACAAGGATATAAGCTATATTCGTTCATATGTTAATGGAAAACTATATTAAAGTAATCTTTTAATATATTTTTCGATTTTTTGAGGTGTTTTCATTGAAGAAAATCTCTTTACAACTTTTCCATTTCGATCAATTAAAAATTTCTCGAAATTTCATCTTACATTCTTGTTAAACATTCATGGCGCTTCATTGGTCAACATTTTATATAAAGGACTTTGATTCTCACCCTTAACATCTATTCTTGAAAACATTTCAAATGTTACATTATAAGTTAAAGTACAAAAGGTTTTAACTTCTTCATCTGTTGCTAATTCTTGATTTTTAAATTGTGTACATGGGAAACCTAATATTACCAAACCCTTATCCTTATAATCTCCATAAAGTTTTTCTAAACCTTCATATTGTCCAGAAAAACCGCATTTACTAGCCACATTTACAATTAGAATTACTTTATTTTTATATTTAGAAAAATCGACAACTTCCTTTGAAATGTCTTCTAATTTGAAATCATATATTGTCATTTAAACCTCTATTAATTAATTTCAAATTATATATTAATATTTTTCATAAAATTTTTAATATATTTGGTATTATTAATTATTAATTAA
>JBOFVX010000005.1:0-1541 GCA_051653325.1 Metamycoplasmataceae bacterium
TCATTATAGAGTAAAAAAATAATTATTAGAAAATAAATTAAAAGTTTTTTATTATTTGCATAAAATCTCTGCGGCTGCAGCAATCATAGCGCCATTATCAGTTGAATATCCTTTAATTGGTATTAAAGTATTTTTGTGCAATTTAATATATTCATCTCTTAAATATGAGTTAGCACTAACTCCGCCAGATAGAATAAGGGTTTTAGGTTTGTATTCTTTTATGGCCATCTTTGTTACATCAACCAAATAATCAATTGCTTGTTTTTGGAATGAATAAGCTAATCAATTTTTATCGATTGTTTCTTGTTTTTGAGAACTATTATGAATAATATTAATAACTTGTGTTTTTAACCCACTAAAGGAAAAATCATATTTGTTTTTTGTCTTCGGTGTTGTTAAAGGTATTATATTTTCAAACCTATTATTTTTAAAAATATCATCAATAACTTGCCCGCCAGGAAAACCAAAACCCAAGCTTCTAGCAACTTTATCAAAAACTTCTCCTAATGAATCATCCAGAGTCTTGCCAATACATTCAAACTCCAATTCATTTTTATGTAAAAATAAACTTGTGTGCCCCCCTGAAACCACTAATGATAATGATGGGTAAATAATTTTCTTTTCAATTTCACCTTTGTGTCTCAATAATACTGAATAAATATGACCTTCTAAATGATCCACAGGAATTAATTCTTTATTTAAAGATATTGATAAAGCATGAGCAAATAAATAACCCATTTGAAGGGAACCAAGCAATCCAGGTTTTTCTGTATAAGCAATATAATCGACCTTGTTTAAATCGAATTCTTTTTTAAGTTTTTCTAATAAGATTGCAAAATTATTAATATGTTCTCTCGAAGCAAGCTCTGGAACAGTTCCACCATATTGTTTATGAATATCAATTTGACTTATTTGGTAGTTAAGTAATATTACCCCATTTTCTACAATACCTATTGATGTATCATCATGACTTGATTCGATTCCCAAAAATATCATTATTTAGCACTACCTATTTGTGGTGACGAACCATATTCTGGTTGTATTTTCAAAATATCTTTCTCTAAATCAAAAAGATTAACATAATCTTTAAAGGAAGATAGCAATTTATTATAATCAATACTTTTCTCTTGATTAGTTTTTTCTACTAAAGTTGTTTGAGAAACATTATTGATATTGTTTTGAGAAAGCATAAAAGAGTGATTCTTGTTTGCTGCAATAAATAATTGATCATCTAATTGATTATCAAGAAGTTTAAAGGAATTAGTTGTAAAAATAGTTGCACCAGTTATTTGGGAAATTGTTCTTACGTATATTAATGCAATTCTAGAGCCTGTAAAAGAACCTGGTCCAACATTGATATAAAAGTTCTTTATATCTTTAATATGCATTTTCACATCAGTTAATAAAGAATTGAAAAATCTAACAACTTCTTCAACTTTATAAAGTGTTTTTATAATTGTTTTGATTTTGATATTGAAGTCATCATCTAATAGGCAAGCCACGAATTCACTTTGTGTTGTATCTAAAAATATATTCATTTA
>JBOFVX010000006.1:0-8413 GCA_051653325.1 Metamycoplasmataceae bacterium
CATTTTCTTCGGATTCGGGGGTTCGAATCCCTCCTCCTCCACCATTTTGCCCCTTGGCCAAGCGGAAAGGCATCGGCTTTTGGTGCCGACATGCGTAGGTTCGAATCCTACAGGGGCAGCCATATCATCCGTTAGGGTGTTTTTTTTATTCAATTTATTGAAACTAACTTATAATTAAACAATGAAATCAATTAAACAAATAACTCCAATAGAAGAAAATTTTTCTAAATGATATATTGACGTCGTTAAGAATGGAAATTTAATTGAATATGGCCCAGTCAAAGGCACCATTATTTTCAAACCTAATTCATATGGTATTTGAGAAAATATTCAAATTCATTTTAATAAAATCCTCAAAAAACAAGGTGTCAGAAACGTTTATTTACCGATGCTTATCCCAAATAGTTTAATTGCTAAAGAACAAGATCATGTGCAAGGTTTTGCCCCGGAATTAGCGACAATTACCAGAGTAGGAAACAAAAAATTATCTGAAGAAATTTATATTAGACCAACCTCTGAAGTTCTATTTGCAGAATTTTTTAAAAGTGAAATAAATTCTCATAACGATTTACCACTATCCTACAATCAATGAGCTAATGTTCTACGATGAGAAAAAACAACCAACCCGTTTCTTAGAAATACAGAATTTTTATGGCAAGAAGGGCACACATGTCATACCGAAGAACAAGAAGCACTTGATATGACAATTAAGATGTTAAAGATATATGAAGTGTTTTTGAGAGATTATTTAGCGATTCCAGTTATAACTGGTACTAAAACTGAATTAGAGAAATTTGCTGGTGCGATATCAACATTCACAGTTGAAGCGATGATGAAAGATGGTAAGGCATTACAAAGCGGGACTAGCCATTATCTAGGTCAAAGTTTTTCTAAAATGTTTAACATATCTTATAAATCAAAAGAAAATAAACAAGAATTCGTTTACCAAACATCATGGGGCATTTCGACAAGATTACTTGGTGCAATTATAATGACTCATGGTGACAATAGGGGGATTATTATTCCTCCCAAAGTTGCTCCAATTCAAATTGATATTATTGAAATAATGGCTGACAAAGAAGAATTAGTAAAAAATCTTTCAAGCAAAGTAGGAAAATCTTTAGAAGAAACATATTCTATAAGAATTGATAGAACAAGTAAAAGTGGCGGTTTTAAAGCTGCCCAATCAGAGATAGAAGGCGTTCCTTTAAGAATAGAGATTGGTCCAAGAGAAGCTAAGAATAATGAAGTTATTGTAGTGAGAAGGGACACATTAGATAAAAAGGTAGTTAAGTTCAAGGAATTAAGTATAGTTGTTGAAGAAACATTAGAACTTATTCAATCTAACTTACTTACAAATGCCTCAAAGAGACTTCAAGAAAATATTATTACTGTTAAATCCTATGATGAATTCAAGGAAGCAATAAAACAAAATAAATTTGTACTAACTCCCATTATTGATAATGATGATTTTGAATTAAAAATAAAGGAAGAAACTACTGCGACAGCTAGATGTATACCATTAGAAATAAATGTTCCTAAAGAGGGTGTATGCATTTTTACTGGAAGCAGAACAAACAGATTTCTTATTTATGCAAAATCATATTAATTAAATGATAAAATTGAAATATATTAAGTAATAAGGAGAAAGAATATGATTCATGCTGTTAAAAACCTTGAAGAAATTCAAAATATTTTAAAAACAAAGGATGGATTGATTATTTTAAATTTTCACTCTGAAACTTGTGGTCCTTGTATTATGCAGATGCCAATCTTAGAGGATTTGTCAAATGATTTAGGAATAACACTAATTACATGTGATGTTGATGATAATAAAGAAGCTTTAGGTCATTTTAAAGTAACTGCCACACCTACAACAATGCTATATAAAAAAGGTGAATCATTATTTACTAATGTAGGTTTCTTGCCTTATGATAAGTGAAATGAGGAAATATCAAAATTAAAATAGACAACTTAAATGAGGAATTTGAAGTTGAATGTTTTTTTATTGATCTTGACGGTACGTCATTAGATTATAAAAGGCGTTATGTTTCTGATTTAAATGCTAACAAGATTAAAGAAATAAACAAAAAAACACCTGTAATCATTTCTACAGGAAGAAGTTTTAGTAATAAAGTAAAGGATATTATGAAGCAACTTGATATCGAGTATGCCATTTGTCAAAACGGAGCAATCATTGTTAATAGTAAGGGAGAAATTTTAAAAGATATTCTTATTGAATCAGGAATGGTTAAACTTATAAAAGATATCGCAAGTAAACATAACGTTTTTATAATCCCTAATTCTAAATATCAAATTTATACAAATAATTGATATTTCAAACCTTTTAAATGATTTAACAAAAAACATTATTTTGATTTAAAGGATTTTGATACTAATCTTAAATACAATAAATTGGTTTTAGCAGGCTGTACAAGAAAAAAACTATATAAAGTTTTTTTGGAATTAAAAGAAAAATTTCCTTCTCTTTCATTCCAAATATCGGGTAATGATTTAGTTATTGAAATAACTGATTCTAAGGCTACAAAAGGATTAGCAGCTGTTTTTGTTACCAAATTATTAAATGTTGAGCCAACCAAAAGTGTTCACATTGGTGATTCAATGAATGACACATCGACTATTAATTATTTAGGTGCATTAATTGCTATGGAGAATTCTTCACAACATTTATTAAATGTAGCTACTCATATTGGTCCTAACTATAAAAATGGAGGACTTTCAAAAGTTTTTGACGGAGAATTTACATTCAATAATGAAAAAAATAAAATCTAAATTAATATATAATTAAAAAGGTTTAATATGGCACCATAGCCAAACGGCCAAGGCATGGGTCTGCAACACCCTGATTACGAGTTCGAATCTCGTTGGTGCCTCCATAATGCGCTCGTAGCTCAATTGGATAGAGTGCTTGGTTACGGCCCAAGAGGTTGAGGGTTCAAGTCCTTCCGAGCGCGCCATATAATTTCTAATAGAAATTACCTAATTAACTTTCGAATAAAAATGCAAAATGTTTTTTGTCTACTAATCTTTTAATGATTATTTTTTCCACAATATTCTTAATCATTTTCTCATTGAAAATACCATCTTTTTTCATTGACATTTCAGCAAGTTCAACTAAATTTTGGTAGATTACACTTTTAGTTTTTTCGTCATATCAATCTTTATTTGTAATGAAATTATTATGATCAACTATTGAGAATTTCTTACCTGGGTATTTTTTAACATCATAATCATAGTCGATATATTTTATTGTATTTTCTTCAAAGAAGAATGGAGAAGAAAGATTTGCATAATAATAAAAACCATCTTTTCTAATTGTAAGAGTTGCATTAAAAAATTTTTTATTTGAAAAAAATCACAATATTGGTTCTGTAATAATTCATTTTTGATTCTTAGCTTCTTGAACCTTCGTTTTATTTAATAAAACTAAAACATATTCTGGAGAAGTAGCAATTATTCTTGCACCATTTCATTGACGATATAAAGTGCCATCATATTTATATGCTTGTATATTAATAAAATCATCATCAATATTTATTTTATTCATGTTGCATTTAATTATAAAGGTTTTTAATTTTTTAGTATTATAAATATATGAGATTAAGAAACAACCCAGAGGCAAATCAAATCATTGCCAATCATCAAAGCATTATTAAAAATATCCCAATTGAAATTGATAAAAACACCATTTTAGAAATTGGAATGGGCAAAGGAGAAATGATTAGTCAAATGGCAATCAAAAACCCTGATAAAAAATTTATTGGAATAGAAAAATTCCCAACTGTCGTTTTACAGGCTTTAAAATTAATTGACAAAAATGAAATAACTAATTTAAAAATCATTTGTCAGGATATATCAAAATTATCAGATTCATTTGAAGGAAAAGCATCAATAATATGATTAACTTTTAGTGATCCTTGGCCAAAGAAGAGGCATTTTAAAAGAAGATTAACTTATAAAACATATTTAGAAATATATAAAAATCTTTTAGATGAAGAAGGTGTTCTAAAAATAAAAACAGATAATGATATTTTATATGATTTTTCTCTAGAATCGTTAGAAGAATTTGGTGCTAAAATTATTTTCAAAACAAATGATTTATACCAATCTGATAAGAATGAAAATAATATTCAAACAGGTTATGAAATAAAATGGCATAACCGAGGTAAAAATATTAATTATATTGAGGCTAAATTCCCTAAATAATAAATAATTATCTGGTAAAAAAGAACTATTAAATAGATGAAATTATACATAAAAATGTTATAATTCTAAATAAGTATATATAGATATATAATGAATGAGTAGTTATTGGGGAAAACACATGATAATTTTTAATGATGATGAAGAAAAAAGAAATAAATTAGATGATGAAGAAAATGATGATGACGACCAGTATATAGTTGAAGATGATGACTTAAAGGTTGTCTTTCTTGATAATAAAGATATTAAAAAAATTGAAGTTGATGAAGAAGAACAAGAAGCCCCTCAAGACAAAGAAGAATATCAAGTTAAATCACAATTAATTTCAGATGAAACTTCTTCACTTGCTCCAATCTATGTTTCTTCAGAAATGAAAAACTCATTTCTTGAATATGCAATGTCAGTTATAGTTTCTAGAGCATTACCAGATGCTAGAGATGGATTAAAACCAGTTCATCGTAGAATTCTATTTTCAATGTCAGAACTAGGACTTACCTCTGGTTCTCAATATAAAAAATCTGCTCGTATTGTTGGTGATGTGCTTGGTAAGTACCATCCTCATGGTGATTCAGCTATTTATGAATCAATGGTAAGAATGGCACAAGAATTTTCATTGAGATACCCTTTGATCGATGGTCATGGTAACTTTGGTTCGATTGATGGTGATTCAGCAGCAGCAATGAGATATACAGAAGCAAGAATGTCTAAAATTGCTTTTGAAATGATTGACGGTATTAAAAAAGATACAGTTGATTTCATGCCTAACTATGATGGTTCAGAGATGGAACCTATTGTTTTACCTTCGAGATTTCCGAATCTATTAGTTTCAGGGTCAGTTGGTATTGCTGTAGGTATGGCAACAACTATCCCACCACATAATCTAGGTGAAGTAATTGATGGAGTTATTGCTCTTGCAAAAAACCCTGACATTACAATTGAAGAATTAATGGAATATGTTAAAGGTCCAGATTTTCCAACAGGGGCTACTATTTTAGGTAGAAGAGGTATTATTGATGCTTATACAACCGGTAGAGGTTCAGTGACAACGAGATCTAAAACACATATCGAGGTTCTTAAAAATGGTAGATCTAGAATTGTTGTGACAGAAATTCCCTTTGATGTTAAAAAACCAGCAATGATTGAAAAAATTGCCCTACTAGTTAAAGAGAAAAAAATTGATGGTATTACAGACTTAAGAGATGAAACATCAAGAAAAGGAATTAGAGTTGTTATTGATTTAAAAAGAAATGTTGTTCCTGAAGTATTATTAAACCAATTATTTAAAATGACTAACTTGCAAACAAATTATAGTGTTAACATGATTGCCCTTGTAAAGGGGGAACCTAAAATATTAAATTTGAAATATGCATTAGAAGTATATTTAGAACATCAAATTGAAGTTATTACTAGAAGAACAAAGTTTGAATTGGATAAAGCTGAGGCAAGAGCCCACATTTTAGAAGGTTTAAGGATTGCTATTGAAAACATAGATTCAATAATTGCAATTATTAGAAAATCGAAAACAGACCTTGAAGCTCAAACTGCTTTAATGAATACATACAAACTTTCTGATAAACAAGCAAAAGCTATTACTGAAATGCGTTTAGGTAGATTAACAGGATTAGCTATTGAAAAAATGATTGAGGAGCTTTCTTCATTAATTGAACAAATTAAATACTACAATGAGATTTTAAATTCTAAAGAGAAAACGATTGACTTAATTATTACTGAATTAGAAGAAATAAAAAATAAATACGCTGATGCTAGAAGAACGGAAATCGATGTTAATAATATTGGAGATATTCAAGATGAAGATTTAATTCCCGAAAAAAATATTTTAATTACAATGTCTGCGAGAGGATATGTTAAAAGAATACCTCTAATTGAATACAAAGTTCAAAGAAGGGGTGGAGTTGGAACAACAACACAAACTACTTATTCCGATGATGATGTAAGTAAAATTATTTCAACTACAACACATACAGATTTATTAATCTTTACTTCTTATGGTAGGGTTTATAGATTAAGAGCTCACCAAATTCCTGAACTTTCAAAACAAGCCAAAGGGTTACCATTTCAAAATATAATTCAGATTCAAAAAGATGAGAAAATCGTTTCCATGTTAACAACTAATTCTTACAATGACAATGAATTCTTAGTGACGATTACTGAAAATGGAATTATTAAAAAAACACCTATTGCACAATATGCAAGAATTAATAAGAATGGTAAAATAGCTCTTAAAATGAGAGAAGATGACAAACTTGTTAAAGCTATGAAAGTTGATGAGGATAGTGAAATTATTATTGGATCAAATAACGGCAAAGTTGTTAGATTCCAAGTTGATCAGGTTAGAGCAATGTCTAGAACTGCAACCGGTGTTATTGGTATGAAATTTGATGATGCCAAAAGTAAAGTTATTGGTGCATCTAATACTACGGAAGGCATTATTGTTCTTTCAATGGGAGCATCCGGATTTGCTAAAAAGACACCTCTTGCTGATTATAGACAAACCAAAAGAGGGGCCAAAGGTGTTAAATCGATTAATATTGATAAATCTGGTGCGCTTGTATATGTTGGTTTAGTTAAAGGTAATGAAGATGTAATTATTATTACTAATAAAGGTATTGCAATTAGAACAACTTTAGAACAAGTTAATGAAACAAGCAGAGCCACTAAAGGTGTAAAAATAATTCAAGTGAAGGATGCATCTAAAATTAATTCAGTTGCTATTATTGATGTTGAAGAAATTGAAAAAGAAGTAGAACAAGAAATATCAAAAACACAAGAATTGGCATTAAATATTTCTAAAGAAAATGAATAAAATAATTATTAAAAAAATGTAAATTACTTACATTTTTTCATTTATTAAACTCGCTTCTAGAACTCTTAATAATTCAAAGAACTCTTCATTACTCATTTCTTCATTATGTTCGGAGATTTTCTCTATCGCTTCTATTTGAATGTTGTAGTGATTTTTCTTTTCTTTTCATTGAAAAGCACTAACTAATGAAATACAAAAAGTCCCTACTCCCGTTACAATTGCTAGAGCTATAAATATCTCTTTTATTTCGGGAAATATATCATTATATCTTAGAGTAAATAAATTTAGAACTATCAATAATGCTGAAGCTCCAAAAATAAACACATTTATAAAAACAAACAAGAATCTTGCATGTAAATATTTTTTCTTATATTTTTTTCAATATTGTTCAATAATATCTTTTTGTTCTTGATTCACAATTATTTCTCTTTCTTATTTTCCTTTTTTTGTTCATAACCAGTTATGATTTTAAAAAGATAATTTTCATATATTATTTTTTTTTCATCAATATTTTCTATGTCTTTATACTTTTCACCATTAAGGCTAAATCTTTGTTTTTCAATAATCAATTGATAATGAATTTGATTATAATATCTAATCTTATCATTTAATAAAAAGAATGAAATTAATGAATTTATTAAGGCAACTATTCCTGAAATCATTGCTGATAAAATAATATAGTCAGCTCCCTTGATGGCGGTTTCATATTCACCACCAGCTAGGTTTAATGTTGAAATAACAACTAGTATTAATGAAATTGTTGGAAATATGATATTAGTTAATGTAATAAACATTTTAAGCACTATTAATTTTCTTTTATACAAATTAATAAAATAATCAATATTATCACCAAAATTGACTATTTGAAATTTTCCTATGTTCATTTTATTTTATCCTCACTCATAAATTGCTTTAACGTTTTAAATAACTTCTCTTTTTTAAAGACTGAGTTCTTTGCTATAATAGCCTTAATTTCACTATCGATATCTTCTATTTCGTCATTGCCATTAATTAGTAAGTTATTAAGATCTAAACAAATTTTATGATATATCTTATATTTATTTTTGTTCTTAATAATTATCAAAGATGAAGAAGCAACAATAATGCCTAGTGAAAGAGCAATAGAAAGAGAAACTAAAAAAACTATTCTAGCTAAATCAGCATCATTAGGATCAAAATTTGGCGAATTAAGTTTTTTATCAATTAGAATAATGGCAATAATTAATAAAGTTAAAGTTGTAATATTTAAAAAAACCATAATGAAATTTAAAACTATTGTAAATCATGAACAAATATTTTTCTTAACTTCTAATTTTCAAATTTGTGATTTTCAAAAATTTTTAATTTCTTCATGACTATTAAAAT
>JBOFVX010000007.1:0-9624 GCA_051653325.1 Metamycoplasmataceae bacterium
TTGAAATCCTGCAACTCTAAAAATTACATTTCTATTGTCACTTGTTCCGGTTTTAGAAACAGTTATAGCAACGTCTATTGTTGTGTTAGTTGTTGTGTTTATAGTTGCTCCTGTAACTATAAATTCAAAACCTACTGCCAATGTAGGGATATCTGCAAGTATTTCTAAGGATGCAAGAGCTTCTGCTGGGTTTTTACCATTAATCATTGCTGTTGCTTGAACTGGAGTAAGATCTGTTCTTTTGGTATTAACTTGTTTATTAAATTTTGCTGTCTCCGTTTCTATGTTAGAGCTAGAATTTGGTTCGGCAAATCCTCTAACTAAAAAGGTGATATTTTTTGAATTTTTCTCATCACTTACTTCATAAACTTTTATCGAAACATTAACAGTTGTTTTTACTTGGTTGTCAATACTTGCAGATATAACTTCATAGTCAAATTCTTTGTCTAATGTTGGAACAGTTGCAAATTCCAATAAAGCTGCGCGTTTTGCTTGAGGTGTTGTAGCACTTGTAATGCTAGAAACTGCTTCTTGAGAAGTTGAGTCTTTTTTAGTAGTAGTTGATGGCTTAAATTTTCCTGCTTCAACTACAATTTTTTCCTCTGTTGAAGAACAAGAAATCATTATTGCTATTGGTGAAATAGTTAATAATGATGCACTAATTCCTAATAATATTTTTTTTGCTAACATAAATCATCTCCATTTTCATTTTTATAATTTATAAAAAACAGTAATATATAATCTTTTAGGAAAACAATTTATTGCTTAATATCTATACATAATTTATACGTATAATATATTATACATTAAATCCGAAATTCTTCGATATTGAATTTTACTAAAAATACATTATTAATAATAATTCCGTTTGAGCATTTCTAAAGTAATAATTTATTTAATTTAATAAAAAACATTTAAGTAATGCAACTTAAATGAATTTTAATATTTAATTTAATCATTAATGGTTATTATGCAGGGATGAATCCATTAACTGGGAAGGTAACATCAAAAGATCAAGGAACTCCAGTATTATTACTTTCAAGAACTCTAATTGTAACATATAATTCATTTGGATCTCTATCTGATATTCTAGCTCCTATAACTTCATAATCAAACTTTCCACCTAGAACTGGCATTTCCACAATAGGTCTTAAAAATGCCTTTTTCCCCTCTGGAGTTGCTTCTCCATTAATTCTATCTCTTGCAGCTGCAGCTGTTCATATAGTTGATTTAGTTCTTTTAGTTTCAGTAAATTTCAGTGATTCCACTTCTAATGCACTAAGATTATGAAAGTCTGTAATTAAAAGATTAATAATTTTATTATTCTCTGGCTTACTGATTTCAAAAATTCTAACTCTAACATTAACTCTTGAGGCTGCAGCTGGATTAACTAAAGCAGATAAAATTTCAAATCTAAACCCATCAGAAGCATTTGGAAAGTCAGAATATGTATAACGATTATATTCCTGAACCCTATTACTTGCTGGTGCTAGATCAATTATTTGAGCAACTCTCAGTGCTTTAATACCTGCATTATTAGTCCCTTGTGATAATACTCTTGTGAACTTATCAACTTGCATTTCAAGACGTGTTGTTAATCCTGTAACTTTAAAAGTAGCCTCCTCAAAATTTGCAATATTTGATTTTTGAAACACTTTAATCTTAACATTAACTGTTGTATTCAATTGTCCATCAACTTGAGCTGATAAAACTTCAAAATCGAATTCTGTATTTAATGTAGGAATGCTTGTAGAATCAACAAAAGTTAATAAAGCTGAATATTTAAGGGCAGAATTTGCTGCATTTTGAATTCTTTGTGCAGCTATTTCTGAGGCTAATGTCG
Source organism: Metamycoplasmataceae bacterium (assembly GCA_051653325.1). Lineage (GTDB taxonomy): Bacteria > Bacillota_I > Bacilli_A > Mycoplasmatales > Metamycoplasmataceae > UBA710. The sequence goes on from JBOFVX010000007.1 coordinate 1,844, forward strand.
GAGTTCTTGTTAAAACTGATGTATTAAATAATCTTACTTGTGTTTCAAGACGTGTTGTTAATCCTGCAACTTTAAAAACAACTTCCTTCATGTTTGTGGGATTAGCCTCTTCAAAAACTCTTACCATAACATTAACTGTTTTGTTTACTTGAGCATCAACTTGAGCTGATAGAATCACAAAGTCAAATTCTGCTTTTAAGGTTGGTATATCTGCAGAATTCACAAATCCTTCTAATGCTGCCAATTTACCTGCACTACTTGATGCATTTTGAATACTTTGGGCTGCTACTTCTGAAATTGTTTCTGGAGTTTTAGTTGTAACTATTATATTAAATTTTGCAGCTTCAGTATCAAGGCTTGATCCAGGTGTAAAGCCTGCAACTCTAAAAATTACATTTCTATTGTCGCTTGTTCCTGTTTTAGAAACAGTTATAGCAACGTCTATTGTTGTGTTAGTTGTTGTGTTTATAGTTGCTCCTGTAACTATAAATTCGAAACCTACTGCCAATGTAGGGATATCTGCAAGTATTTCTAATGATGCAAGAGCTTCTATTGGGTTCTTTCCATCAATCATTGCTGTTGCTTGAATTGAAGTAAGATCTGTTCTTTTAGTATTAACTTGTTTATTGAATTTTTCAGATTCAGTATCAATGTTTGATTCAAACTTAAAGCCTGCAACTCTAAAAATTGCATTTCCAGTGTCATCAGTTGTTATTTGAGAAACAGTTATAGCAACATCTATGGTTGTGCTAGTTGTTAAGTTTATAGTTGCCCCTGTAATTGAAAATTCAAAACCTTCTGATAATGTTGGAACATCTGCAAGTGTTTCTAAGGCTGCAAGTGTTTCTTCAGGGGTTTTCCCGTTAATCATTTCCATTGCTTGAATCGAGGTAAGATCTGTTCTTTTAGTATTAACTTGTTTATTGAATTTTGACACTTCTGGCGCTAGTTCTGGATTAGAAGTTGGTTCAACAAATTCCTTAACTATAAATTTAACATTTTTGAAGTTGTTTTCATTGCTTATTTCATAAACTTTTATATCAACATTAACTGTTGATTTCACTTGATTATCAATGCTTGCAGATAAAACTACATAATCAAATCCAGTATCTAATTTTGGGACAGTTGCAAATTCTAATAAAGCTGCACGTTTTGCATCAGGGTTAGATGCATCCACAATGCTTGAAACCGCTTCTTGAGAAGTCATTTCACTTTTGGTAGTAGTAGTAGGTTTAAATTTATTTGCTTGAACTTCAATCTTTTCTTCAATCTTGTCTTCTGATGAAGAACAGGCAACCATCAATGCTATTGGTGAAATAGTTAATAAAGACGCACCAAATCCTAATAATATTTTTTTTGTTGACATAAATTATCTCCATTTTCATTCTATATTTAATTTATTCTATATTTAAAAAGTAATAATCGATAACTGTTACTTAATATTTATATGTATTAAATTATAACATTAAATTCAAATTTCTTATATATATAGTATATATAAGAAATAAATAATTTTCTATTACAAGATTTATAATAAGGTCATCTTTATGTAATTATGAATTTTGAATTAATAATAAATTTATATATAAGTGACTATTATTAAGAGTTTCAAGGATAATTACTAATATTATCACTATAAAAAACTATCGTAATTTTATTGTTTTTTTGACCATTTTTAGACTAATAAGAGTTTCAATAAAATTAAAAAATAATTTAAGCGATGTATCTTAAATATTTATATCAACATTATTCAATTGTTATTATTATGTAGTAGACTTGAATCCATTAATTGCGAAGATAACATCCTCTTTTCAATCATCAACACCAGGATTTTCAATGACTGTAATTGTGACATATATTTCATTTGGATCTCTATTTGATATTTTAACATCCTTAACCTCATAGGCAAATTTAGGAGAATCAACAGATGGTACATCTGCAAGAATATTTAAAGCCACTTTTCTATCATCGAAAGCAAGGATGTAAGCTACTGCTGATTCTGCATCAATATTATCATTGTTAGTTTTTTCAGTGTTAACAAATTTAATTAATTGTCAATCCAATGCAGAAAGATCCCAAAATTCTGTAACTTCAAGAATGATAATTTTTTCATTTTCTTGATTATTAATTTCGAAAATTCTAATTATAACATCAAGTATTGTGCTTTCTAACTTATTAGCATTAGAAGATAATATTTCAAAATCGAATCCATCATCAAGCACTGGAAGGAATCCATCTCTTGTAAAATCTTCCAATTCTTTAATTTTTTCACTAGCCGGTGCTAGATTAACTTTTTGAGATGCTCTCACTGTCTTAATACGAGGCAAGCTAGTTGATTGAGAATATGTAAATTTTTCTGCCTGTTTTTCAATACGTTTTGTATCTTGTGCTTCTTCTGAAGATGAACAGGAAATCATTGTTGCTATTGGTGCAATTGTTGATATAAAACCAAATCCTAATAATAATTGTTTTGCTTTCATATATTATCTCCAATTCATTTACAATATTTTATAGATAATAAATTATACATCAAACATTTTGGAATTTATAAATAATAAAGAATATAGATTCATTAAATCAATAATATTTAATTAAAAAATCATTTAAATATTAAACGATTTTTTAATTGCTATTATTATAAAGTAGGCTTGAATCCATTAATTGTAAATATAATGTCTGTAGGTCAAATTTCGGATCCAGAATATTGATTAACTGTAATTGTCACATATACTTCATTTGGATCTCGGCGCGATAATTTAGCATCGCTGACTTCAAAATCAAAGTTAGGAGCATCCACTGACGGAACATTTGCAAGAAGATTTAAGGCAGCTATTCTAGCGTCTTTATTACTGGATGCAAGAATTCTATCTATTGCTTGTGTTGCTGTAATATTGCTATTTATTGTTTCTTCGGTGTTAATGAACTTAATAGCTTGTAAATCTAAGGCTGATAAATCTCAAAAATGTGTAACTTGAAGAGTAATCATTTTTTCATTTAATTGATTATTGATTTCAAAAATTCTAACTATAACATTAACTACTGAGTTATTAGCATTAGCTGATTGGATTTCAAAAGCAAATCCATTGTCAAGTACTGGAAGATCATTCCTTGTAAAAGTTTTCAATGCAGCAACTCTCTCGTTTGGTGGTACTAAATTGATTCTTTGAACTGCCACTATAGCCTTTAATGGAGGATTGCTAGTTGTTTGAGTATATATGTATGCAAATTTTGTAGCTTGTATATCAATAAGGGTTGTTAATCCTGTGACAATAAAAGTTACTTCTTTAAAATTTAGAGGATTGGCTTTTTCAAAGACTCTAATTTCTACATTAACTGTTGTTTTCACTTGGTCATCAATTTGAGATGACAAAACTTCAAAATCAAATTTCTCACTCAATGTTGGAACAAATGCAAAAACTTTTAAAGCTTCAAGTTTATCTAAAGCATTTACTGCGTTTTGAATGCTTTCTACCGCACTTTCTGCAGCTGTTTCAGGACTTATTGTTGGGATTGTTCTATCAAATTTTCCAGCTTCAGTATCAAGATTTATTCCAGGTTTGAATCCTGCAACTCTAAAAGTAGTATTTTTAGTTTCGTCTGTTATTGGTCTAGAAACTATTATAGAAACATCAATTGTTGTGTTTATTGTTTTACTTACAGCTGCTCCTGTAACTGTAAATAAAAACCCTTCTGCTAATGTAGGAACATCTGCAAGTATTTTTAATGCTGCAAGAGCTTCTGTTGGATTTTTGCCATTAATCATTTCTATTGCTTGAATTGAATCAAGATTCGGTCTCTTGGTACTAACTATATCATAAAATTTTTCTGTTTCTGTATCTATGTCAGGTGCTTGAATACTAAAGTTCATAACTTTATATGTAACACTTTTATTATTATTTTCCTTATCACTTATCTCGAAAACATTTATAACAATATTAACCGTTGAGTTTACTTGATTATCAATACTTGCAGATAGAACTTCATAATCAAATTCTTTGTCTAATGTGGGAACAGATGCAAATTCCAATAAAACTATACGTTTTGCTTCAGGTGTTGATGCCATTCTAATACTTGAAACTGCTTCTTGAGAAGTCATCGATTTTTTAGTATTAGTAGATGTTTCAAATTTTGCTGCTTCAACATCAATCTTTTCGTCCGATGTTGATGAACAAGCAATCATTGTTGATATTGGGAGAGCCATCAATAAAGAAGCACTAAATCCTAATAATATTTTTTTTGTTAACATAAATTTTATCTCCATCTTTATATTATAAAGTTATGTGATATTTATAACTTTTATAATAACTTTAATAATGTATTATAATTATAAATAAAATCTTAAATAATTTTCATATTAACTTTTATTAATTATTATTAAACAAATTTAAATCAATCGATTGTGAAGGTAATTTAGTCAGTCCCATTATTAATTATAGAACTTTGAATAACTAAATTCTAATAAAGCTTGCATTTATATCTCTATTTGATATCATATTATCCTTAAATAATAGGCGAATCTATGGAATAAACAAATGGGCATTTGCAAAGTTTACTAATATCTTCTTTCTAATGTCTTGTTCAGTGCTTGCAGGAATTTAAACACCACTTACTCTTCCATAACACCAATTGCTATGTTATTTTTCTCATTAATATTAGAATATGAAATTCAATCCACCATAAAGTTTTGGAGGAAAAATGTCCCTTGTAAAATACTTCAATTATTTAATCTTTCCACTTTTTAATGACTATATTAACTTTTGAACTACCCTCACTGTTTTAATGCGAGGTTAAGTATTTGGATAAAAATATTTAAATTTTTCACTTGTGTTTCAAGGTACGATACATCTTTTGATTATTTCAATTTGGAACAATACATCATTGTTATCAATGATAAAACTGTTAATATAGATATCCTATTCCTGATAATATTTTTAAAAATACACTTTAAAATCTACCTTAATAATTTAAATATTTTTTTTGATTTTTATTATTATGGAGTAGGGATAAAACCATTAATAGCAAATACAACATCTTCGCTCCAAATATCTTCAGTAACAGTAATAGTAACATATATTTCATTAGGATCTCTATCTGATACTCGAGCATCCTTAACTTCATATGTGAATACAGGGGCATCAACAGTTGGAACATTTGCAAGAAGGGCTAAAGCTGCTTTTTTAGCATCTTGATCTACACCGGCTGCAATAATTTGATTCACTGCATCCACTGATGTAATAGTGTTGTTTATTGTTAGTTGAGTAACATTGAATTTAATTAATTGTAGTTCCAATCTAGTAAGGTCTGCAAAGTTTGTAACTTCAATAGTAATTGTTTTATCATTAGTCTGATCATTAGTTTGGAAAACTCTAATAAGAACATCAATTTTTAAATTTGAATTCATATTAAGATCAGCTTGTAAAACCTCATAATCAAATCCATTTTCAAGTGTTGGAAGTTCGGCAAAAGTTCTCACTTCTTCAACTCTTTGAGGTAATGGTTTTAAATTAACTAATTGAAGGGCTTGTAATGTATTCAATGCAGGCTGTGTGTTTTGAGTTGATGTAAATTTTCTTGCTTCTATATCAAGAAAAGTCATGAATCCCGCAACTTTAAAAGTAACTTGCCTAAAATTAGCCTGATTAATTTTTTCAAATACTTTAATTTCAACATCAACTGTTGTTCTCATTTGGATATCAATTGAAGCTGATAAGACTTCAAAATCAAATCCAGGATCCAAAGCCGGAATGGTTACAAAAGTTCTTAAAGCTTCAAGTTTATCTAAAGCATTGTTTGCACCTTGAATACTTTGAACAGCCGTTTCTGAAGCTGTTTGTGGAGTTGTTGTTCCAATTATTCTATCTAGTTTTCCAGATTCAGTATCAAGGTTAACAACTTTAAATTGTGCAATTCTTAAAATTGCATTCATTTCTTCAGGTGTGGTTAGACTAGAAACTGTCATTGAAACATCTATTATTCTGTTGTTGTTTTGGTTTACAGTCGCTCCTTTAATTGTAAGTGAAAAACCTTCTGACAATGTAGGAATGTTTGCAAGTGTTTTTAAGAGTACAAAAACTTCTGTTGGGGTTTCACTATTAATCATTTCCATTGCTTGAATTGCAGTAAGTTCCGGTCTTAGAGTATTAACTTGTACATTAAGCTTCGCCACTTCTGCTTCAATATTAGAATTTGGTGAAGCAAATCCTTCTACCTTATATGTAGCATTTTTGGAATTATTTTCATCACTTACTTCATAAACTTTTATATCAACATTAACTGTTGATTTCACTTGATTATCTATGCTTGCAGATAGAACCTCATAATCAAAGCCTGTGTCTAATGTTGGAACATTTGCAAAATCTAATAAAGCTGCACGTTTTTCCTGAGGTGTTGATGCATTCATAATGCTTGAAACTGCTTCTTGTGAAGGAATATCTCTTTTAGTAGTAGTTTTATTATTAAATTTTTCTGCTTCAACATCAATCTTTTCGTCCGATGTTGAGGAACAAGCAATCATTGTTGTAATTGGTAAAATTGTTAATAATGATGCACCAAATCCTAATATTATTTTTTTTATTGTCATAAATTATCCCCCTGTCTTTTTATAAATTTTATATGTAATAACTCATAACTTGCATGTAAATAACTTATCACTTTAAATAACTCATAACTTTATAATTAAAATTATACATTAATGTTTAAAAATTTATAAATAACATTAAATTCTTTATATATAAAATATAAAACTCTTACAAATAGAGAGAAATTTAATCTTTATAAATTTTAAATAGTAGCAAAATTTAATAACGAATTTTCATTTGAATAATGCTATTTGTTGAAATTGATACTATTATACATTAGGTTTAAATCCATTAATCGCAAAGATAATATCTTCTTCTTGATTATTAGTTCCAGGATCTTCAATAACGGTAATGGTAACATAGATTTCATTTGGATTTCTATCAGATATTTTAACATCCTTAACTTCATAGGTAAATTTAGGAGCATCAACAGATGGAACATTTGCAAGATTACCTAAAGCTGCTTTTTTGGCAATTTGATCTACAGCTTCATTAATTTGATTTACTGCCTCAATTGATGTAATGGTATCATTTATTGTTTGTTCAGTTACATTGAATTTCATTAATTGTAAATCTAATGGAGAAAGCGCTATAAAACCTGTAATTTTAAGAGTAATAGTTTTATTATTATCATGATTTTTAATCTCTAAAATTCTAACTATAACATCAATTATTGTGTTATTTTCCTTATTTATATTAGAAGATAAAATCTCGAAATCAAATCCATCATTAAGTGTTGGAAGAAATCCATTCCTTGTAAAATCTTTCAATTGTTCGATTCTTTCACTTACTGGTGCTAAATTGACCTTTTGAACCGCTTGCAACGCATTAAGACTAGGCGAAGTAGTTGAGTCAGAAAGTTTAAATTTTTTCACTTGAGTTTCAAGACGTTTTGATTCTTGTGATTCTGAAGATGAACAAGCAACCATTGTCACTATTGGTAAAGTTGTTAATAAAACTGTACCAAATCCTAATAATATTCTTTTTATTTTCATAAATTATTTCCTATTCCTATTTTATAATTTCTTATTTAGTAAATTGTATATTAAATTCAATAATAATATCCTTTTGTATTTTATTATTGAATTTTATCTTCTTCATTCTTAATTTAATTAATTTTGAATATCATAATATCTAACTCATATAATTAAAATGTATCATTTTTAAATTTCTTTAAAGAAGGAAAAAATTATGAAAGCAAAC
>JBOFVX010000008.1:0-5957 GCA_051653325.1 Metamycoplasmataceae bacterium
ATTGAAGGTGGAATTAGCACCTCAATAAATGGTTTTTTATTATTAACTTGCGCAGTAATCTCGCTCATTATTTGTTTTTTATCTGGATTCATTGAATGCGCGAAAACCATCACATAATCTTCATTAGTTTTATTTAATCTTTTGTAAGTGTCAACAACGATATTAACAACTGTTTTATCAAAAATTCTTCCTTTTCCTAATTTTTCCAGCTTGCCCTCTTTCAAAGTAATTATTGGGACTATTTTTAAAAGCTTAGCTAATTTAGCTGCAGATGGGGATAATCTTCCTCCTCGAACTAAACTCTCAAAATATTTAGGTATAACAACTAAATTATTTAAATTTCTAGGTGTTTTCTTTTCAATGATTTGAATACCTTCTTCAATAGTAAAATCCTTATTTTTAACACCATTTTCTAATTCCACTAATTCTTGAATAATAGGTATAAAAATATTTTCTGATGCAATAACATGGACATTATTAAAGCCCTCTGCGCCTTTTACACAATTTTGATATTGAGCAGAAAGATTTTTAGAAATTGGGTAGATGACAACGAATGTATCAGGCTTTGCAATTTCCTCTAATAATTGTTGAACCTGACCAACTGATGAACAAGATGTTGAGACCTTTGACTCAACCTTACAAACATCAAAAAAATTTCTAGAATCTATTCCGATTCCATCTTCATATTCATTATCATCTACATTGACAATAAGTGGTAAATAATATCAACCTCTTGCCTCTGCCTCTACTTTTGTTAATCCTGTTGAAGAATCTACTACTATAACTAATTTCACAACAATGTATTATATAATATTTTTATAATTCTTTTAAATATTTTTTATTAAAAACACCAATAAATGGAATGTTTCTCATTTTTTCCTGAACGTCTAAACCAAATCCAACTAGAAATTCATCAGGAACAACAAAACCAGAAATATCCGCCTCAATTTTAACCTTACGATTTGCAGGTTTATCAAGTAAAGTTATTATTCTTAAGGATTTTGGATGTCTAGATTCTAAATTCTCTTTAATTTTTTCTAGTGATTTTCCGCTATCTATAATGTCTTCAACAATTAAAACATCTTTATCTCTAATATCAGTAATTAAATCCATGATAATTTTGATATTACCAGAATTTTTTATATTTCCACCATATGATGAAACAGTCATAAAATCCAGAGTGTGTTCTATTTTTACTGTTTTAATTAATTGAGCAAGAAAAGGAATTGATCCTTTTAATAGACCAATTAAAACAAGATCTTTAGAACCTTTATAAGTTTCATCAATTCATGTTGAAAGTTCTATTATTCTTTTTTCTATTTGTTCCTGTGTAAAAAGAATTTTAGTGAATCTCTTGTCTTTAGTTTCCATAATATTAATTAAACAATAATGTTAACAACTGTCACTTCATACTTTTTAGGTCCTTCAACAGTAACAACATCTCCTTTTTTTGCACCCATTAAAGCGAATGCTAATGGAGATTGATTACTAATCTTATTTTCAAATGGGTTTGTTTCGTAAGTAGTAACAATTGTGTAATTTTCTGTTTTTGAAGATTTACCAATCTTTAATTCAACCGTGGTTCCAATTGAAACAGAAGAATTAGATGATTGTTTTCTAAGGACATCTGAATTTTCTAATAAATCTTCTAATTCTCTAACTCTATCTTCAATGATTCCTTGTTTTTCACGAGCAGAATCAAACTCAGCATTTTCCGATAAATCACCTTGAGCTCTAGCGTCTTTTATTTCTTGAATAACTTCAACTCTATCGACTTCAATTAATCTTCTTAGTTCTTGTTTTAATTCATTAATTTTTTCTTTTGTAAGTAATGTTTTCTGAGATTTCATATTTCGTTCCTTAACTTTATTATTTTACAATTAAAATAAAACCTTTATATCAATTAAGAATATCATAATTTAAATTAGTTTTGCTTATTTTACCTATTAATTCTTTCTGTCATAATTTGTTCTTTTTAGTATTTGCAATCAAGAACATTCCCTTTTCTTTTAGATTATCAATATATTCCTCGTATATAGGTAAATAATTTGATGTTGATGATAAAAGTAAAATAATATCGTAGTTCTCTTCATTATTCACCTTACTCCAAACGTTTAAATTATGATCAAAATTAAATTTGGCAATTATTTTATTATATTCATTTATATCAAATTCATTCGCAAGGACATTAATTTCTGCACCAGTTTTGTTTGAGATAGATATCACCTCATATGGAGTTTTATAACCAAGCATTAAAACATTTCGAAAATTATTTTTAATAATTGTATTGATTACAAACTCAACAATTTCATCATCTATTGGATTCGTTGTTGCATCTCTCAATTCAAAAATCGGTTCCCCAAAATCAGGTCGCTGAATTACCTTCAAGTGGCCTTCAACAACTGAATCAGATGTTAGAATATCTAATGTTTTTTTCTTCAATGATTGCTTAATTTTAATGACTCTATAGAAAATTATTGATACTATTATTAAAGCTATTACAACAACCGCAATCACCGAATAGATTAATATATCTCTTGTTAATTGTGAAATTTCCATTATTCTTCTTCATTTTCAAAAATATCATTTTCTTCATCATTCATGAATTCATTAAATATTTTTTCAACAATATCTCATTCGTCATCTTCTAGCATTATTAATGAATCATCTTCTGCAATTTTTGCAGGATGAACAGTATCACCAATAGCATATAAAATATATGTATCCCCATTTTCCTCAAAAGTAAAAACTACTTCCGCTTCTACAGTTGAATCATCTTCTAATGTTATTGTTACAAACTTAGATTCTTTTTCTAAAGTAATATCTTTTTTTTCCATAATTTATTTGTTAATTTTAGCATTTTATTATCTTTATTTAATAAAAAACAAAAAACTGTAATGTTGATTACAGTTTTAAAATATTTTATTTAAATAGTATTATTTATATTATTTATTCGATTTCTCTTCAGAATTGTTTAAATCAGGATCTGCATCAATGTTTGGATCAATATCAATTTCTTCATTTTGGTGTCCAGATTCTTGAGCAGCTTGTGCTGATTGATTTGCGAAGGTTTCAACAATTTTCTCTATTTGTTCAATTTTAATTTTTAATTCCTCAATATTTCTATCATTGATTAATTTTTGAATAGATTCAATTTCTGTTTGCATTTGTTTTTTTGCTGATTCTTCCATTGTATCTTTTTGTTCTTCGATTGATTTTTCTAATTGGTTAACTAATGTTTCAGCTTTAATGATTGTAGATTGTTCATCTTTTCTTTTCATATCACTTTCTTTATTAGCTTCAGCATCATCAATCATTCTTTGAATTTCTTCCTCAGATAAACTTGAAGAGTTTGTAATTGTAATTGTTTGCTCTTTATTAGTTTTTTGATCTTTAGCTGTTACTTTTGTAATTCCATTTGCATCAATTGAGAATGAAACTTCGATTTTAGGAACTCCTCTCGGAGCACGTTCAATGCCTGATAGATTAAATTGACCAAGATTTTTATTATCTCTTGCAAATTGTCTTTCACCTTGAACAACAGAAATTGTTACTTCTTCTTGATTATCTTGAGCTGTAGAGAACACTTGTGATTTTGTTACAGGTATTGTGGTATTTCTTTTAATTAATGGGGTGGCAATTCCACCTTCTGTTTCAATACTTAATGTAAGCGGAGTAACGTCTAATAATAAAATATCATTAATATCACCAGCTAGAACTCCACCTTGTATTGCAGCACCAATAGCAACAACTTCATCAGGATTAATTGAATTATTTGGTTTTTTACCGGTTGTTAATTCAACCATTTTTTGAACTGCAGGTATTCTTGTAGAACCCCCTACCAATAGAACATCATCTAAATCCGATGCTGATAATTTCGCTTCTTTTAATGCATCAGTAATAGGTTTTCGAGTTCTATCAACTAAATGGGATGTCATTTTTTCAAAATCGCTTCTTTTTAATTCAAGTTCAACATTTAATGGACCTTTAGGTGTTATTGCTAAGAATGGTAGCATTATTTTGGCAACATCAGAACCTGATAATTGTATTTTTGCTCTTTCTGCTTCCTCTTTTAATCTTGAAATAACCATTTTATCAGTATTTACATCGAAATCATGTTCTTTTTTAATTTTTTCTGACAATCAATCCACAACAACATGATCTCAATCATCTCCTCCTAAGTGGTTATCACCACTAGTAGAAAGAACTTCAAATGTTCCGCCTGATAATTCAAGAACCGAAACGTCAAATGTCCCACCTCCTAAGTCATAAACAAGAACCTTTTTATCTTTATCAGTTTTATCAAGACCAAATGAAAGAGCAGCAGCGGTAGGTTCATTTATAATTCTTAATACATCTAAACCAGCAATTTTACCAGCTGTTTTGGTTGCTTCACGTTGAGCATTGTCGAAGTATGCTGGAACTGTAATAACAGCTTTAGATACTTTTGATCCTATTTTTTTCTCTGCATATTCTTTTAGGTAACTAAGAATCATTGCTGAAATTTCTTCAGGTTTATAATCTTTTCCATTTGCTTTAACCGTTTTTTTAGTTCCCATTAATCTTTTAATTGAAGCAATTGCATCTGGATTTGTTTCTAATTGTCTTTTTGCTATCTCCCCTATAATAGTTTCATTATTTTTGAAAGCAACAACTGAAGGAGTTGTTCTTTTACCATTAGGGTTTTCTAATACTTTAGGTACTCCATCTTCAACGATTGCTACTACTGAATTTGTTGTCCCTAAATCTATTCCTATAATTTTTTCTTTTGCCATAAATTTACTTCCTTTTCATATATTTGGTTAATTTACCCATACATAATATTAACATAAAATTAGCACTCTAACCAAAATATTGCTAATTTTTTTATTTTATTTATAAAACCCCATATTTACTGTGTTTTAAGCATAAATATATGGAAGAATTAGTTAAAAAAAATCCATTATCTTGGATTTTTATTTAAACTTTTAGAGAAAATATTAAAATTTTTAACTTCTTTAATGAGATTTATTACTTGAAACAGAAACATTCGCTGGTATAAGTACTCTTCCATTTAATTTATAGCCTCTATTCTTTATTTCAATGATCTTATCCTTTTCTAACTCGTGAGATTCAATAAGTTCAACTATATTATGAAATTCGGGGTTAAAATCATCACCTTTTTGAGGTTCGATGATTTCTATTCCGAAATCGTCAATAACGGAAAACATTTGATTAACTAATAATTCAAATCCTTTTACATATCCAACAACTTCAGGATTGTCACTACCATTTACCCCATATTCAACAGCCATATATAAATTATTTAATGGTCTTAAGAATTTTTCAAAGAAATTTTGAAGTTGAAAATCTTTAGTTTCCTTTAGTTTATTTGCATATCTTTGTTTGTATGAGAATTTGAATTCGTCAATTTTATGTTGAGCTTCTTTTGATATATCTATAATTTTTTTATTAAGAAGTACTTCATTTTTATTAAGTTCGTCTATTCTTTTTAAGTAATTGGCAACTTCTTTTTGTAATTCCTTAATTTCTTTCTTAACATTTTTCATCTTTTTAGAATCAAGATTAGTTAAATCGACTTCTTCTCTTTGATTTTGATGTTCTTGGGTAGAACGTTGATCAGTATGATTATAATGCTCTTCTTTTGTTTCAAAATTGTGATGATTATTGTAACTATAAATCTCTAAATCTAAATCAACATTTTTATATGAAGGATTATTTTCATTAGGATAATACCTAAAATCAATTGTTTGTTTTTTAATTGTATAATCTAATCCAATCAATGCATCTGAAAGTCCGGGGAGCAAATCATTATTCCCTACAGAGATTGAAAAAGGACCATTCCCCATCATTCAATTCCCATCTTTATCATACATGTCATATTTAAATTCTAATATTCCATTTCTCTTAATTTGATTATTCTTATTATTCATATAGTCTATTTTACATCAAAATCT
>JBOFVX010000009.1:0-11708 GCA_051653325.1 Metamycoplasmataceae bacterium
GTTCCTTGATATCTAGTTAAAATTTTAATTATTTCATCCACTTTATCCATTGTTTTTTGGTCAGTGTGTGGCGGAGTTAAAAATGACAGGAATTCAATAATAACCCCTCTTTTCATCATCTCAAAAGCAGCCACAGGTGAGTCAATTCCTCCTGAAATTAAATGTAGAACTTTTCCTGCAGTTCCAACAGGCAAACCACCTAAACCTTCAACTCTATCAGAAAAAATATATGTAAACTCCTTATGAACTTCAATATTAAATTCAATGTCTGGATTTTTAATTTCCACTTTATAATTTGAATTTTTAATTATGAAAGAGCCAAAGTGATTGTTCATTTCAATAGATGTCATTTCAAAATCTTTAAAATTTCTTCTTGATATACATTTAAAAGTTTTCTTTTCTGAACCAATATTTTTTTTAATAGTTCCCTCTATTTCAGAAATATTTGTTTTACAAACATAAACTTTTGAATAAGATGAAATTCCAAAAACATATTGTAAATTGTTCATTGTTTCCTCTGAATAATCAATATATATCCTATCGAATGAAACTACAATATTTTCTTCCTTTAATGAACATATTTTTTTAATATTTTTTGCTAAAGTACGAACAAAATTCATTTTGTTTTTACCCTTTAAAGAGAGTTCGCCATATCTTACTAATATCTTATCTTTCATTAGTTTAAACCTTTATTTAATGTATCGATTAGATTGTTTAAAGCAAAATCATAATTACCATCTAGATAGCTATTTTCTGACATGATAACACTTTCATTAAGTTTAGAATCGGAAGATCTTTTTGGCGCCAACAATTCCGAAACTTGAATGTATAGTTTAGAGATTTCAATTTTAATACCAACTGTAAGCAGGAATTCACTAACAAGCCCCAATAATTCTTTGTATTCATTAACAATATTAGGGTTAGTATTGCTAGGAGTATTTATGATAATACCTACAATTTTTTCTCTCAAGTTTTCAATTGCTAAAGCATTTTCATTTTCTTCTGGACTTAGAATAATATAATTTCTAATTATATAAGATTTCATATTGCTTAGCAATATAACTAGTCTTTCAAATTTTAGCAAATTTGATTCTCCTTCAAGATAGAACATTTCCAATTTCTTACTTAACTCAACATACAATAAATAAAACCCTTTTAATTGATAAAATAAGCTTTTGTATTTAAATTGTTTAGAAGAAAAACTAATTTCAAAATTATTTTCATCTTTTTTAATCCTTTCAATTCAGGCATCAACCTCCGCAATGAAATTTGACAATCTATTTAACTCCTCTTCAAATTGCGAGAAATAAATTTTATCTATTTGATGTGCTACAAGAAGATCATTTTTAATTGTTAAAAATAATTTAGAAATATTTTTCTTATACTTACCTAATTCATCCTTATTTTTTAATATTAAATTATATGAATTAATTTCACGATTAATTTCTCTATTTAGGCTCCCTAGAATGTACAAGATTTTATTAGTAGATTTTTCTATTTCTTCCATATTATCAATTGAAAAAGAAGAACATGATATTTGATTTGCAGACTTCATGGAATTAATTTGCTCATAGAATGAAATATAAGAAAAATTGCAATTTGTCTTTTGCTTCGTTTTTTCAAAAAAGGTTTCAATCCTTACAAAGTAATCAGGAATTTTATTGAAAATAATCTTTTCTAATTCTTGGCAATTGTTTGCAAATTTTATTAGTTTTAAAAAATCTTCTTTTATATTAGCAAATGCAATTGCCACCTTATCCATTTGATTTGAGCCGACATAATCATCCAAATCCTTTAAGTTACTTTCAATTCTTCCAAATTCATTTGAAATTAATGTTTTTGATATTGGGTTTTTTTCTTCTGAAATATTTTTATTAATTTTATTTTTCAATTCTCTCAAACCATTTTTGTATTCGACTATTTCTTTTCTAGCAATTTTAATATTTTCTAAAATGGTACCAACCGTTTTGAAAAATTTATTAGACAAATCATCAATCTTTCTTTCATTTGCTACAATATCATGAAACACCTTATTTGATGCTCAAATCTGATACTTTTGTATTTTGTTTTTACCTTCAGTTGCAAGACTGTAATTTTTCCTTTTCAATTTTTCGATATCTCAAGCAAAAGTGGCAGCTTCTTCTTTTATTACATCAGTATCTGTATCATTTTTAACTAGACTTAGTGAGCGAAGTTCGTTTGTATATTTCTGATTTGTGCTTAAACTATTAGTATTTTTATGTTTATCAAAAAATTTCTCTAATCATTTTTTTCTAACATTTATATAAAAATATAAACTTAAAATAATTAGAATAAGTGATATAGGAAAAATTAAATAAAGTAGTTTGATGTAAGACATATTTTTAATTATAATGAATTACCTCTTTTTTAAACCAATTTTTTACTTATAAAACACTAAAATAAAGCAAAATGTTATTAAAAAATAACAATCAAAAAAATCTCTCAATATTTAAAATCCTTTATAATTAATAATATTAATATTCTTGTAATTTTTAATGGAGGAGACATAATATGTTGCTAAATGTTAAAAAACCTTTATCTAAAAATAAGGTTTCTACTACTCCATCTAAGAAACAACAAAATAAAACATCTAATTCATCAATCATGAATGAAACTGCTCCACATACTATTCAGAAAAGTAATAATAGTGATATTGCCATTGAAATGATTAACATAACTAAAGAGTTCCCTGGAATACTTGCAAATGATAATATTAATTTAGCAATAAAAAGAGGTTCCATTCATGCTTTAGTTGGAGAAAACGGGGCAGGTAAATCAACATTGATGTCTATTTTATTTGGGATATATAAGCCTACCTCAGGAACAATTATGCTTGATGGAACACCCATCTTGATAAGTGGTCCGAACCAAGCAAATGATCTTGGTATTGGTATGGTTCACCAGCACTTTAAATTGGTAGATAATTATACAAATTTTGAAAATATTATTCTAGGTGCTGAATTTGAAAGAAAAGGTTTTATTGATCGTGAAACCTCATTGGCAAAAATAAAGTTATTACAAGAGAAATTTGGATTAAAATTTGATTTAAATGAAAAGACAGCTGATGCTCTTGTTGTCACTCAACAAAAAATAGAGATTTTAAAAATGTTGTATAGAGATGCAGAAATACTTATATTTGATGAGCCAACTGCCGTGCTTACCCCTCAAGAAATAGATGAATTTCTTAATATTTTAGAATTTCTAAAACAAAATGGGAAAACAATTCTTTTCATTACTCACAAATTGTGAGAAGTAATGAAAGTATCTGATGAGATTACTGTTATTAGACATGGTAAAGTTGTTAAACACTATGAAAATATTGAGGGTGTTACAACAACTGAAATTGCTAATTGAATGGTTGGTGAAAATGTTGTTTATGCAAAAAATCAAAATCATTTTTATTCTGATGATGTCATATTAAAACTTGAAAATATATTTGTTGGTGATAAACTAAAAAATCTAAGCTTTGAAATTCATTCTGGAGAGATATTAGCAATTGCCGGTGTTTCTGGAAATGGTCAAAGAGAGTTAGAGTATATTCTTTCTGGGGTAAAACACCCTAAGGAAGGAAGCATATTTCTTAAATCTAGAGAAACTTTAGAGCTTCATGATATAACCCATTATTCTTCTAAGAAAAAAATTCAAAGTTTCATCTCAGTTATTCCTGAAGATAGACATAAGCATGGATTAGTTCTTGATTTTAATGTTAATGAAAATTCAATTATAAGAAGTTTATATAAGAAAAGATTTGTTAATAATTTTATTATCCAAAAGAGAGAAGTAAAAAAATTTACCAATGAGATTATTGAAACATTTGACGTTCGTGGTTCTAGAAATGGTAATGCTGCAGCAAGATCATTATCAGGTGGAAATCAACAAAAGGCAATTGTGGGTAGAGAAATGCTAACTGATCATGACCTTATTGTTGCTGTTCAACCTACAAGAGGACTTGATGTTGGTGCTATCAATATGATTCATGATGAATTACTAAGAGAAAAAGCAAATGGCAAGGCTATTCTTTTAATCTCTTATGAATTAGATGAAATAATTGCTCTTGCTGATACTATTGCCGTTATGAATAAAGGAGAAATAGTCGGAATCAAAAATACCAATGATTTCGAGAGAAAAGAAATTGGGCTGCTGATGGCAGGGATAAATAATACTGGAGAGTTATATGATAAGTAAATTACAACAAACCTTTTCTAGTGAACAAGCAATCGATGGCCGTAGAAGACTTTATAACTCATTATGAGCACTTTTATTCGGAATATTAGTAAGTATTTTAATCATTACCTTCACAGGGAACAATCCTTTTGATGTTTTTCAATTCATCTATAATGATGCAGTTAATAATTCACAATTTATAGTGACGATAGCTGTTTTCATTGTTGCTACAATTGGTACCGCCTTATGTTTTAAATCTGGAATTTTTAACATTGGTGTTTCGGGGCAAATGATGGCTGGTGGAATGACTTCGGTCTTAATATTAAAATTAATCGGTATAAATGGTGGAACAATAGCTTTTGCAATTATAACTGCAATGCTTTCAGGACTTCTTGTAGCCTTGACCGCAGGTATATTAAAAGCATTTTTAAATGTTAATGAAGTTGTTTCAACAATATTATTAAATTGATCAGTCTTTTATGTTATTAAATTTCTAATTAATTTAGATATTCCAGGACTAGTTACTCCTATAAGTATTTCACAAAATAGAACAGATCCTTTTGTCATGCCTGATTTCTTTAACTCGACCGGCTGGTATTGAATTCTAATTATTTTTTCATTGATCTTAATAATCTCAACTTGATTTCTTTTTACAAAAACATCAATCGGGTACAAAATGAAAATGCTTGCTCTTAATAAAGATGCTTCTAAATATGCTGGATCAAATGAAAAAGTGATATTACTATCTATAATGGCAGTATCAGGAGCACTATCAGGTCTTGCTGGTTTCTTATTTTATACTAGTGAGGGAACTATTCAAGCTTCTACTGAACCTATGACATTAGGATTTGACACAATTGCAATAACCTTACTTGTTTATAATAATCCATTTGGTATTGGTATTTCTTCAACATTATTCGCTATTATTAGATTAGGTTCTTTATACCTTAAAGGTGAGTATGATCCACTTACAGGTGATTTTGCTCAAATTATGTTTGGTATTATTATTTATATTGCCGCTATTGCAGTAGTGTTTGAAAAATTCAATGTTTATACATATATTAAAAATCAATACATTTATCGTGTCAAATATTATTATTTTTATCACAATGATTCCAATTATAAAGAGATACTCAATATGTATAAAACTCAAAAGAAAAATATTTCTTTAGCAAGAAGAGCAAATGCTCAGGTAATAAGAGAAATAAAGGCAGAGCATAAAGATAGATGGAAAGAAATAATAAAGCAATCCATCTCTAAAAAAGAAGAAATGGATAAAGAGCTTCTTTTCAAGAAAAAAATAACGGACTTAGATGAAGATACACAACAGTATTACTATAATCAAATCTCCCAAATTAAAAAAGACAAGGATATCGCCCTTTTTCAAAATAGATATTTTGAAATTACCTCTATAAAAAACATTACCAAAACGGCAAAAATAGATAACAAAAATATGCTTATTGATAAAAGGAAAGAATTATTAGATCTATATCTTTTAGAGATGCAAACACTTAAATTAATCAAAAATAATGAAGATGCATCTTTAAGATATAACCAAGCATTAAATGAATATAATTCAAAGAACAAAGAAATTCTATCTATAAAAGAAGCATCAATGCTTGAAAACAAAAGCACTCTTAAAGAAAATAACAAAAATGAAGAAGTATTGGATCTGCAAAAAATCAAAGAAACAGAAATTTACAATATAGAAAAACAAGCAAGAATTCAAAATGATAATATGATTATCAATGTAAGAAAAGAAATCATAGCTCAATTAATTTTAGATGAAAATGAATTTCAATCAGAAAGGGAGAAAATCAATGATAATATTTAATGAGATAGTAGTTCTTGCGGTAACTTATTTTGGTATTTTAGCCTTGGCATCAATGTCTTCAATAATTTCTGAAAGAGTCGGAATAGTTAATATTGGAATTAATGGTACTATAGTTTTTGGTGCCACCTTCTACATGGTTTTTGCAAGTATCTTTACTAATGCTGGAGCCATACAAGGTTCTGCTTGACTACAAGTACCTCTCTTTATAATCTCAGCAATGTTTGGTGCTTTATTTTCATCATTGCATGGTTATGCAACAATTAAACTAAAGTCGAACCAAATAATTTCAGGGGTTGCGGCAAATATACTTGCTCCTGCCTTTACACTTACTGTATTATTCCTTTTTGGTAGAGCAAACTCAATGAACTATAATGTGCCAAGATTAGAATGAGGTAACAGTGCTACAAATGAATTAACATCAATTGTTTCACTAAGTACTTTTGTATTAATTATTTCAGTAATTATAGTTTGAATAATGCTAAATAGAACAAGATGAGGTTTAAGATTAAAGTCAATTGGTGAAAATCCTCAAGCTGCTGATGCTGCCGGTATAAATGTTAATTGATTCAAATGACAAGGTGTACTAATTTCAGGTTTATTAGCAGGTTTAGCAGGGGCATTATATATGGCATCTACAAGAGCTAGTGGAGCAACATTTAAAGGTTCAGTTGAAGGATTGGGATTTCTAGCATTGGCCATCATGATTATTGGTAAATGAAGAATTTTACCAGCAATTTTAACATCATTATTATTTTCATTACTATTAGGATTAAGTTACACATTCCACTTATTTGTACCAAATGAATATTCAAGTTATAGTTTCTTATTCTTAACAGTTCCATATTTAGGAACATTAATAACAATGATTATCTTTGGGAAAAGATCCATTGGACCAAAAGCTGCTGGAATTCCATATGACAAGTCCTTAAGGTAGCTTAAATAACACCATAAATAGATAAAATATAGCAGTGCTAAATGTCAATTGATAGTAATTAAAACAAGTTAGTAGTGCTATTTTTATTTCACTTTTTTATTAAATGATATAATTAAAAATATTAAAAAAGGAAACTATTTATGGATATAGCATCATTATCAGACAATGTAATTAAAAATCTATCAACAGTCCCAGGAATTTTGGGGTATTGTAATATTGATTCAACCAATCAAGAATTAAAAGATTCAAAATCATGATCTAAAGCTGTTTCGATAACATTAAATGATAAAGTTGTTCATATTAATGTTGCAATTATTATTTCGATTGATTCAACAATTAATAATATTTCAAAACAAATTAAAGAACAATCAGTATTTTGATTAAAGAAAATGGGACTAAAGTTAGGATTTCTAAATATTTACGTAAAAGGAGTTAAATAATATGAATAAAATTCTAGCTAATGATTGAAAACTAGCAATTATTTCTGCTTCGAATAATATGCAAAATAACAAGAATAGGATCAATTCACTTAATGTTTTCCCTGTTCCAGATGGTGATACAGGAACTAATATGTCCTCAACCGTTAAAAAAGCGGCTGATGCAATCCAAGGCGTAGATAATGCTAATCTAAATGATTTATTACAAACTGTTTCGAAAAATATGCTTCTAGGAGCAAGAGGAAATTCAGGAGTTATCTTATCTCAAATTTTTAAGGGTTTTGCAGTAGGATGAAAAAATCTTGAAACTATTGAAACGAAGGATATAATAAAAGGTTTCGAACAAGCTTCTAAAATGGCATATGCTTCTGTAATAAACCCTATTGAGGGAACAATTCTTACAGTTATTAGAGAAACATATGAAAATTTAGAAAAAAATATTAAGCCAAATATGAATATTATTCAAATATTTGAATTAGCCCTAAAATATGCAAGAGTAAGTTGTGACAACACCCCCAATTTATTAGCGGTTCTAAAAGAGGTTGGAGTTATTGATTCAGGTGGTGAAGGATTAAATATTATTCTTGAAGGAATGATAAAATCCTTTAAGGGTTCTCCCGTACAAATTTCACTTGAAGAAGCACAGATGGAAAAATTCACAGGTGAATTAGAAATTTATGATGGAGAATTTGGTTATTGTACAGAATTGATTGTTAACTTGAAAGCAGTTGCAAAATTCAACAAAATTGAGTTTATTAAAGGATTATCGAAATTAGGAAATTCAGTTGTTGTTGTTCAAGATGATGATATTGTTAAAACGCACATCCATACCCTTAAACCAGGTGATGTTTTAAATTATTCACAAAAATTTGGTGAATTTGAAAATATAAAATCTGAGAATATGACTATTCAGGCGGGTGATACTAAGGCAGATAATGCTTTAACAATGGATAAAAAAGTCGAAAAGAAAACTTCTGCTATGATTTCGTGTAATAGTGGATCGGGTATTATTGAATTGATGAAACAGTATGAATGTGATTACATAATTGAGGGCGGTCAAACCAATAACCCTTCTGCTCAAGATATTATTGAAGCAATTGAATTCGTTAATGCTGATAATATTTTTATCCTTCCTAACAATTCAAACATCATTTTAACAGCACAACAAGCGTCAAAAATAATTAAAGATAAAAATATTAAAGTTCTTTCCACAAAAACACAATTGGAGGGAATTACAGCCATGCTTAATTTTTCTTCAGATTTAAATTTGGAAGATAATCTTGAAGAAATAGAAGCATCATTAAAAAATTTAATAACTGGGCAAATAACAGTAGCTACTAAAGACACCAAAATAAATAATGTTAAGATTAAAAAAGATGAATATTTAATGATGATTGAAAACAAAATCATTGGATGTAAAAAGAACATTATTAAAGCAGCAGAAACTTTAGTTAAAGAAATGCTTGCCAAAAAGGAAAATCCTGAAATAGTAATTATTTATTACGGGGCTGATGCTTCAAAATTAGATGCGAATGAACTAGAAAAGTATATTATTTTAAATTATGATGTTGAAGTTGAAATTCACAACGGTGACCAACCTATTTATAATTTTTTAATTAGTGTTGAATAGAAAGAGTGAGTTATGACAGAAATAAAAAGAATAGCCTTTGATGTGATGGGGAGTGACCACGGACCAGCAGCAGCAATTATAGCTACTATGGAATTTATTAAAAAATACAATAATTATTCGGTAGTTTTAGTTGGTGATGAAAACATAATAAATGAAACTTTAATTCCTATGGATAGAATAAGTGTAGTTCACAATCAAAATGTTGTTAGCAAAACATCCAGTTTAAGACATGCATCTTCAGAAGATAATTCCATGAATACTGCCTTAAAACTTCTAAAAGAAGGTTTAGTTGATGCTTGTATGTCTCCAGGAGATTCGGCTAGATTTTTAACCTCTTCTATTTTTATCCTGAAAAGATTAGATGGTGTTAGTCGCCCAGCATTTATGCCTATTTTCCCAACAATAATTAAAAACAAGAAATTTCTAATGTTGGATGTTGGAGCAAATTTAGATATAAATGCCGAATATTTAGTCCAATGAGCCAAATTAGGTCAAGCATTTTCGAAATCAGTTCTAAAAATAGAACACCCAAGAGTTAGTATATTAAATGTCGGTACAGAAGAGAATAAGGGTTTTGAAGCACATGGAATTGCTAATAAGAAATTATTTGAGTTAAAAGAGGAAGGATTAATGAATTATATTGGATTTGTAGAAGGAAGAGATCTTCTCGATGGTAATGTCGATGTTGTTGTAACAGATGGATATGCTGGCAATGTTTGTCTAAAAACAATGGAGGGTTCAATTATTAATTTCCAAAAATTAATTAAAGAAAATCTTACATCCAATATTTTCAGAAAAATTTGTGCCTTGTTTCTAAAGAATGCTTTTCAAGATGTTAAAGAACATTTAGATTATAGAAATGTCGGAGCTGCCTGAGTTATTGGTGTTGAAGGCATTGTAATTAAATGTCACGGTTCATCAGATCATAAATCATATAATGGTGCTCTGGAACAAGTTAAGCTTGCTCTTGATGCGAATGCTTTGGAAGAGTATAAAAAGGTTTTATAGTGAATAACCCGAAGATTCAAGAGTTTTTAACTAATCATAAGATTCCTTTTAAAAATATTAGTTTTTACAGAAGGGCTATAACACACTCCACGTACTCAAATGAGCATAGAAATTTAGAGTCATATGAAATGTTAGAGCTATTAGGTGATTCTATAATCCAATCTAAATCAACAATCATAATATTTAATCACTTCAAAAAAATTGGAGTTGGAGAAGCAACGAGAATAAGATCAAAAAATGTTGATAATGTTGCACTGGCAAAAATAACCAAAAATTTAGGTTTGAATAAATATTTATTATGTTCTAATAATAGAAATGAATTAATCAATAAAACAAAAATTTGTGCCGATCTCTTTGAATCACTAATTGGTGCCATGTTTTTAGATTTAGGCGATATAGAAGTTGATAGATTTTTAGCCAAGTATCTTGCCCCAAAAATCAAATTAACTGATATAAATAATTTGAAAGATTACAAGACTGAGTTCCAAGAATTAATACAATCTACATCGACCTCTGAAATATTTTATGAATCCTCAAAATTACCTGATAATAATTTTCTAACAAGATTAATTCATGACAAAAAATGTTATGGTGAGGGAGTTGGAAAAACTAAAAAAATTGCTGAAAATGAGGCAGCAAAAAATGCTCTTGAGAAATTAAGTAAATAAAACAAAAATTCACTTGATATTAAAATTTTGACTGAAAATATGATAATATTTTATTAAATAATAATATCTAGAAATGTATAGTAAATTTGCAAAAAAGGAATACCATGAAATTAATTAAAGTGGAAGCAAAAGGCTTCAAATCATTTGCAGATAAAGTAACCTTAAAATTTAATGGTGGCGTTGTTGGTATTGTTGGTCCTAATGGATCAGGTAAAAGTAATATAAATGATGCTATTAAATGAGTTTTGGGAGAACAATCTTCTAAAGCACTTCGTGGAGATAATATGGAAGATATTATTTTTGCTGGGTCAAGAACAGAAAAAGAACAAAATAAATGTGAAGTAACATTAACATTTGATAATTCACAAGGCAAACTTTCTATTCCACATAAGATTTTCACTATTTCTAGGGTTCTGGAAAGAGGTAATGGTACTAATTCATATTACATTAATGATCAGATTGCTAGATATAGAGACATTAGAGAAATAGCTTTAGAATCAGGTATTTCAAAATCATCATTAGCAATAATATCACAAGGAACAGTTTCGGATATTGCTCAAGCAACTCCTGAACAAAGAAGAGGCATTATTGAAGATGCAGCTGGAACAAGTAAATATAAATCTAAAAAAATAGAAGCATTAAGAAAATTAGAAAAAACTCAAGAGTCTCTTGAAAGAATAAATACTGTTGTTAATGAACTTGAGAAACAATTAAAACCACTTGAAAAACAAGCTGCGAAAGCAAAAATTTATTTAGAAAAATCTAGAGAATTGAAAGAAGTTGAGGTAGGACTATTAGTTCATGATTTAACTATTTTTAATGCTAAATTAGAGGAGTTAAGATCTGAATTAATTGGTGTTCAGGAAACAAAAGAGGATTTAGAGTCAAAAATTAAAGATCAAGAAATTTCAATTGAACAAAATGTTGATTATAAAACTAATCTTGAAAAAGAAATTAGAGAACTTAATACAGATTTAGAAAAAATAAATGAAAGTCTTTATAATCTTGAGGT
>JBOFVX010000010.1:0-7485 GCA_051653325.1 Metamycoplasmataceae bacterium
TGCAAAAGTAATAATCATAAAACTAATTTGACCTAACTCTTCATAAGTATATTTTTTTTCTGACATTTTATCTCCACTTTTCTTTTAATGTTATATAAAATAATAATATCACAATTATTCTTATACCTTGTTAAGTATCGTGTTATTAAGACATATAAAAAATATAACCATTTTAAAGGTTATATTTTTTTATGGAAAGTTCTAATAGCTTGAATTAATTAAAATTGTATTAAATAGTCATTCAAAGTTTTCATGAAAGCTTCACTAAGAGAATCTTTTTGTTTTGTTAAAGTAATAATATTATTGTTAATAATGTTGTTTGAAATTTGTTGTTCAGGAGTTAGAATACCACTTGGACCTGGAGTAACAATTAATGATTGTTGAGTTGCAATAGCAGCATTTAATTTATCAATTTCTCCGGCTGATTCAAAAGATATTGTGTTAAGTTTAATTGCACTGGCTTGAGAAGCTAATCCCATTGAAAATAAAGCTATAACTACTATAAGTAATACTCATGATAGTGCTATTGAACCAAGTGATCATTGTGTTCCATTCCTAAATATTAGAAGAGGAAACCCTGAGAATAATAATAGAATTCCCATTATTGTTAGTGCTTCAACTCCACCTTTAGATATCACTGCATCTTTTAAATCTCATAATTGATAACCAACAATTTTATCAATTATTGCTGCATTACCATATGTATCATTTGATGATAAATAATTAGTTCATTTACTAATGTCAATTCCTAAAGTTGATAGAACATTAACTGTTTGTCATTGAGCTGCAAATCATAAAGATATTAAACCTATAACAAGTAATATTAATGCCGTCCCATATTTTAAAATATTAAAAAGTTTTTTCTTTTCGTGTGCTGCAGAAGGAATAACTAACTTATTTCATTCAGAATAAGCAATTATTTGTTCTTGAATATTTTCATCTTGATTGACTTGTTCCATTAGTTCGCCCCTTCTTTTGCAATAACTTTTTTCTTTGTAATTTTAGCTGTGAATTTTTGTCATCCACCCTTGTAATCTATTTTAACTAGTTCTTCACCTTTTTTCTTAGCTGATTTGTTTGCCAATAATACAAATGGTACATAAACACCACAAGCAATTGCAAAGTTAAACAATGATAGAACAATTCCTTGTCAACTTGAAGTTGCTAGGAATCCACCAACACCAATAGGTGATGTTCATGGAATTTTAACAATAACAGGAGGTACTCATTGTAATTGTTCAATTGCTAATCATGTTATAAAGAATAGAACTGGTTGAATAATTACAAATGGAATAACATACTTAAAGTTTAAGATTAATGGTACTCCAAAAATTAATGGCTCATTAATGTTAAATAAAGCTGGTGCTCCACCGAATTTAATAATTTCTCTTGTTTCTGCCTTTTTAGATAATAATAGCGCTGCTACAACTAATCCTAATGTTGTTCCTGTTCCACCAAAGAATACAAAGGCATCATTTGTTCCATCTGCAAAGGCACTTATTGAACCACCTAATCCACCTGAAGCTACATATTCTTGGTTATTAGAAAGAGCAATTAGAGCAACTGGTGAGAAAATTGCTGTAAGAACGTTTGTACCGTGAATTCCAAAGAATCATAGTATTCCAGTAAATGTTGCATAAATTAATCCTAATGAAAGTGATCCTGATGAATCCTCAATCAATGACATAAATGGTGCTTGGATAGCAACAGAAATTGCTTGTCCAATACCAAAGTTATCTCCAACTCCCAATTGAGTAAATACTTGACGGAATATCATAAATGGTGCTTGGATAGCAATAAATATTAATAATGTAAAGATTGTTGGGAATAATTTTGAGAAAGATCTTGCAACTGCTGGAGGTACACCTGCCGGTAGTTTTAATTCTAGCTTCTTATTGTTTTCGAAATTTGAGTATAGTTCCATTGAAAGCATAGATGATATGATTGCTACCAACATACCACCTGTTCCAAATAAGTCTGCTTGACCATATGAAAAAATCATAAATCCACCAAGACCGATTAATGAAGCTATAAATGGATCTTTAACATTTTTAATTCTTGCTAAAGAATAAGAAATTGTTAA
The DNA here is from genome assembly GCA_051653325.1 of Metamycoplasmataceae bacterium. Taxonomy (GTDB): domain Bacteria; phylum Bacillota_I; class Bacilli_A; order Mycoplasmatales; family Metamycoplasmataceae; genus UBA710. The sequence continues at coordinate 2,084 of JBOFVX010000010.1, forward strand.
GGTTACAAATATAGATAAATTATTGAATATACCCTTTCATATTGTGTAGAAAATGAACGTTCCTACCGTGCTTATTTGTTTGGCGACTGATCCATCAACGAATGTGATTGCACCACTATCTGTCGTATATGTTTGTCCAGAGATACCCATTGTTATTCATCCAAGAATAGATGTAGAAGTTGTATCTCATCATCCAAAAATAAATGTCATACTAATAACACCAACTGATGCAGCAATAATTAGCGGTACTATTAAAGCAAATCCATCACGAAGTGCGGACATATGTTTTTGTTCAGCTAATTTACCCATTCTCATAATGGCAACATCTCAAGCATGTTTGATTTTAGCTTTTGTATTAGACTGTTTAGTATCTGTCATTTTGAACTCCTTTTTTTAGTCTCGTTTTTTTAAAATACTTAATAAAATTAAGCAAAATTTTGTGATATTTGAAATTAGAATTTTATATGAGTTATTTTAAATTGTCTTTTGCAAGATTGAAACAAGCCTCACCTTTAGCCATAGCATAAATGGCAGGAGGAATAACAACCACTGGAATATTTCCAGCAGCATCTTTAAATGCTTGCTCCATAAATTTCACTTGAGGTCCTAATAAAACAATATCATAATTTTTTATATGTGATTTTGCTTCATTAGAAGGTAAAGCGATAACATCAATTGGTTCACCAATTGATTCAGCATATTTCTTAATTGAGGCTTCTAGCAAAGAAGTTGACATCCCTGCTGAGCATGCTAATAATATCTTCATATGATTCCTTTTTACATTTTATTTAATAACTTAATATGTATAATAAATTTAGTTTATATATATTCTAAAATTTACTTTCAATTTAAACTTTTGATTATATTATAAAATTATACAACTATAATATCATTTATTTGAAAAAAATATTTATAAGATTAATTAGAAAATTTCAACTAATAAATTATCATGATTCAATTGGAATAACTGACACAATATTTATAATATCAATTATTTTCTCGATTTTTCAATATTCTTTCCCTATTTAATTGTTTTTTTGATAATTACTCTCAAAAATAATGACAACTCAATTGAATATGCTTAAAGAACGCATATGGAAAAATCATTGCTAGACTTTTTAACATTCAAAGATAATCAAAAAGATATTTAATTTAAAATAAAAATTTAATTTCCTTATTCTTTTTCCACAACTTTTTTATTTGAGATTTTAGCTGTGAATTTTTGTCATCCGCCTTTGTAATCTATCTTAACTAATTCTTCACCATTTTTCTTAGCTGATCTATTTGCTAATAATACAAATGGAGTATAAATACCACAAGCAATTAAAAAGTTAAATAATGCCAGAATTATCCCTTGTCAACTTGAAGTTGCCAAGAATCCTCCAACACCAACTGGTGATGTTCATGGAATTTTAATGATAACTGGGGGTACTCACTGTAATTGTTCAATTGCTAATCATGTTATAAAAAATAGTATTGGTTGAACAATCATAAATGGAATAGCATATTTAAAACTTAAAATTAATGGTATTCCAAAAAGTAAAGGTTCATTAATATTAAATACACCTGGTGCTCCACCAAATTTAATAACTTCTCTCATTTCAGCTTTTTTAGATAATAATAGTCCTGTTACCACTAATCCTAATGTTGTCCCTGTTCCTCCTAAAAAAACAAAAGCATCATTTGTACCATCAGCAAAAGCACTTATCGAACCTTCTAATCCACCTGAAGATATATAATCTTGGTTATTCGCAAGAGCTATTATAGTAATTGGTTTTAAAATAGCATCCAAAATATTTGTACCATGGATTCCGAAGAATCATAGAATTGTAGAAAAGCTTGCAAAAATTAATCCTAATGAAAGTGATCCAGTTGAATTTTCAATCAATGACATGAATGGTGCTTGGATAGCAATTGATATGGCTTGACCAAGTCCAAAATTATCTCCAACTCCTAATTGTGTAAATACTTGGCGAAATATCATAAATGGTGCTTGGAGAGCAATAAATATTAATAATGTAAAGATTGTTGGAAATAATTTTGAAAAAGAACGTGCAACTGCTGGTGGTACACCTGCTGGTAGTTGCAACTCTAATTTTTTATTATTTTCGAAATTTGAGTATAGTTCCATAGAAAGCATGGCAGATATAATTGCTACCAACATACCAGCAGTTCCAAATAAGTCTGCTTGACCATATGAAAAAATCATAAATCCACCAAGACCTATTAATGAAGCTATAAACGGATCTTTAACCCTTTTAATTCTTGCTAAAGAATAAGACATTGTTAACGTTACAAATATGGATAAATTATTAAATATACCCTTTCATATTGTAAAGAAGATAAATGATCCTACTGTACTTATTTGTTTGGCTACTGATCCATCAACAAATGTGATAGCACCACTATCTGTAGTATATGTTTGTCCTGGGATACCCATTGTTATTCATCCAAGAATAGATGTAGAAGTTGTATCTCATCATCCAAAAATAAAGGTCATACTAATAACACCTATTGAGGCAACAATAACCATTGGTAATATTAAAGCAAATCCATCACGAAGTGTAGCCATATGTTTCTGTTCAGCCAATTTACCCATTCTCATAATGGCAACATTTCAAGCATGCTTGATTTTATCTTTTGAATTAGATTGTTTAGTTTCCGTCATTTTAATCTCCATTTTTAGGTTAGTTTTTTTAAAATACTTATTATTAAAAAATTGAGAAATTATAATGAAGAAATTAACATCTACACTAAAATGTAAATAATATCTTTTAGACAATCTTCTTATTGACCATTTATTTTAATAACTAAATTATGTATAATAAATTTATTTTACATTGTATAAATTATATATAAGATTAGAAAATTTATTCTTAATTAATTTAAATTTTGATTTTTAAGAAATTTTATAATAATTACTTTATAAGAAAATGATGATACATTAGCATGCTTAATATTTTTTAATTCAATCATATTAATAATATTATTCAGGAGATTCTATAATAAATAAAAATTTACAATTGAAGTACTCAATACAAGAAGAATATTGCACATCATTTATTGAAAAATTTCATCAAAAAATGTTTAGAATGTTAAAAAAATATTAAATTTGGAATAAAAATTTAAGTTATTTCTTCGTTTTCAACAACTTTCTTATTTAGGATTTTAACTGTGAATTTTTGTCATCCACCCTTGTAATCAATCTCAACTAGTTCTTCGTCATTTTTCTTAGCTGATCTATTTGCTAATAATACAAATGGAGTATAAATAGCACAAGCAATTGAAAAGTTAAATAATTGTAGAACTATGCCTTGTCAACTTGAAGTTGCTAAGAAGCCAGCTACACCAATTGGTGCTGTTCATGGTACTTTTACAATAACTGGAGGAACTCATTGTAATTGTTCAATCGCTAATCATGTTATGAAAAATAGAATTGGTTGAATAATTAAAAATGGAATAGCATATTTAAAATTTAATATTAATGGTATTCCAAAAATTAATGGTTCATTAATACCAAATAAAGATGGTCCCACACCATATTTAAGAACCTCTCTTGTTTCTGCTTTTTTGGATAATAATAACCCTCCTACTACTAGTCCTAATGTTGTTCCTGTACCACCTAGGAATACAAAGGTATCAATGGTTGCATCGGCAAAAGCACTTATTGAACCATCTAATCCACCTGAAGCCACATATTCTTGGTTATTTGCAAGAGCAATTAGAGCCATCGGTTGTAACATACCATTCATAATGCTTGTACCATGGATTCCGAAAAATCATAGTAGTGTAGAAAATACTGCATAAATTAATCCTAATGAAAGTGATCCTGTTGAATTTTCAATTAATGACATAAATGGTGCTTGAATAGCAACTGAAATGGCTTGCCCAAGTCCAAAGTTATCCCCAATTCCTAATTGTGTAAATAGTTGACGAAATATCATAAATGGTGCTTGGATGGCAATAAATATTAATAATGTAAAGATTGTTGGAAATAATTTTGAAAAAGAACGTGCAACTGCTGGTGGCACACCTGCTGGTAGTTGCAACTCTAATTTTTTATTATTTTCGAAATTTGAGTAGAGTTCCATTGAAAGCATGGCAGATATAATTGCTGACAACATACCACCAGTTCCAAATAATTCTGCTTGACCATATGAAAAAATCATAAATCCACCAAGACCGATTAATGAAGCTATAAACGGATCTTTAACCTTTTTAATTCTTGCTAAAGAATAAGACATTGTTAATGCTATAAATATGGATAAATTATCAAATATAGCTTTTCATATTGTGTAGAAAACAAATGCTCCTACTGTACTTATATCTTTTGCCACTGATCCATCAACAAATGTTATATACCCACTATCCGTTTTATATGTTTGTCCAGGGATACCCATTGTTATTCACCCAAGAATAGATGTGGAAGTTGTATCTCATCATCCAAAAATAAAGGTCATACAAAGAACACCCACAGAGGCAGCAATAATTAATGGTATACTTAAAGCAAATCCATCACGAAGTGCAGACATGTGTTTTTGTTCAGCTAATTTACTCATTCTAACAATAAAAATCTTTCAAACTAGATCTATTTTTCTGTCTTTCGGATTAGCTTGATTAATATCTACCATTTTGATCTCCATTTTTAGCATAGTTTTTAAATATTCAACAAAACACTAAGGTACAACACCTAGTATAAGAAGTCAATATCCAACTGAAAACATGAATAATATCTGACACTTTCTTATATTTACTTTTATTTAATAACTTAATATGTGCACTAATGTACAATGAAATTTGTTTACATATATAAATATGTTTTATTTTTAAAATTATAAATATCATTATATCACAAAATATTTGATAAATTATTATAAAATATCTTCCGAAATATCTTCTTATATATTTAACTAATTATTATATTGATCATCAAAGCATCTCATTAAATATAAAAGGTAGCATAACTTCTTACTTGATTTTACTTATTTTATATATAATAATTAGAATGAAATATTATGATACAAGAGATGTGGTTTCAACTTTTTTTGAAATTTCAACTATAAACGATCCTGATCCAAGCGGAATTACTGACCCAATGGTTATATTATCTGTTGTTTTATTAACTTTTTCAATCTTATTTCCTTGTTTAATTTGATTTTTAAGAAATTTTATAAGAATTATCTTAAAAAAGAATTATGATGGTTTTAATCGCTCCTTAAAATGAATAACATTAGCATGTTTAATATTATTTATTTGTTCAATTATATTAATAGCACTTACTGTTCAGGAGATCATATAATGAGTCAAAATTTAAAAGATAGAAGTACCGAGGAAAAAGAAGAGAATTACACATCTCTTGTTGATGAATTTCGTCGTCAAAAAATAGTTTATGCGACTAGAAA
>JBOFVX010000011.1:0-18557 GCA_051653325.1 Metamycoplasmataceae bacterium
TATAAAACTGCCGAAATAACATTAGAGAAAACCATTTTACTTCCTAAACTAGTTGGTGAACTTTGTCCTTTAGATGGTGATCAATTGGTTTACAAAAATTCGCGTCAAGGTGAGGAATTTATTGGATGTATTAATTTTCCTGAATGTAAATTTACTAAAAATCTTAAAGTCAAAAAGAGATTCTCTTTCCTTAAAAAGATATCCAAATAAGAAAATATTGTTTTCTAAAATTTCATAAAAAACAAAATCATGTTTCGTCTTTAATATTATTTATTTTTAATTTTTGCTCAAGGTGTTCCTAATACAAGTGTTCTAGTTTCTTCATCAATAAAAAGTTGTTTAGATTTTTGAAGTTCAGCCAACAGTTTTTTAATGTGTGCCTCAATATCTTTGTGATTTTGAATTAATTTAGATTCATCAACATTTATAGCAAGAATAGTAATTTGACTATATACATTAACATCAAATTCACCTATATATTTACATATAATAAATTTCTTCTTTTCTCCAATAACCGCTTTTAAAATGTATTCAAGTCTAGCAATCATTTTATTTGTTAGGTAAGGAGCTTTAATTGTAACAATGAAAGTTTCAGAAGCGCCAAATGAACCATAAAAAATTGGGTTTGATAAAGCTTGGATGATTGATAAATCAAGTCAATCTACTTTTGTATCAGAAATCCCCATTGTTGGAATAACTTTATTCAAGAAATTCTTTTCATTTGCATAGAATAAAGATTTAATTAATGTGAAATGATTTGGATTTAAATCCGGTTCAACAAAAGGAACAACAAATGATTCAATTAAATCTAAAGCAAATCTAGAAATAAATTTTTTTCTATTAATTAGGTTGGCATCTTCATATGCCTCAATTATTGTTGATTCTAATATAGGAATGATTGGTTGACGATATCTCAGAGCCTCATTTTTAAGTTTACCATAAAGCTTATTTGCATCATTTTCATTAACAAAGTTTTCAACTACACAATGGAAGGTGAATACATCAAATTTGTGTAAAATATGAGCAAATTCTCTAACATAAGAAAGCATCTCAAAACTTTGTGATTTATATAGGATAATAGCTAAATCAGCATTTTGAACTATATTCTTGATTTTAGCAATATTCTGTTGGAAAAATGAAGAGGCTGGAATGATTTTATTCATATCTTCTTTTGTTGCTCATTTTAAGAATGATGATTCATATTTATTTTTAATATTTGATCCGGTATTCTTGATTTCAGTAGTACCAATTTTTAAAAATCTTGTATTTGCTCTTATAGATTTATGGATAGTATCAAATTCGCCTAACTCAGTGTCTGAAAAATAAATAATTACTGTATTTGCAACATAATCTTTTTTAATATTTTTCACTTCTTTTTTATTAAACATATATTCCATCCTTTATTTATTGTCAAACTTTATGAAATTAGCAAAATGACCATAAATATCTTATAATTATAAATTAAAATTAACCTTTAAGATTCATTTTATTTAATTTTATTTCCTAAAGACTTACCAGCAATAGCTCCATCTGAAGCCGCTGTAATTATCTGTCTTATATTTTTCACTCGGATATCACCAACAGCATATATTCCTTTTTCATTTGTTTCCATATTCTCATTTGTGATTATGAAACCTCTTGCATCAAAAATATCTAAGTGCAATGCAAAAGAATTGACAGGCAGGAAGCCAATATATGGAAATAAAGCATTAATTTTCATCTTCTCTTCTTTACCATTTATATTAACAATAATTTCTTCAAGTGTAGGATCACCAATTAATTTCTTAACAGAGGAATTGAAATATATCTTAATGTTTTTAATTTTTTTAACATCGTCAATTATTGATTTTTCAGCAATTAATTTGTCATCCTTAACAAAGATATTTACTTCACTTGCAATTGATGATAAATATATTGATTCTTCAATGGCGCTATTCCCACCACCAATTATCGCGGCTGGTTTTCCCTTATTAAAAGGGCCGTCGCATATAACACAATAAGATACACCCTTATTTTCATATTCTCTAATTCCTTCTATTTCTTCAGGAATTCTGTTTACAGTTCCAGTGGCAATAACTATTGATTTGGATTTCAAGACAACATTATCTTTTAAAATAACTGATTTGTCAAATTCGGAGATTGATTCTATTTTTACAACATCACCATATTTATGTTCAACACCTGCTTCTTTAGTGTGCTTTAGCATTCTTAATGATAGTCTTGCCCCACTAATTGATTCATCACCTATTCAGTTTTCCACTCTAAATGTTGTTGTCATTTTCCCGCCAGGAGCGCCTTTTTCTACAACTAGAACTTTCAAATTAGCTCTTGCAGCATACAATGCACAATTCATACCAGCTGGTCCTGATCCAATAACAATTAAGTCATAAATATTTTGATTACTCATTTATTCACCTTTTCCCTGTAACAACTAATTGTTGTGGTTTTAATTGATTTTTGGAAATATAATTTCTTGTCCTTCCGACAATTTCTATATTGTATATTTTAAAGGATTGGAAATAGAAATAAATACCAATAATGATTCCTAAAACTATTGAGATTACCGAAAGAATTGTATAGAAGGCATAGGATTCTTCACGAAGTGGTTCCATGGCTGTTCTTGTAATTCCGTATCAAATTAAATATAGAGCAGCAGGTACGCCAGGTTTTACTAAACCGTAATTTAGAAGCACTCAAACAATTACAATATATCCAATAAATGATGATATGGATTCATATAAGAATAATGGTGCTCTAAATGCAGGAGCTGCCCCTGCTGAATCAGCAATATACATATTTGATGAAATAAATGGTCCTAATCAAGAAACTTCTCATTCTTCGACAATTTTTCCGTAAACTTCATGATTAGCAAAATTTCCTCATCTACCTATTGCTTGACCAATTAGAACTGTCGGTAAAATCATTCCTAAAGTTTTTCGAACATCAAGGATATTTCTATGTCTTCTAACAAATAATAAATCAAGGATTGTTGGAAGTATTACACCACCATGAATTGAAAGTCCACCCTCTCATATAGCATATCAATTTGAACCCGGAAATGGATTTTCTGGATTGTAGAGTAATCTTTCAAAAATATAAAATAATCTAGCTCCAATAACCGCCGAAGGAATTGTTATAATGATTATTTTAAGAAGAAGTTCAATTGGATAACCTTCTTTTCTTCAAAAATAAGCAACAGTTAAAATTGAAACAATCATTCCAACAACAATACAAAAAGGATATAAATCAATAAAACTATCAATAGGAACACCTTGAACATAGCCGATATCAGTTGATTGATTAAAGTTTTCCATTCGCCCTACTTCTTTCTTCAATAATTTTTAATGCATCTATTCCGCTTTGTTTTGAAACATATAAGTTGACAGCCGCAACAACTAGTGATGAAACACTTCTTCCGGCTTTAACTGGAATATTTATTTTATTAATTTTACCACCTAATATTGAATATGATAGATTTTTATTACCAATTCTATCAAATTCAATAATGTCGTTAGTATGATTTAATTCTATAACTAAATCAATATTTGTTTTTGATCTAATTGAACGATCTCCATAAGTTGATCTAATATCTAATAATCCGAGTCCTCTAGCCTCTAAAATATCTTTAGTTATTTCGGGAGAATAACCAATGAAATCATTTCCAATCCTTTTAATATGAATAGCGTCATCTGAAACAAAAACATGGTTTTTTTGGATGAGTTCAAGAATTACCTCAGATTTACCAACGCCACTTGGACCAATAATCATTACTCCAATTCCATTAATAATTATTAAAGAACCATGAACAAATTCCGTTTGAGCAAATTTTTCAGCTAAATAAACACCTATAGTTGTTGTAAGAGATGATAAGGGAATATCTGATGAAATAACTGGTATTCCATATTCTGAAGCAATTTTGATAACCAATTTTTTATTTTCTTCGCTAACACCTGAAGAACAAATTATTAAAGGTGGTTTCTTAGAAATAACCGTTGTAAGTGCTTTAATTCTTTCTTCATTTGAAATAGTTGACATTCATTTTGATTCACTTGTTCCTCAACCTATAATATTTTGAGAAACACAATCTTCACTATAAAAATAACCCTTTAGTTCTAGGCCAGTTCTATTTATTGCAGGTCTTGTAATATTTGCTCAATCTTTCACAGATTCTTTATTGAATACTTCTAACTTATTCTCTTGGCATAATTGCAAAACATTAATGTTTGGTTTATGTCCTTCTTTGTTATCGTTATTATTTTTCACTATCCATTACCTTCTTCAAATACTTTCCAGTTAATGAATCCTTATTTTTTATCACTTGTTCTGGTGTTCCGGTTACAACCACCTTACCACCTTTATTTCCACCACCAGGACCAAGATCAATAATGTAATCACTACATTTAATTATATCTAAACTATGCTCAATAACAATAACAGTGTCCCCTTTATCAACAATTCTATTAAGAATATTTAATAAATTTTGAATGTCATATGTATGTAATCCTGTAGTAGGTTCATCAAGAATATAGACAGTTTTACCTGTTGCGGTTTTTTGAAGATGAGTTGAAAGTTTAATTCTTTGTGCTTCTCCACCTGAAAGAGTGGTTGCATTTTGACCCAATTTAATATAACCCAATCCAACTTCTTGAAGAATTTTTAATTTATCCCTAATTTTTGGTTTTGATATAAAGAATTCAAGAGCTTCTTTTACACTCATTTCTAGAACATCTGCAATATTCTTGCCTTTGTATTTAACTTCTAAAGTTTCGATATTGTATCTTTTGCCGTCACAATAATCACAAACAACATAAACATCTGGTAGGAAGTGCATTTCAATTTTCAATGAACCATCTCCGCTACATTTTTCACATCTTCCGCCTTTAACGTTGAATGAAAATCTTCCTTTTTCATAACCTCTAGCTCTTGCTAATTCAACAGAAGTAAAGACTGTTCTAATATCATCAAATACTGATGTATAAGTAGCAGGATTAGATCTTGGAGTTCTACCAATAGGTGATTGTGATACTTTTACAATCTTATCTATATTATGAATACCATTTATTTTTTTATAATGATCTTGTTTAATGTGATAATTTTTAGTTAATTCTTTTTTAAGAGCTTTAATTAAAACTTCATTGATTAATGTTGATTTACCACTGCCTGAAACTCCAGTTACAGCAATTAATTTACCTAATGGAAATTTAACATCTATATCTCTTAAATTATTTTCATTAGCCCCAATGATTTCAAGAACTTTTCCATTTCCACTTCTACGAGATTTAGGTGTAACAATTTGCAATTCTTTTGATAAATATTTCCCAGTAATAGAATTCTTATTATTCATAATTTCTTGTAATGTACCAGCACCAATAATTTCTCCACCTTCATTACCAGCAAGCGGACCAATATCTACAATAAAATCAGCACTTGTAATTGTTTCTTCATCATGTTCAACAACAATTAGTGTGTTTCCAATTTCAACCATATGTTTTAATGTTTTAATAAGTTTATCATTATCACTTTGATGTAATCCAATAGATGGTTCATCCAGAACATATAATACTCCAACTAATTTTGAACCTATTTGAGTTGCCAAACGAATTCTTTGTGCTTCTCCACCTGAAAGTGTTTCTGCAGTTCTATTTAATGTTAAATAATCTAAACCAACATCACTTAAAAAAGTTAATCTATTACTTAATTCGTTTAGGATTGAAATTGAAATTTTTTGTTCAGTTTCTGTGAATTCAAATGATGTTAATTTATCAATTGCTTCATCGATAGAAAAATTGACAAAATCATTAATATTTATACCACTTATTCTAACTGCAAGTGCATGTTGATTTAATCTCATTCCTTTACATGTATGACATCTTATCTCAGACATCTTCTTTCTGTAATATTCTCTAACATCATCACTAGTAGTATCTAAATATCTTCTATCTAATTTGGTAAATAATCCTTCAATTATATTGAATTTTTTGTATGTGTTAGTTCTTGAGATTAATGAATATGATATCTCTTCTGTTGAACCATATTTAATAATTTCTAAATCCTCAACAGATAAATCTTCAATTGGAGTGTTCTTATTAATTTTATAATGTTTTAACAATGCATCAAACTCTTGTCAATCTAGTGAATCAGAAGGTGAAAATCCACTAAATTCAATTGCACCTTGATTAATTGATAAAACTTTATTAGGAATCAATAAATCAATATCTGGTCTAAGCATTAGCCCTATTCCCTTACAAGTTTGACACATTCCAGATGGACTATTAAAAGAAAAAAGTTTTGGTTCGATTATTGGCATTTCAAAATCTTTGTGAATACATGAATATAATTGTGAATATTTTTCTTTAGGTTTGCCAACTATTTCGACATTAACAAGGCCTTTTGAATATTCCAAAGCAATAACAATTGCTTCAGAAATTCTATCCCTAGTATCGCTTGATAAAACTATTCTATCTACCACTATTTCCAAATCATATCTTTTGTTTTTAGGTAGAGATATTTCATCATCTAAATTAAGTAATTCATCATTAACCTTAATTCTTAAAAAACCTTCTCTTTTTAGCTTCTCAATAAGTTTTTGATTTTCACCTTTTGCATTACTCAATATAGGTGAAAGAATCATTAATTTCGACCCTTCTTCATGATTCATTACAGAATCTAAAATATCCTTTAAATTTTGTGAAGATATCTCAATATTATGCTTAGGACAAAATGGTTTTCCCAATCTTGCAAAAAGAAGTCTTAAATAATCATAAATTTCAGTAATAGTACCTACCGTTGATCTAGGATTATTATGAGTAGTTTTTTGCTCAATGCTTATTGCAGGCGATAGTCCTTCAATTGAATCAACATCAGGCTTTTTTGTTCCGCCTAGAAATTGACGTGCATATGATGAAAGAGAATCAATATATCTTCTTCGACCTTCCTCATAAATTGTATTAAAAGCAAGAGATGATTTTCCACTACCTGATAATCCAGTAAAAACCACCAATTTATTTTTAGGAATAACTAAATCGACATGCTTCAAATTATTTTCTCTAGCACCCTTTACAATTATGTAATCTCTTCCATCGTAATTCATATTCATTAATTATAATGTAATTTTAAATTAATTTTTTAGTATTGATATTTTTTAACAATAAACGATCCACCGCCATTTATTTCTTCATAATATAACTCGTCTTCTTGGTCAATCAAATTAAGAAAAGTGATTTTCATTGCTTGTGTTCCTTTACCAGTTATTACTATTAATTCTGTTTCATATTCACTCTCTTTAAAAGAGATAAAAATCATCATAATTGCAGATGTAGCATCCTCAACATTGTATCCATGTAAATCTAACTCCATAACTGCCTCCAATTTAATAATATGATATAATCAAAATTATGTTAAAAAAAGATGAAATATTCATTACTACTACAGACACTTTAATTGGTATTGGTTCAAAGATTAATGATCAGAATTTAAAACGAATATATGAACTAAAGAGAAGACCTATAGATAAGAAAATAGTAATTGTAGTTGGTTCAATAAATCAGCTTGAAAAACTTGAAAAATTAGATGAAAATTCTTTGCGATATATTAATAAATACTGGCCAGGATCAACTACTCTTATCATAAATAATAAGGCATATCGTATGCCAAATAATTATCAACTTTTAGATCTCATTAAAAAAGAAGGTCCCTTCTTTCTAACTTCTGCCAACATTTCAGGAGAAAAAGAATGCCAAACTCTTGAAGAAGTTAAAAAAATGTTTCCGACCATAAATAAAGTATATAATTTTGGTTACGGAACAAATGTTGCTTCTTCGATTATTGATGTTGCAACCGGAAGGAAATTAAGATAATGAAATTTATATTATCAGGCGACCATGGTGGTTATGAATTAAAAAGTCAAATTAAGGATTATTTGGAATCTAAAAATTTTTTAGTTGAAGATTTGGGTTGTAGTTGTGAAACTGAATCAGTTTCTTATGCAGAATATGGAAAAAAACTTGCCTTAGAAGTTTTAAAAGAAAAAGACACTATTGGTATTGGGGTTTGTGGAACAGGGATTGGAATAAGTATTGCAGTCAATAGATTTAAAGGTATTAGAGGCGCAAGAGTAACTTCAGTAGAGGATGCTAAATTTGCTAAAATTCATAATAATGCAAATATCCTATTATTTGGTGGAAGACAACTATCAATTGATAAGGTTGTCGAAATGATTAAAACATTTGTTGAAAATGAATTTGAAGGTGGTCGCCATATTGCTAGACTTGCTGAATTAGATAAATAATAATTATTCTACATTGGAGTAGTTAAAATTTCCGCTCAAATCATCAATTGGCATCCTAGTTATTCAAGCACTTTCATCGATTGCCAAGATTTGCTTCTTGAAATCTTTATATTCTAATACCAGCATAACTGTTTCAATTGTGTAATTCTTTTGTTGTGTATATCCAGAAATGTTTTCTTTAATTTTAAATGCATGACAGTAATTTTGATTAAGTTCAACTAAAATTTCTTGGTATTTTTTTGAATCAATTTTTACAAGAACTTTTTTATATTTTGGATAAAGAAGATTAATAATATATGAACTTAATAAAATATAAAACACCGAACAAATAGTTCTTATTCCGAAAAACGATTCATACTTATCACTTACAAATAAAGTTATTATTGCCCCAAATGATAATAAAATTGAAATTATTCATAAGAAGGTACCAACATTCTTTTTACTTTTTGTAGAAAAATAGTAAGCAATAATATCAGTACCTCCCGTGGAAGCTCCTAATTTTCAAGCAGCACTTGCCGCAACTGAATTAATTAGCAACCCTAGACAAACATATACAAAGATTGGTCAAGTTGAATAGCCAGGGGTGTCAATAAGATTTATATCTCAATCCTTGATAATAACGAATAAATTACTAATAGATTGACCATATTCACCGAGAATGAAACCTCAAAATGAATTAAAGAGCATAAATAGTAAAGTTAAAAATATAAATTGTTTTTTTATTTTTCTTCAAAAAAACAAAATCAAAGGAACATTAAGTGCAAAATATATTAATGTTACATATGGTCTTAAATATGAAAAGAAATATAGAAGAGTTTGAGATATTGATGAAACTCCAGAAGGAACAATATTGGCTTGAACCAAAAAGATAACAGTGCCAAATGCAGAAAAAAAAGAAGCTATAAACAAAAATCCTATTCTTTTTCAATCTCGTGAAAATATTTGAAATATAGATAGTTTACTTTCTAGCTCTTCTTTATTTGAAATATTATTCATTTTATTAGTGTTCATAATTTGTATCAATAATTATAAAGTATTTTAGAAATAAGTATTATTAATAATAAATAAAAATATATGAAAGAATTTGAAAGAAATATTAAACCTGAATTAAAATAGAATTTAGCTATTTTTCTTCTTTAGGAATTTCAACTTTATCTTCGCAACTTTTGCAATCCAATTCATTATGTGCTTCTTTATAATATTGGTTTTCACATTCTCTGCTACAAAGAACTGCTCAACCTAGAACATGATCTTCATTTTTGGTTTCTTTTTTACATACATGACATTTCATATTTAAATTATAAAACAAAATAATAATTAGTGTTATTAATAATAAAAAACATCAGCAAGTAAGTTGATGTTTTTGAGATATAAATTGGCCTTATTTTAAAAGGGATCGTTCTTATTTAAAGCACTTGGTAAAGACTTTGGATAATTACTACATGCAAAAATGATTATTCCTATTCAACCTAATAAAAATAATGATAAAAGGCCTCACAAAACCTTAGAATCATTTGCGGCTTTATTATCAAAATTTGTTGCTAATATAGCAATAGATCCTATAAAGGCAAGTATTCCAGATATACCAGCACAAATAACAAAAATAAAAGCTGAAATGGGCGGATTAACAGTTTCATTGATAATTGCATTGAATGATGAAAAGAATGCTATTGCTGATATTATTGATGCAATAAGAGAAAGAATTCCTATTGCTAGTATTCCTTTGATTTGCATAATTTCTCCTTTTTTTATAAATAGTTTTTAAATTATATCATATTCTCTAAATAAAATGTTCATCAACATAATCATAGAATTCATGAAATTGGTCCATATAGTCACTTGTTATATATTTTTCTATTGACTTAAATAGCTTCATCACAACTTCTTTATCTTCATCATATAGAAATTCATTGTGAGATATTTTATTACGAAATCTTTTAAACATTTTTAATTCACTTAATTCAAATGAAAGTTCAAGATCTTTATTAACCTTATGAAGTTTGATACAATTATTTAAAATTTGTGATAAATGGATCTTGCTACCAAACGTTAGAAAATCTGCTAAAGTGGTTAAATCGACAAATTCATGATATCTTCTAATATTTAATATTTCAGCATTCATTTTTCAAATTTTATCATTCAATCAATCGTCATCAGTTTTTTTAAACTCATTTGCACCTCATACTAAATCAATAAAACTTTTTTCTGATTCAAGCAAGAAATTGACTATTTCAGCTGCTAACCTGTTTTCAATATAGAATAGATGTTTTAAAAGTTCAAGCTTTATTTTTATATCACGATTAAAAATATGGTCTAAATCTTCAAAATCCTTTACATTGTATCCTTTAGCTTTTAGAATTAAATATAATTTTTGATAACGCGTAATACTCCTAACATCAAATTTGCTTTGATAATCGGTGCAATCAATATTACCAATCATTATTTTATTCTTTTCGTTATTCATACTTTATTCTTTCTCATTCCTTTTAACACTAGTGAATTCAAAAGTGACATAAATAAATCTTATACTAATAAATTATGATATTTGTTATATTATATAAATATGAATAAATAATAATAGCAGCATGATTGAGAGAGATCATATAAATTTTTATTATTTCTAAATATTAATAAAATTATAATAATATTGTTAATTTGGTATAATAATGTTGTAGAAATTACAATATCTATTTAATAAAATTTAAATGGATGGAAAGAATGGAAAGAATGAAAATGAAGAAATTATTATTAGGACTTGGAGCAGCTTCATTAGCAATTCTGCCTTTAGCAGCGTTGGTGTCTTGTTCTGATTCAGCAAAAGCAAACTCTAACCTTAAGGAAAGAGAATATGCAGTAAAACAAAATAAACGATCACGTGAACTAGGATATGAACATGTTTTGGATCCATCACTTAATACTAATGCACAACAAATTGTTGATCAATTATTTAATGGACTAACAGTTGCAGGATTACAAAAAGATTTTGATCTTATATTAACAGATTTTTATGATATTTTTGAGTTTGAAAATTCTACAATGGAAATTGAATTAGAAAGAATAAGAGTTAAGTCTGTTAACGCTACTGCTAGAACAGCATTATTAGAAGTTACTTATGAATCTGAAGAGGATGATAAAGAAGGGGTAATTACCAAAGATATTACATGAAAAATTACACCCGCTGTAAGTTCTCAAGCTCAAATTCAACAAATTAAAACCATGATTGAAAATGCATCTACAACTAATCCTGGAATTGATATTAAAGACTTGAAAGAATATTTCTTAGGTGAAAATGATGATGACATGGATTTTGATGATTTTGGTGTTTTCGATAGAATAGCAAAACTAAATAGTGATAAGGATCTAAATAATTTAGGTGGTCTTGTTGGTTATGAACTTAAATTGAGCGATATTTTTTCTGAATTGATTCCAACTACACAAAGAAATGTAACAATGGATACTGTATTTTTTGCACCATCTGCAGGTTTAAATAACACATTCCTATTCCCTTCTGAAACAGGTAAATTGGATTATGAATTAGATTTAACAACTTTAGCAACAATTACTGAAGCACAAATAATTACTTACACAACAAAAGAAGATTTAAGATCAATCATTGCTAATAAAAGTCAAACTCAACTTGATACAGTTGATGGAATCACTATTGAGCGTTTAGGTGATTTACTTAAGGTAACTGTTAATTTCATTGATACAAATACACCTTCAGAAGTTATTAGTATTAACCCAGGTCTTTTATTAAATCGTACACCATAATTTAATTTAGAATTATTAACTACATTTTATTTAATTGAAATAAAAAACCAATAACTAAGAAAGAGTTATTGGTTTTTTAATACAAATCCTCTTTTGGAAGCTATTTTAAAAACCTCTTAAGCATTTAACACATACAGGATTTTTATTATTTAAAATATTGCAAGTAGTACAATTATTGTAAAGAACCTCATTGAAGGGTGTTTCTATTTTACCATTACGCTTTTTGATATTCATAATTACCTCACATCTATAAATATATTATACTCTTATTTAATTATAGTTTTATTTTGAACTTTTTCAAATATTATTATTTGTTAACCTTATTCAAAAGACTAAATGCATATTTAAAGTAAACACTCATTTCTTTGGTTCCTATTATAACTATTTTCTGTGTTGCTCTGGTTAGCCCACAGTAAATACCTTGCTTAGTTAAAGTGTCATCTATTTCTAATTCATTTTTGGATCTATATGACTTTGTGAACCTTGATTTAAACATAATTGTTGTTCTTGTTTTGCTCTCCACTTCTAAAGGACTTAAATCAAATATAACAACATCGCACTCTTCTCCCATAAAAGTAGAAGGTTCAATCTCAGATTCATTATCACTATATGTTCTTTGAATGTAAGGTTCAAAATTTTTAACTAAAAGATTTTCATCTAAATTAGCAGAATAATTAGAAATTTGCTCTTTACTTCCATCAGAAATTACGAACTCAAATTTTATTTCACTGTGATAAACTTTTTGTAACAATTTTCCTTTCAATATTAAATCACTAAGAAAATTTAGATGACTTTTTGAATATCTTAAAAACGTTGAATCTAGAAATATTGATAATGAAGAAATATTTCTAGGAATTTTAAACCCCATTTCAGAAGGTTTGATTTTTTGATTATCATCACCTATTAAGATAACCTTGCAATTCTGTTTAAGATTGTTAAAGAATTTAACTGATTGATTTTTAAATAATCTTTGTTGTTCATCTACTATGATGTAATCAAACTCTGTAAACTTTTTTCAATTGAAGTCCTGAGACTCAAATTCACCAAATAAAATATTTTCTTGATATTTTTTAGTCGTTTCATTTCAGAAAAAATCCTTTATAGTATTTTGAGTAAGAAAGTAAAGGCCTACATTTTTACCATTATCAATTAGTTCTTTATAAAGTAATAAAGCAATTAGTGTTTTACCAGAACCAGGATTACCGTTTATTTTGATGGCTTGTGGAGTAGATTCATTTTTTAATAAATCAACCATAAGATGTGATAGTTTCTCTTTGACAACATCATAAACTTCATAATCATTCATAAAGATATTATTTGCTGATCAATTGATGGGTACAGATTTATTGTAAAGAGATAATAGTTTTGACCTTATTATTTCTGGCTCTCAAATAAAATTATTAGTATTAAGATTTTCGAAAACTTTTTGCCCATTTTCATTAACGAAGAACTTATCTCCCTTTTTTATAATAACGACTTCTTTAATTTCAAAAGATTCATTTATAGATTGATTCTTAAAATTTATTAAATCTATGAAATATTCCAATTTTCGGTTTTTGAAATTAATTGAATCCTTAATTTCTTTATTTGAAGAAAATCAACTTTTCTCAACTTCAATTAAAATGAATGTTATTTTTTCAGGAGATTTTAAATAAAATATGAAATCTATTTCTTCTAAGTTTGAATTTTTAAATCTTATTTTTAATGATGAAATATTTAATTTTTTATTGTAAAAATAATTAAGGGAAGAGTTTGGGACAAAAGTTTTTAATCAATCTAATAAAATATTTATTTCAATATTTCTTTTATATTTCTGATCTTCACTTCCATAAATAGGGAAAGGAATTATTTTTATATCAGTTGAAAGTATACTTTTTTTCATAATACCTTATCTCTCTATGTTAATACAATTATATAAAGAATCTCTTTTATTAGTTTTATTTATTTGTTAAATTATTTATTAATAATTATGAGAAATAAAATGTGACTTTAACATAATTAATATTATATTTTAATAGTTATCCTCAATCATTTGTAGAATGCTTTCCTTATTTGTTTTTCAAAGCATTTCTGAAATTCTTATTATTTTATAACCTTTGGATTCTATAAAGTCTTGTCTAATAATATCATGATATTTTTGATTTGCGGTTGAATGATATCTCAAACCATCAACTTCTATTCCTATTAAAAATCTTCCACTTTGTCTATTAATTAGAGCTAAATCAATTCTATATGAGCCAATTGGATATTGGGTACAAAGTTCAACATCCTTACTTAATTTTTGTAGTTTTAATCAATTAAAGACATCTAGTTCGAAGCCAGATTCTACTGAGGTATTATTTTCATATTCTTTAATTGAATATTCTTTCCTTTGCTCTGATTTTAATTCTAAAAATTCAAGTCAACTCTTAAATACCAATAAATTAATATTATCAGAATTAGATGAAATTTCATTTGAATTAATGGATTTTAAAACAATCATTTTAGACTTAGCTCTAGTAATGGCTACATTCAAGGCATTCTTACCTCCTGGGCGACAAACATATGTTGAAGCAAGCAAAGTATCTTTGGTATAAGCAATTGAAATAATAACCAAATCTGCTTCATCACCTTGAATGTTCTCTAAATTTTTAAGAATGATTTTACCTTTAATAATATGATCATAAATTTGTGGTTCATTACTTGCCAATAAATCATTTACTAAATCCATTTGTTTTTTATTTAAAGTTAATAAAATAATTTTTTTATAGAACTTAGATTTCCAATTATTTTTTAATATATTTATCATTTCATTAGCTTCTTTTAGATTAGTATTATTTTCTCATTGACCATTAACATTAACTATTTCAATTGAGTTATTTTCAAAATTATTTTTGTCAAGAGTTTGTAAATTTGATTCATAAAATTGCTTAGAAGAAAATGTTGTTAATTCCGCTGAATTTGAACGATAATTTAACTCTAAATTATACTTAGGTATATAGTTAGCGATTGCATATGAAAGTAGTGAATCAATACTCTCAATTTCATCATTTTCATCATCTACTCTAGTCGAAAATCAGTTTGAAGGTTGCATTTGTTGATCATCTCCAGCAATTATAATCTTTGAACCTATCGAAATAAATGGTAAAGCTTTTTCAAGAAAAATCTGAGATGCCTCATCAAAAATTACATAGTCATATTTATCTTTTTTAAAATCTATAAATCCAGCTAAAGATTCAGGAGTGGAAACAAAAACATTGAACATTCTTTTTAAATCATCCTTAAATAAATATGTAAAATTTGTTGGAATTGTATAACTTCTTTCAATTCTACCTAAAAATTTCTTAGATCATGTTTTATCACTCATTTTGTTATCTCTTTCTATTTGAATGTATCTATTTTTTGCAAATTCACTTACATTATGCTTAATGATATCTTCATCAGAAATAAATTTATTAGTTGTTTTTATTTCGTTTTTACAAACATTATTAAATTCAAATAACAAATTAAATTTCTCAAGAGTTTCAATCTCCTTTAGATATAAAATAAAAGCGACATCATCATTAAAAACTTTTAACAAATTCAATAACGAAATGTTTATTTCATAAAGTGTTTTGAAATCTTTTGGATAAATTTTGATTATTCCGAAATATTTTTTTACTTTAATATTCATTTTTATAGCTAAAAAATAAATATCTCTTTCCTTTAGATCAAGAAGATGTTCAACTTTATTAAGATTATTAGAATATTTTAATTTTTCGAAAAGGTGAAATGTTTTATTTATATCATCCACTTGAATATTAGTTAATTCTAATTTATTTAAAACATACTGAAATTTATTTAGGACATTATCATCAATCTTTTCATTAATCTTTTCTCTTAATCCTCAATATTGTCTTATTTCATCGCTAATAAATGATCTTCTTTTAATTATATTATTTTGTGTATTCTCATTATCAAATTTTAAATGATTGATAAATTGTTTTAATCTTGAATAAAATGCTGTCTTTTCTTGTTTACTAGTTTTATTATGTGTCTCCACTAACTGGAATAAGAAATCACTTAATTGTCCCATTCTATTAATCACAACTTCTAAGGCCACCTTTTTTTGTGATATAAATAAAGCAGTCTTATTTTGATTTAAAATATTCGCCAATAAATTAGCAATTGTTTGAGACTTACCTGTTCCTGGAGGACCAATAATTATTGTATGATTTTGTAAAGAAGCAATAATTGCCTTTTCTTGAGAGGCATCTGTTGGACAAACACGCACAATTTTCATATTCTCTTCGATAATGCTTTTAATTGCTTTATCTTCAAAATTTGTTAAAAGGTTGTCTATGTGTAATAGATCGTCTATTTTCCCACTTTCAATTAAATCAACTGTGGCTGCTCTCAAGGTTCCACCTGAAGGATGACAGTTTAGTAAAACAATGCCAGGCTCTTTTTTTAAGATTGAATGACTAATATCCTGTATTTTTTTCTCGATGAAAACATCTGTCATATTTACAAAGGGAATTTCCAATATTTCTCTAAAATAATAATCTAATTCTAGTGACAGTTCATTAATGGAAATTTTATCAATATCACTATTAATATATGGTGTTTCAATATCCAAGCCTTTTTGCATAAAGAAAATTAGTTTATCATTCAAAACAACTGAATCATTTTTAGAAACTAGAAAAACATTATTATCATCAATTTCTATTTCAATTTCTTTTAATAAAAAGGGAGCAAATATTTGCTTCTCATTTAATGTTCCACTTATAAAATAGGTTCCAATAAAAAGGGGTCATATATTTGTTTGTTCGAAGCTATCCCTTATGCTTTTTTGATATTTCTTTCATTTAGTTATGAATTGATTTTGGTGGGTGCCAACTTTATCCATAATTTCATCAATAGCTGAAGCAGGATTTTTAAATATTTTGTTTTTCAATAATATAGTTATATTAAAATCAGTCTCATTTAATATTCTTATAATTTCTTCAGGATCATTAGAAACATTATTTAACCTTGATCCCAAATCATTAATCAATATTTTGTTTAATTTTATTTTAAATTCATTTTTTGTTCATATTTTAGAAATATCATTGCTACTTAAAATTTTATTTAAATCTTTATTAAAGGAATTTATTTTAGTAAAAATTGCACTATCTAAATTATTGATTGCCAATAAGTTGGCTAATATTTTTTCATATTTATTACTAGTAAATTGTTTAGTTTGGTTTGAATAAATATCTTTTTTATTAAATTTCAGAATTTTGAATTCCACCTTGACTCCAACCAACTTTAATAAAGTTTTAAATAAATTATATTTTAAAAATATAAAATAATATTAAAATGATAAGATTAAAAGATAATTGAGATATTTAGTTTATTAATATTATTCAAAATAATAATTAAGTAGCAATTTAATATCTTTGGATGTCATTAAGTTTGTGCGTTATAATAATGAAATATGAAAACAATACCAACTATACCTAATATACCAAAGCCATCCAAAAAAGAAGTTGATTATTATTTAAATAAAGTTGCTTCTAAAGATTATTCGGAAAACCAGGAATCAATTAAGAAAATATTTGTCGATTTGCTTCCAAATAATAAAAATCTTGATGACATAATGATCAAAGTTGCATGTATAAATCAATTTGACTCAACTAACATTAAATATATCAATATTGTCTCTAATCATGTTTTAAAAATTAAAAACATTGATGAAAGATTATCCAAAGGAGATTTATCTTTAATTGATGATATTGCGTCCGTGAAAATAAAAAATGATAAAAAGATCCGTTATTATTCTTTTGCAACAAAATTCTGTCACCATCATTTTAATGAAAAATATTCAATTTATGATTCTCATGTATCAAAAGTATTAAGACATTTTAATAATAATGTTTATCAATTTATGGATTCTAAATTTAGTGACAATGATTTAAAGGACTATATATTTTTTATGAATGTTATCAACAAATTTATTTCTCATTTTAAACTTGATAAATATGAAAAGAAAGAAATTGATAGATATTTATGACTTTTAGGTAAGAATGAAGAATATTTCCCAAATAATTACCAAAATAAAAAACAAACTTCAAAATAAAATTTATTATTAAAAAGTGTTTAAGATTCTCTAATACCTTTAATTTTTAAAAAGTATGTAAAATAAATTATTGTAAAGTTTATTGTATAATTGTTTTTATATATAAAACTATATATTCAAAACTATATATAAGATAATAGGAATAGGAAATAATTTATGAAAACAAAAAGAATATTATTAGGATTTGGTATAGTTTTATTAACAACTTTACCAATAGTGACAATGGTTGCTTGTTCATCTTCAGAATCACAAGAATCAAAACGTCTTGAAACACAAGTAAAAAAATTTAAACTTTCTGACTCAACTACTTCACCTAGTCTTAATGCGTTGCAAGCGGTTCAAAAGGTTAATTTAGCACCAGTAAGTGAAAGAATTGAACAATTGAAAGATTTTACAAGGAATGACTTTCTTCCAACACTT
>JBOFVX010000012.1:0-2389 GCA_051653325.1 Metamycoplasmataceae bacterium
GATTGGGATGATGCAAATACTAAATATGCTAACACAGCAGCAAAACCCGAAGCCCCTTTATCCTTCGAAAACGTTATCGTTATTGCAATACAAAATAAAATAGGAAGATTACCAAATATTACATCAGACATCCCTTTAAAGATATTGGCAAATATTATTCCAGTTTCTGAAGTTACATTAGCCCCAATAGAACCACCAATTCCTAATAGCAAACCAGCAATTGGTAAAATGGCAATCGGAAGCATTAAACCTCTTGACAGTTGATCAAAGAATTGTTTAACTTTTCCTTTGCTTTTCTTGTTTTCGTTTCTTTTTTTGAAAATATTGAAAATTTTGCTTTCTTTTATGCTTGAATTCATACTACTTCCTTCCTAGATAACTATAAAATCTATGAGTTATGTCTTTTGGTCTTGTAATGGCAGAACCAACAACAACACCAAAACATCCCAACTCTAAAAGTTCTTTAACTTGAATTGGTTCTCAAATACCACCTTCAGCAATTATCGGAACTGGTGAGATTTCAAGAATTTTTCTAATGAATTCATAATTATTCGAAATATTATTTAGATTTTTTGTCTCTTTTGTATAACCTCTTAAAGTTGTTCCAATTAAGTCAAAATTCAATTTAATTGCCATTTCGACATCCTCTTCATTTGAACAATCGGCCATTAATACAATGTCTTGATGATTTTCTTTAATATATATAACAATAGATTCTAAATCTTCTTCTGGCCTTTTTCTGGAAGTTGCATCTATTGCGATGCATTTAACTCCAATTTCAATTAAATCATTTACTTCCTTGATCGTGGGAGTTATAACAATTTCAGATCCATTATATCTTTCCTTTATTAAACCAATTATTGGTAAATTGGTTATTTGCATAATAGAATCAATATGATCTTTTTGACTTAATCTTAATGCTTCTGCTCCACCTTCAATAACAGATTTTGCAACTAATGTTATTGCTTCGACATTATTTAAAGGTTCATCATCAACAGCTTGACATGATACTATTAATTTATTTCTTATTGAATCTAGAAATTTTTGTTTCTTTATATTCGTCATATATCCTCGATACTAATTATTCTGGGTAATTACAATCATACAATTAAAAAAGTGCACTTTTTTTAAATATATAAATATATAGAATTATTCCCATGTATTAAATTAAATTTAAGTAAAAACCACCATTTTATTGGAATTTTTCTCATTTGTAAAGTAATTCTCGCTCCTTTTCAATTTTTTCAATGTTTTTAGTTGATAAATATATTTCTAGAAATATTGCATCAGATAATATAATTTGAGATATTTTAGAACTTGTCGCTATTATTCTATTATCCTTAGCTAAATCTTTTAAATTTATTGTGAAGTCAACATTTTTCAAATTTTCATTTTTCGCTGTTATCAATAGTGTTCTTCCACCAATGGATTTTGTGGATTCATTTAGAAATAAAACCTCTTTTGTTTTGCCTGATTTTGAAAAACAAATTAGTAAATCATTTTTGCCAAAATGAGCCACTCTCAATATTGAATTATGAACATCACTTAAAGCAACAACATTAAATCCTATCTTTTGAAGATTAGTGGCCAATTCTAATGCTGCCAAATATGAAGATCCGACACCAAAAATAATTATTTTTTTAGCCTTAGATATCACCTCACAAATTTTTTTAAAATTTTTTAGATCTAAGTTTATTAATGTTTCATTAATTGCATAATTATTATATGAGCGCAAGTTATTTATTCTATCTTCAATTGAAGTATCAGAACTTATATTGTATGATAGTTGCTGTTTTGTTAGTTCTTGATTAACAAATAATTTCATTTCCAGAATACTACTGAATTTTAACTTTTGAGATAATCTAGAAATTGATGATTTAGTTGTAAAAATTGATTTAGCATATTCAACAATATTTAATAATAAGAAACTACTAGGGTTGGCATTAATTTCTTGAACAATTTTCTTTTCAAGTTCACTTAGAGAAGAATCAATTTTTAGTATATCATTTTGTTTCATTTTTTAATTATATAAATAATTAACAAAACTAAAAAATAATAAATAATATTTCAATTGAATTGTCAATAAAATAATATATATTTTATTTCAAGCGATTAAAAAAACTTTTAAGGTCGTTTATTATTTTATTAACTTCATCTGTAGCATCCTTTTTTGTTGAAAATTTAGCAATATTTTGTATATTAAGATATGAACGAAGTTGTTTTTTATTAATCTTTTGCAATTTGTTATTTCCCTTAATTACAAATAAAATTTTTTCTTTTTGAAAATTTTTATCAATATTATCATTTTTATCAAATTCAAAAAATCTTTTTTCAAGATCCGGAGAATTTACTATGGATCAAATGCAACTTGAGTCAATGTCAATTTCCT
>JBOFVX010000013.1:0-9305 GCA_051653325.1 Metamycoplasmataceae bacterium
GCTGCTCAATTTTCAGCAGGTCTTTTTTTAGCGACTGCGATATCTGCATTCTTCGCAACAATGCTAATGGGATTGTGAGCCAATATTCCAATAGGTCTTGCTCCTGGAATGGGACTGAATGCATTCTTTGCATATACAGTTTCTCAATCAATTGGTTTTAATGGAGCCTTAACTGTTACTATTATTTCAGGTTTTGTTTACTTTTTTGTTGTTATCACTCCTGCTAGGGATTTTATTACTAAAAAAATTCCAACCAACCTAAAGCTATCTATTGGAGCTGCTTTAGGTTTTTTTATTGCTTATCTTGGAATGCAAAGTTCAGGAATTATCCAAGCAACATCTACCACAATGACAACACTTGGTGATTTTAGTAATGGATTAGTTATTCTTTCAACCTTCATGTTATTTCTAGGATTAATACTTCACTACCTAAAAGTTCCAGGTGGTATTTTGATTTCTATGATTGTCGGTGCAATAATACTAGTTATATTATTAGAAACAAAAGCAATTAATAATATTGCTCCAGGACATTCTTTAATAGGTAGTTATGGCGATTTCGAAACATTTAATCAAGTTGTAAAAGGTGGATGATTAGGATTTGGTGAAGTGGAGGTTTGGAAATCACCAATGACTTACTTAGCAATATTTTCATTCGTTTATTTAGATTTCTTTGATACAACAGGAACATTAATGTCATTAAACAGAATGATTAAATTAGATGAATCAGATGCTAATTGAATCAACAAAGCAAATAAAGTAGATGCAGTTGGAACAATTGTAGGAGCTGGAATTGGAGCAACTACTGTTACTTCATTTGTTGAATCAACGGTTGGAGTATCTGTTGGAGCCAAAACAGGATTTTCAGCAATAGTAACCTCAATCATGTTTGGGCTATCAATAGTAATGTGACCAATCTTACAAGTATTCATGCCTATTCCAGTTTTAAGTGATGGAATAACAACTTTCTATCAACCAATTATTGGTCCTATTTTAATTATTGTTGGAACACTAATGATCTCTCAATTAAAACATTTCGAATGAGAAATAACAATTGATATTCCAATGTTATTCCTTACAATAATGTTTATGATGTTAACTAATTCTATTGCTGAAGGAATGGCAGCAGGTGCTATTACATTCTTAGTTATGAATCTTTTTGGTGGGTTAGTCCAAAAATGATTTAAAAATAAAAAAGATATTATTGAAACAATGGAGATCCAATTTAATACAGATAAACCAAAAGAAAAAAGTGAAGAATTAAATTATTTAAAGAGAATAAATTGAGTCATAGTTCTTATTGCAGTTTTTTCAATAACCTTTATAATAATCGGCTTATTTATTTAGTTAAATTTAGTCTCAAATTTTTATACATATAAATAATAATTTCTTTATAATAAATATTGCAAATAAATAATTAATAATGAATAGGCAAATAGGAAATGATCGATATTTATAATATACTTAGATACACACCTGGCGAAGACTTTGATCAATATCACTTTGCAGGAATTTTTTGAACTAATATTTTAGCCAACATTGTTGCGATTTTGATTATTCTTTCAACTCTTTCAACTATTACATATTTAATAATAAATTTAACATTGAAATTAAGGATAAATTTAGAAATTAAGAAGATATTAAGAAGAGAATTTTTAATAACAGATTTAGAAACAATGACATTCTTTTCATTGATAGAATATATATCAATAACTAACGAAGAAGAACTACAGAAGAAATTAAAGAGAAGATTTTTTGTTGAGAATCAAGAGAAACCAAATATGATTGAAAACCACATGTCTTTATATAAGAATGTCTTCACCAATCTTAAAACGTATAAACAGTTATCTAGGTGAAATAAAAGTACAGATATTTTAAAACACTTTTATAAAGAGGATTTTTCTAAAATCACTAATTTAAGCATTGCTTCTGATAATCAAAACAAAGAAATCATTTTCATTTTCCATTTAGATGGAGAGGCTCAAACTAAAACAGTTAAAAATAAAAAATATGGTAATTTATCTAAAGTGCGTTTCAGTTAATGGATAAAGAATATATTAACTTCATTGCTTTGCAAGAAAATCTTCATTACTATAAAAGACTAAAATCTTTTCTTGAGAATGAAATAGCCAATAAAAAAATAATTTGTCCGGACAATAATGATATATATAGAAGTTTTGTTGAAACTAGATTTAAAAAGATGAAGGTTGTTATTTTTGGTCAAGATCCTTATCACACAAAAGATGTTGCAGATGGTTTAGCATTTTCCACTAAAATGTCTAAAACCCCACCATCCTTGTCCAATATTTTTAAAGAAATAAAGAATGAATATCCTAATGCTCATTTTAAAAGTAATGATTTAGCTTCTTGAGCAAATCAAGGTGCACTCTTAATAAATACAAGTTTAACTGTTGAGATGGGAAAGCCAAATAGTCATTCTCAAATTGGTTGAGATATTTTTATAAAAAATTTTATTCAATTTCTTAATGAGAATAAAGATTTTTTAATTTTTGTTTTATGAGGAAATAATGCACAAAAACTTAAACCGTTTATTTCTGATAGATTTTTTATTCTAGAATCTCCACACCCTTCTCCTTTAAGTGCTAGAAAAGGATTTATTGGTAATAATCACTTTAAAGAAATAAACAAGATTTTATTAGAAAATAACCTTAAAGAAATAAACTGAAATACTTAAAAATAATTCTCATTAATATAAATTAACAAATGACTTTAATTGAATAAATATTTATCTCTATTATAAAGTGCTAGTTCTATTGATTGAAGCTATAAGAGCATTAAGGATATTTTGGTTCCCTTCTGTATTACTCATATCTTCAAAATTAGGTGGGTTTGCTTTAAATCTAGTTAATGCATTCTCTATTGCTTTATTGGCAATATCTGCATCTCCATCTTTTAATAAAGATTTTGAAACAGCAACTAAATCTTTATCAAATCCATATTTAACATATGCATTTGCATTTCTTCCACCTGAACCTACTGCCACAAAGCTTCCTTGGAATCCCGTGTCTGTCACAGATCCTTCGGTGTGGTCAAGAGGGATTCCGGCAACCAATACCATTGCTTTATAAACACCAACAGCAACTTTCTTTTCTACTGATGAAAAGAATCATTCTTTGTCATTAGGGAAAACTAAAGATTGATTAGAATCAACACCAATTAATAGTTGATTATTATTTTTATCCTTAATATTATCTAATGTTGTACTTGATAAAAGGGCAGCTACAGGTAAAATGATTCTAGGAGATTGATCTGTTGTTCCAACAATAGTATTTATTCGATTAATGATATTAGGTTCTGGTTCGAAACCTGTATCTAAAATAACATTATCTGCTTGTTCATTACCTGATCAGAATTGAACTTTTTTATCATTTTCAGTATTTCAATCAAGCATTCCTTGTAAGAATCCATTAACAAAGTCTGTAACTCCATCAAATTTTCCGCCACCGAAAGTATTTAAGTGTGGTGGTAACCCTTTTGTATGTAAATATTCTGATGCTGCTTGACCAACCACTCATGAAGCCTCTTCTGTTTTAAAACCTAGTCCTAAAAATTGACCTTCAGGAACAATGTCAGAACCATTTCAATCAACACCAATAATTATGGTTTGAGAATCAATAAAGTTTTGGCGGTTGTTTGCTTTATCAATTCAAACTTCAAATTGATCTCGTTGTTGGAATCCAGTTAATACTCATGTTTTAAAGCCTTGGTTTAATGACTGAGTATAAAGATTGTCTAACTCTGTAACACTTCTAGTTTCTCTATAAGTAAATGTTTTATTATTAGATTTCACTTGCTTTTGATAAAGTCTAATTGCTCCCATCGCTGATTCATTGAATGATTTATCATTAACAGTACCTGCCGTTGTAATTAAAACTGTTTTTCTTTGAACCTCCGATTTATCAGAAGAAGCTGCAAGTTTATCTTCAAGTTTTTTACCATAGTAATTTTCGGTTTCTTTTGAAATACCTATATCAAATTTATCACTAGACGAACAAGAAACTAACATGATTGATGCTGGTATAGCAAGTGTTGTTAACACTCCTCCTAATAACATTTTTTTAATAAAACTCATATTAATCTCTTTTCATATAATATTTATCATATTAAATTATTATGATTTACATTATATACACAATGTATAATCATAAATTGTCATTTTTAAATAACAACAATTACCATATTAGTTTCAATGTTCGTTCTCAAATCTAGCCATTAATATAAAAACAAAATCAACTATTTTAATTGATTAGCTTTATTATTAAAGTATTTTATCTATTGATTAATGCGATAAGACCATTAAGAATTTCTTCATTTCTTGTAGGGTCTGTCATTGGTTGAAAAATAGGTGTTTGTGATTTAAATTTAGCCATTGCATTCTCTAATGCTTTATTAGCAATATTTGCATCATTACCTTTTAATAAAGATTTTGATACATCAACTAAATCTTTATCAAATCCATATTTAACATAGGCATTTGCTTCAGGTTTTTCAATTGTACCTGTACCGGCTGCAACAAAATTACCTTCAAATCCTATGTCAGAAATACCTGATTCATTGTGGTCAAGAGGAATACCAGCAAGTAAAATCATTGCCTTATAAATACCAACAGCAACTTTTTTTTCTACTGAAGAAAAGAATCACTCTTTATCATTCGGGAAGGCTAAAGCTTGGTTAGAGTCAACACCAATTAATAATTGACCATTCTTCTTATCTTTAATATCATCTAATGTTGCACTAGTTAAAGAGCCTGCAACTGGCAAAATTATTCTAGGAGATTCAGCTGTTGTTCCAACAATACCCTTTATTTTAGTAACGATAGCTGGATCTGCTACAAAACCTGTATCTAGAACTATACTTTGTGATTTAGAATTACCCGATCAAAATTCAACTTCTTTAGCTACATTATCTTTATTTCAATCAAGCATACCTTGTAAGAATCCGTTAATAAAATCCGTAATTCCATCAAATTCTCCACCACCAAAAGTATTTAAGTATGGTGGTAACCCTTTTGTATTTAAATATTCTGATGCAGCTTGTCCTGCAACTCATGCCGCTTCTTCTGTTTTAAAACCTAATCCTAAGAATTGACCTCGAGGAACAATATTTTCACCATTTCAATCAACACCAATAATTACTGCTTCAGAATCAATAAATCTTTGACGGTTATTTCCTTTATTAATTCAATTCCCAAATTCTTTTTCATGTTGGAAATTTGCCAACACTCATGTTTTATATCCTCCATTTAATGATTGTGTATAAAGATTATCTAACTGTGTAACACTTGCTGTTTCTTTAAAGATAAATGTATCATCATTCGATTTTACTTGTTTTTGGTAAAGTTGAATGGCACCTCATGACGATTCATTAAATGATTTATCATTAACAACTCCTTCCGAAACAATTAATACTGTTTTTCTCAGAACCTCTGATTTATCAGAAGAGGAAGCTAATTTTTCCTCAAGTTTTTTGCCATAGTAATCTTCAGTTTCTTTTGAAACACCTATATCAAAACTATCGCTAGATGAACAAGAAACTAACATGATTGATGCTGGTACAGCAAGCGTTGCCAGTGCTCCTCCCAATAACATTTTTTTAACAAAACTCATCTTAATCTCCTTATTAAACATTAAATATTGCTTATATATATTATAGTGTATGTTTAGTAAATTTTTGAGATAACAAGAAACTAACATATAATCTTCTAATACATAGTAATAAATTTAACAATAATTTTAGTTAGTAAATTTCCATTCTATTTAATAACTATTTTTGAATATATTTTATAAAAATAGTATAATTCAAAAGCAATGTAAATTGCCTAGCGTGCAAGTGGAAGGGTTTGTAGAAATCCGTCTGACCACGATAGATCAGAAATATAAACAAAAAGGAGCACGTAACTATGGCAAAAGAAATAGTTCGTATCGCTAAATTAGAGTTTAATGCTGGTCAAGCTAAGCCGGGTCCTGAATTAGCAGGTCTTGGGATAGTAATGCCAGAATTTACAAGACAATTTAACGACGAAACAAAAGATAGAGGCAGTGAACCAGTTCCTGTTGAAATCACAATTTATAATGATAAGTCTTTCACCTTTAAATTATTCTCAGCACCAGCAGCATATAAATTATTGCAGGCAGCAGGGATACCAAAAGGAAGCGCAAATTCAAAAACTACTATTGTTGGTAAAATAACAAAAGCTCAGTTAGAGGAAATTGCTGCTTATAAATTGAAAGATTTAAATACAGATAATATTGAACAAGCAATGAAAATAATTGCTGGTACAGCAAGAAATATTGGAATTGCTATTGAAGGTATTGATAATATAGAAGAAAAAATGAAGGAAGCTAAAAAAGCAGCTGTTGCTGAAGCTAAAGCGCGTGCTGACCAAGCTAAATTTGAGGCAGAAGCTGCTGCTGCTGCCGAAAATGCATCTGCTTCAGTTGAAGTTGAAGTTATTGGTAAGAAAGACGATTCTGAAGGTGATGAATAATGGCGAAACATATAAGTAAAAATCTAAAAAAAGCTTTAGAACAATTCGATCAATCTAAAGAATATTCATTAACAGAAGCAATTGAAATTATTAAAAAAGTTTCATTTGTTAAATTTGATGCATCAATTGATTTAGCACTAAATTTAAATCTTGATACTAGAAAGGCAGAACAACAACTAAGAGGTGCTGTACTATTACCACATGGAACAGGTAAAAAAGTTCGTGTTTTAGTAGCATCAGATGACCCCAAAAATCAAGAGGCATCTAAAAAGGCTGGTGCAGATATTGTTGCATCAGGTATGGAATTAGAAGAAATTCTAAAAAAAGGTGTTTTTGAATTTGATGTTATGGTTGCAGAACCTAAAATGATGATTACACTTGGTAAATATGGAAAAGTACTAGGGCCAAAAGGATTAATGCCTAACCCGAAAACTGGAACTGTAACTCCTGATCCTGCAAAAGCAGTTGAAGAACTTAAAAAAGGTAAAGCAAACTATAGGGCTGATAAGGCTGGAATTGTTCATTCTTTAATTGGTAAAGTATCTATGGACACAAAAGCACTTGTTGAAAATTGTGAAACATTAATATCTTTAATAAAGAAATTAAAACCAGCAACTGTTAAAGGTTCTTATATTATAAGTTTAACCATTTCATCTACAATGGGACCTTCTATTACATTAAAACAACAATAATTATTATAATTTATTGCATATTAATATATATTAAGACTCATAATGAGAGTCTTTTTGTTATCCAAAAATAACATTTCATTTATCTAAAAGCATACAAGTTCTATATAATATATAAAAAACATAATAATTTAATATGCTTAATATTAAATGAAAAGGGAGAAAAATGAGTTTTGTTAAAAAAATGTTATTAGGAGGAGCGCTGGCAACGCTTGCTGTACCAGCATCAATCTTGTTAGTATCTTGTTCATCTAGTGATTCTGATGCTTTTGATATAGGAATTTCAAAGGAAACTGAAGAATACTATGGAAAAAAACTTGAAGATAAACTAGCTGCTTCTTCTGACAAATCAGAAGTTCAAAGAAAGACTATATTAATTACAGCGGAAGGTGTTGTTAATGATAAGTCATTCAATGAATCAGCAATAGGAGCAGTTAGACTTTATCAAAAACAAGTACAATCAAACAATGATACATTTACTTATGCAGAAACTACAAGTGTTACACAATTAGATAATCTTTATACAAGATCATTAAACCAAGGATTCAAAACATGAGTATTAACTGGATTCCAACAAGAAAAAGAATTTGGTGATTGAATTACTAAAGGTAATAATCGTCAAAACTTTATTGATTCGAAAGCTATAATTATTGGTGTTGATTGAAATGGGGAAAATATTGTTCCTAAAGGTCAATTCTTAGGGCTAGGTTTTAAAACAGAAGAAGCAGCATGAGTTACTGGTCAAGCAGCATCAGAATATTTACATACCAAAGGATTACCACCACACTTAAATACTTTTGGTGGCGGTGAATTTGATGGAGTTACAGACTTTGTTAATGGATTCTTACAAGGAATGCTGGATTGAAATACTGAAAATGATAAGAAGGTTCAATTCTGATCAGGTAATTCTCAATCACAAAGTATAGTTCTAGATACAGGTTTTGCACCAGATCCAGCTATTGTTTCTAAAATAAAGGGTATTGTTGGAACAACATCTAATTCTCCTAAAATAATTTTACCAGTTGCTGGTTCTTTAACTAGTGCAACATTAGATGATGTTAAAGATAAAAATAATGGTCAACTATTAATTGGAGTTGATTCTAACCAAGCTTTAGCTTTTCCAAATGATAAAGAGTGATTCTTTTCTTCAGTAGAGAAAAAAACTGCTGTTGGTGTTTACAAAGCTATGGTTTTACTTGCTGGTATTCCTCTTGATCACACTGAAGCAGGAGTTTCTGATAGGGGATTTGAGGGTAGTTTTGTTGCAGCTGGTACAGGTACACCTCAAAAACCTGAGGCAAATGCATATGTTAAATATGGATTTGATAAAGATTTAGTTGCTGTTTCAAAATCTTTATTAAAAGGTAATGATGCAAATATTGCTAATAAAGCATTGGATAATGCAATGGCTAAATTTCAATCACAAACACCTGATTTTAGACCAATGACAGACCCAACAAGAAACGAAGCACTTCTTAATGAAATTATTGCTTTGATTAATGGAACAAACTAATATAAAGAAAATAATATTAAATAACTATTCTAATTGAATAGTTATTTTTTTGTCTATATAAATCTTAAAAATATTTAACCTTAATATTTTGGATAATACCATCTTCTTCAAGTTTTTCTAAATTATATAATTCTTTCTCAAGAGATTCAGCTATTCTTAAATTCGGTTTTGTGGTTGGACTTGCTGGAGCAAATAACTCACACGCTTCACTCGCTTGAATAATAGAAATGTCATAGGTGTGAATATTAATGCCCTTTCTAATTATGTCCAATTTATCATGAGTAAGTAGAGGTCTAAAAACTGGAAATGTTGATTGCTCTTGCACAACATTCATTGCTTCTAATGTTTGTGAAGCCACTTGTCCTAGGTTCTCTCCATTACTTATCCCTAAGCAATTATTTTCTGTCGCAATAATAGAAGCAATTCTATAAAAACTTCTTCTCATTAATATAATTTTGTATGCCTGCTTTGAAGTCATTCCAATATAATTCATTAGATCAGTGTAATTAAAACTATATAGTTTCGATGTTCCTTGATATCTAGTTAAAATTTTAATTATTTCATCCACTTTATCCATTGTTTTTTGGTCAGTGTGTGG
>JBOFVX010000014.1:0-10491 GCA_051653325.1 Metamycoplasmataceae bacterium
CAATAAATTCACCTGTTATATGAATAAATGATAACTTGTAAGCATGGAGTCTTTGATTAAATGAATCAAGAGATTTTCCATAAACAGGATCACCAACAACTGGAAAGTTGATGTGTTTTAAATGGACTCTAATTTGATGCGTTCTCCCTGTTTCCAATTCACAACGCACTAATGTATAGTTTGGATAAATCTTCTCAGGATATACATGGGTTATAGCATTTTTGGAATTTTGTTTTGTGACCATCATTTTTTGACGATCATTAACATTCCTACCAATCGGAACATTTATGTGAATAACATCATTTAGAATCTTGCCAACAACGAGTGCTTTATAATATCTATTTATTTTGTGTTCTTTAATTAATTCAGCAAAATATTTATGAGATGCATTTGTTTTTGCAATTAGAATTAAGCCACTTGTATGTTTGTCAATTCGATGAACAATTCCCGGCCTAATTGGGCCATTTAAATCTGAGAGATCCTTGAAGTGAAACAAAAGAGCATTAACTAATGTTCCGTCTTTATTTCCGGGTGCTGGATGAACAACCATTCCACTTTTTTTATTAATTATAATAATGTGTTCATCTTCAAATACTATTTCAATCGGAATATCTTGGGCAATCATTATTATTTCATTTTGTGGCTTTTCTTTTATTGTTATAGTTGCACCTTCATTAATAATGAATTTAGGTTTTCTAATGAGTATTCCGTCAACATAAACACCATAAGTATCAATAATTTCTTTAACTTCATTTCTTGAAAAATCAGTATTATCAGCAATGAATTTGTCTATTCTTACTTTTTCGTTTGATTTTAAGACAATTTCTTTTTTTAATAACATATATTTTATAATAACATATATTTTTATTAAGTAATTACAAGTGATGTCATATATTGTATTGTTTGTGAATTTACATTCTTAATCTTCTTCTAAATTCAATAGCTATTCTTGATTGCAATTCCTCATTAACAGGAACTATTGGAGTTATTTGATAAGCTTCAATTATATAAAACGATTTAGCAATTTCAGGTTCCTCATCATCAAGAAAATAATTTTCTAAAACAAATTCATATTCACCTTTAGATGTAGGAGTGTAATTAACATAATCAAAATTGCTTAATGATGGAAGTAATTCTCAGTCAATTGTTCCATCTTCCAATGTAACTTCTAGAGCTATTTCTTCTTTACTCATAAATTTACCTTTGAAAAATACTGGAATTAAATTCTGTAATAACTCAATATGGTTCTTTTCTGAAATCGATGAAGATACAACAAATCCATCAACAAATGAAAGAGAATTTTTTGGTTTTACTATTTTAACAGTTCCAGTTGGCACATTTGAAAAATTATCATTAGATCAATATGCATCTAATGCATCTCCATTAAATAGATATGACCCTTGAATAAATGATCTTGGATCAATAGTTGATTGTAAAACAACATCCGAATCACCCTCAAAAATGTTCGTTGAAAAATCACTGATTTCATGTCCAGTTCCATTTTTAACAATTTGTGAAAATTGGTCAATTCTTTTAACGTAGTTATCATTTGTTAAAGTTGTATTAAAAACATCATCAAGTTCAGAACCAATTACGGTATTTTCTATAGGTGCATTAACTCATGATCAAACATCAACACCACTTCTTCTCAGCTCTTTTAAAATACTTTCGTGTGAAAAATCATTTCCAGTAAAATCAGGAACATTGCCATTTATTTTATCTGCATTGTAAATAAAAACTTTGTTATTTATTCAAATAGGGATAATGTATTCTGAAAAATGATCAATAATTCCGTCTCCATCAACATCACCCTTAACCTTAGCATTTGGTGCAATAAACTTATCGAAAAATTGAAGTTGTTTGTTAGTGGCATCAGAATAAAAAATCGTTGGGTCTTTCACACCAAAAGCTTCGACAAAATTAATTTTTGAAATCTTATTAGTATTTATTAAATCAATTAACATGTAATCTGATGATATTCCTGCAATCGCTTTATTATTATCAATCGCATTATTAAATTCTGAATTAAGTTTATATTCACGATATGAATAATTTTTTTCAATTTCTGGAATTAATTCAGGATTAACATAGGATTGATAATTATAAATTGTTGGTTTATAGGGATTTATGGTTTTATAAATCGCACCAGTCATTATGGCTCCAAAGAAAATTATCGGAAAAAAAAGCCATAATCATATTTTTCTATCCTTCATATTCTCTCTTTACCTTTCTTGTATTCTTAATGAATACTGCTACATTTACTGTAATTACTGAAATTAATAAAATTGAACCTAAAGCTAGTGCTCATGATTGAAATCTTCCTTGATATAATTCAGTTCCAACGGTTTCTGTATTCGATGTTATTGTTGTAATAATAAAATCATCGAAACTAAGAACCATGGAGACTAATAAAGTAAAAGTTATCGAAGGTAACATGTAAATAAAATATGTTTTGAATCATGTCCTAACCTTTGAATAACCTAAATCATAGCTAGCCTCAAAAATTGATTTGCTAAATTTTTCGCTCTTGGGATACATTATCAAAATACCATAAGGCAAGATCATCACAACATGTCCAATTAACGCTCTACCAAATCCCTCTGATTCTGATGATAAAATTCCAAATGATAATGTAAAAAACATTGCTAATGAAATTCCAATAATTACGTCTGGATTTATTAATGAAATATTTGTTGAAACATTTCTAATAACCTTTATTGTTCTGCTCTTTTGTTTTCAAATACTAAAAACTGTTAGAAGTGAAAATATAATTACTATTAAGCTTGATAATGTACCTAATAGTAGTGAGCTCATAAAAGCAGCGACCATCTTATTTGAAAATAAATTTTCATAAGCTTCTCATGTAAAGCCATTTCAATTAGTAAAAGTAATAAATCCTTTATCACTTGTTTTATTAAAACTAAATATTGCAGCAAAAAAAAGCGGAACATAAAAAATAGTTAAAATACCTAGAACATAAAAATACTTTGAAAATTCTCTAAATTTAGTCATTGATTCCGCCCCTTACTCTTTGATACAACCAAGGAATTGCACTAATTAATCCATATATGATTCCTACGGAAAATATTGTTATCATAACTACTGTTGAAGCTTGTTGCATATCAAAGCCATTTGAAGGATTTGCTAAATCATTAATTATATTTCCAAGTAATTTGTTTTGTTCAGAATTAATAATAAGTTTGTCACTAACAGCAACACTTAAAACACCCATCAAAAATACTATTGTAATCCCTGAACAAATCGCTTTTAATCCATATGGAATAACTATCTTCATGAATGTATGTATTTTAGTGTAGCCTAAATCTTCTGATGCATCAAGAATATTTTTAGGCATATTTGAAAAAACAACATAAAGCGGAATAACCATAAAAGGTAAGTTCAAATATACGAGTCCAATTACTAAAGCCCCTGCACCATCTAATGCTCTTTCATCAAATACATATGTGAAAAATCCTTTTAGTGCCAGAACTTTTACTAATGTGAAAATGAACAAAGGTGCAAGTATTAAAGATAGAATACCTATCTTAATGCTTGTATTTTTTATTAATAAAACAATATAAACGAATGGTAGTGCAATTGCTAAGCAAATTAGTGAACTTCCTATACCAATTCCTAGTGATCTAAAGAAAATAACTCAAAATGTGAAATCCTTTAGCAATTCGGTATTATCATAATCAGGACTAGCTCCATCAGGAGTAAAAAACGAATTGACCAATATAAAAAATAAGGGAACAAATATAAATAACACAAAAAATAAAATATATGGAATAAATAGTAAAGATTGTTTATTTATCGATTTAATATACTGCATTATTATCAACCTCCATTTGTTCCTCCTCTTTAAGCATTAAATGCATTGAAGTTATCGTTCAATCTAAATATACTTTTTCTCCATCATCGTAATCATTAGTAGATTCAACAATAAAGTTACCTTTTTTAGTTTCTATAACCGTAATGTAGTAACTTCCTTTATATGTTGATGAAAGCACATTACCGCTAATGAAACCATTACTTTTCTTAATAATGATATCCTCAGGTCTTATTAGTACATCAACTAAAACTTCGGGCTCAAAAGAATATTTTTGTTTCCAAAATTTATATTCTTCTCCTAAAAATAAAACGGTAGAATCATCAATAATTTTCCCATCAAACATATTGTAGTCACCAATGAATTGAGCAACCCATTTATTTATTGGGTAATCATAAATCTCTTTGGGAGTATCAAATTGTTCAATTCTACCATTTCTAATTACAGCGATTCTATCAGATAATTGCAATGCCTCTTCACGATCATGAGTTACAAAGATAAAAGTGATGTTTAATTTTCTTTGTAAATCCGACAAAAGAATTTGCATTTTTTCTCTTATCTTTGCATCGAGCGAAGAAAGTGGTTCATCCAATAAAAGAATTTTAGGTTCAACAGCAATAGCTCTTGCAAGTGCAACTCTTTGTCTTTGCCCACCAGATAATTTATCAATAGATTTTTTTTGATGGCCATCTA
The DNA here is from genome assembly GCA_051653325.1 of Metamycoplasmataceae bacterium. Classification (GTDB taxonomy): domain Bacteria; phylum Bacillota_I; class Bacilli_A; order Mycoplasmatales; family Metamycoplasmataceae; genus UBA710. The sequence goes on from JBOFVX010000014.1 coordinate 4,523, forward strand.
ATTCAACCAATTTAAGTGCTTCGAGCATTTTTTCATCTAATTCTTTACTATTAATTTTTCTTTGTAAATACCTTTTATTAAACTTTTTGGTTTCTTGGCCCACATATGTTTCTCAATATGAATATTTAAAATCCGAATCATCCAATCAATTCTGGATTTTAACCTTTTCTTTTTCAGGTAATTTTTTAGTTTCAAGATTATTCATGTATTCTGTTTGAATTTTGTCAAGCTTCTTCATCTCAGCAGTCGCCTTCTTTTCTCATTGCTTAACCTTAATTTTCAATAACTTATTGATGTTTTCCTTAAGATCTTCTTTTGGTTTATCAAATCTTTTAAGTCTTAAACCATACTTAATGTTATTTTCAACACTCAAATGAGGAAATAATGCATAATCTTGAAAAATTGTTGATGTCTCTCTAAGGTGTGCAGGCAAATCTTTAATGTCAAGTCCATTAAAATTAATTTCACCTCTAGTTGCTCAATCAAAGCCACCTATTAGTCTTAGAATGGTTGTTTTTCCAGAGCCTGAAGGCCCTAAAAGTGTGATAAATTCTCCTTCGTATACTGAAAGATCAATGTTATCAAGGATAACTTTATGATCAAATTCTTTAGTTACATTTTTTAATTCGATAATAGGTTTAGACAATTCCTTTTCGCCTGCTTTCTATATTATTTTTATATTTTCTAATTATTGAAAAATATTTTATTGAAATTGGTTATTCATTATTTGGTTATGCTACTTGAGGGATTAAAGCAATTCATTCGGTTTTATTATCAAAAAATCTATTTAATGAATTCTTATCCACTTCGATAACAAAACTTATTTTGTCTTCAAAAATATTCACTTTTATATTTAAAATATTCTCAGCAATTACATTTCCACCACTAATATATCCTGTTAATGGATTATTAGCCACTAATCATTGTTCTTTCGTTCAAGTTCTTCTTGCTTCAATTCATGCTTGAGCAGTTTCATTAACTATCTCTTCCTGAATTTGAACCACTTTATTCTCCGTTATTTTTGGAATCAAAGTTACATAAGAAGTACTTGAACACGAGGCGAGGATAATTAAAGGAGAAACTGATAAAGAAGCAATCGCCATTGTATGGTAAATTTTTTTAAAATTCATAGTTCTCCTTTTTCTTTTAAAGCAAAATTATTTATAATAATATCACTTATTAACAAAATAAAAGTATATCACTTTAACAAAATAAAACTACATATTAATATTTTTTTTAATTAAAAAAAATAGTATAATTTAATTTAATTATTCTTATAATTTTGAAAAGGAAATAACATGGCGAAAAATAAATCAAATAAGGGTACAAGTGGAACAAGATTAATACTTTTAATTCTTGCACTTTTTACATGATTCATCGGTGCATTATTATATTTGTTTATGGTTAAACCGAGAGGAATGGAATTAGTTGTTTGTATATTAGCAATATTCTTCCCAGTTATTCCAGCTATAATTTTATGATTGAATGCTTTTGGAATTATTAATCTATAATAATTAACTTTATTTACATTTATTAATTGTTTTTTCATTTATATTTATTTTTAACTTTTTAGTTATATAATTTAAGTTATAAAAATTTATAATAAGAAAAATAAGGAATATATATGAAAGTTAAAAAGATTATTCTAGTAGGTTCAGGAGCAGTTGGAAATTCATTTCTTTATGCAGCAATGAACAGAGGAATAGCTCAAGAATATGGAATCATTGATGTCAATGATAAAGTGGCACAAGGAAATGCTTTGGATATGGAAGATGCAATTGCTACATCAACATTCCCATTCAATGTTTTTCATGCAAAATACAGTGATTGTAAAGATGCTGATATAGTGGTTATTACTGCAGGAAGACCACAATTGCCTGGTGAAACACGTATTGATATGGTTGAAGGTAATGCAAAAATTATGAAAACTATAGCAACTGAAATTAAAGAATCTGGATTTAAAGGTATTACTGTTATTGCCTCAAATCCAGTTGACGTTTTAACTTATGTGTATCAACAAGTTACAGGATTTGACAAAAACAAAGTTGTTGGTTCTGGAACATCATTAGATACAGCGAGACTTGTGAGAATTCTATCTCAAGAACTTGGTATTGCAACTAGTTCAATTCAAGCATATGTTTTAGGAGAACATGGAGATTCATCAGTATCAGTTTTTTCTTCAGCTACAGTTAGTGGTAAACCTCTTACAGATTTTGCTAAAAGTGGAAAAATTGATCCTAAAAAATATCCAAAAATTCATGAAACAGTTTACAAGAAAGCATATGAAATTATCGATAGAAAAGGAGCAACTTTCTATGGTATTGGTTCAGCATTGGCAAACATTTGTTTTAATATATTAACTGATTCTAAAAAAGTTTTAATGGTTGGTGCTTATTTAAATGGAGAGTTTAAAAATAAAGGTCTTTATACAGGAGTTCCAGCAATAATTGGAATTAACGGAGTAGAGTCTATTGTTGAAGTTTCTCTTTCGAGTCAAGAACAAGAACAATTTAATAAATCATGTAGTTTACTTAGTGAAGTAATTAAAAAAGCTGAAGTAGCAATTAAGTAATAATAAACAATAAAACAAAAAAATCCTTAATTGGATTTTTTGTTATTTTTAAAATAATAAAAAGCCTTGTTGGCTTTATTTTTTGTATTTGTTTGGTCACATAAAATGAATTGGTGCGCGAAGAGGGACTCGAACCCTCACACCGTGAGGCACTAGAGCCTAAATCTAGCGTGTCTGCCAATTTCACCACTCGCGCAAAATAGTATTTATATTTCAAAATAGTATTTGGAGTCACAAATAGACATATTGGTACGCCCTAGAGGATTTGAACCTCTGACCCAATGGTTAAAAGCCATTTGCTCTACCAGCTGAGCTAAGGGCGCAAAAATGGTGCCGTCTATAGGATTCGAACCTACGACCTACTGATTACAAGTCAGTTGCTCTACCAACTGAGCTAAGACGGCATAATGGTAGAAGATAGGGGGCTCGAACCCATGACCCCCGCCTTGTAAGGGCGGTGCTCTCCCAACTGAGCTAATCTTCCATTTTGGTGACCTATACGGGGATCGAACCCGTGAATCCATGGATGAAAACCATGTGTGTTAACCGCTTCACCAATAGGCCAAAACTGGCGCCGATTACAGGATTTGAACCTGTGACCAACTGGTTAACAGCCAGCTGCTCTACCACTGAGCTAAATCGGCAAATTGTTAATTATGCAAATTAATTATATACTAAACAAATTCGATATACAATATTTATTAATTTTTTTTATTAAAAATATAAGAAGGAAATTTCTTTAAATAATGCAGAAAGATTAGTGAAATTCTATAAGTACTCAATTAGTATATAATTGACATATGAAATTAAGCAAAAGACATTTCTATAATGGGATTGATTATAACCTAGATGAAATAAACAAAAAAGTTATCCTAAGTGAGGATTTTCACAAAAAACTGTTAGAAAAGAAACTTTGAAATAAATTTGGCTTTAAAAAAATAGGTGGTTCTTCTGTTGGAGATGTTCTAGAAACTGATGATTATAAGTCACAGTTTGCAGCTTTTACAAGAATGGCATGAATTGGATTGCCTGTTTTGGACAGAAAATATGTTGATGCTGGTATTGATATTGAACCTAAGGTTGTTGATGCAATTGAAAAAAAATTAAATTTAAAGGTTGAGACATATGATCCAGTTAAATATAATTTTGATTATTTTGCAGATAAAGATGAAGTTATTGGTGGATTGCCTGATGGTTATATTAGAGATAAAAAAATTATAATAGAAATAAAGACAACTGGTGAAAAGAATTATGAAAATTGAAATAAGTATGGGGTTCCTGTTTCATATTTAAAACAAGCTCAACTTTATTCATATTTAATGGGTGTCGAAGATTTTTGAGTTGTTGCTACTTTTTTAAAAGAAGAAGATTATATAGAACCTAAAAATTTTCCGATTGAGCATAGAAGAATCAAAAACTACAAATACAAAATAAATAAAGCTCAAATATTAGATGACATAAAAAATATTAAAGATTGATATAAGAAATATACTACTTCAGGAATATCTCCACAATATCACATTGTAAAAGATGCAGATTTAGTTGAATATTTGAGATGTCATAATGAAGAAGAATATAAGATTTTATTATCAAAATGAAAAGACGAGGGTAAATTAAAATTGGAATATGAATAACGAAAAAAAAATTACTTGAAAACATTTGGAAAAATATCTAACTTGTCAACCATATTTTGTTTGAAATGATTATGAAGATAAAAAAATAATCGAAGAAGAGGAAATTGAAGATGAAAATATTTATTGATCTTTAGAATTTAACGAGAATGAAAATGATGATGCTAATTATGTTGAAGTTCATAAAACAGGTTTTGATGTTATTAACAATAGTTTCCTAAAATGAATAAAAGAAAAATATGAATTACTAGGATTAAATCTTTTAATAATAAAAGAAAAGAATTTGGAAATAGGCATTCTTAAAACAAAAGAAGCGATGAATGATCCTAATGTTGATGCTATTTTATATCCTGTTTTTGAATATAATGGAGCAATAAGTAAACCAACTGTATTTGATAAATATGATAAAAAAATATCTAATCTGAATTTAAATACTGGGACAAAGCGAAAGGATTATATTAGAGCTTTTTTTGATTATGAAATTATTTCTAAACAAAAATATAAGGTGCGGAATTTTTCTATTTACACTATTGAAATTAAAACCTTTAAGAAGAATTATGAAATGACATTTGAAGAAACTTTTTATGCAAATACATCAACTGCTAAATCATCTAAAAAAGATGATTCACTCCTATCTTTAAAAGAGGCGGCCTTTGGTAATCCTGAAAAACTCGGCGGAACCATCTTTGAGAAAATATCTAATAGAGAATTATTAAATTTAAAAAGCAAATCTAAAAAACAACAATTGTACTTGCAAGAAATCGATTATTATTTAGTATGAATTAATCAAGCAAGAAACGCTGAGAGAAAAATAGTAGGGTCTTTTGATATAAAGCCATGAGGTAATAATAAATTTCTCAGACAAATTATTCAAGAAGATTTTCCAAACTTACTTCCTATAAGTGGATCGTTAATAAAAAATAAAAAAATTATTGAGTTAGTTGAGGATGGAGATATAAATAAATATTATGATGATCATAAAGCAACTAGAAATATTAAAAATCAAAAGAATTCAATAAATTATGATGCTCTTAAGAGATTCCTGGAATCAATAGGCAAGCAAAAAGTAGTTTGATATGATTTTGAGGGTTTCTCCCTCCCATTTCCTATAATGGAATATACATTACCGTATCAACAATTGATTTTTCAAGTTTCGGTGATCAAAACAGAAATGGACGAAATAAAGAATATCAACAATATTGTAATTGATCCTAAGGTCATTAATTATATTCACTTTTTTGAAATTATTGATGCAATATTTGATGAGAATGTAGATGTATATGTGGTTTATAATGAAACATATGAAAATTCAAAGTTAAAGGATATGGGGAAAATTTTAGATGAACAAGCAGAAATACAAAAAGACTTTAACTTTTCATTGCTTGTAAAAAAATATAATTGGAAAATATCGAAAATTATAGAAAGAACAAAAGATTTACTAGATTTATTCAAAATTAATTCTATAAATAAGAATTTACCTCCAATATTTTTATGGGAATTATATGGCTTTTCAAGTATTAAAGCAATTGAAAAATATATAACCAAAAAGGGTTATGAGTTAGAAGTAATGATTAAACCATATGCAAATTTAGAAGTGAAAAATGGTTTAATGGCAATGAGTAAAGCAATTGATAGGAGACTTGGCGGAATTGGTGATAATGAATGGATAGAAACTCAGGAACAATTAAAAGAATATTGTGAGAATGATGTTAAAGCGATGTTAATGGTTTATCACTTTGCTAAAAAAATATTAGAAGAAAGAAAGT
>JBOFVX010000015.1:0-3198 GCA_051653325.1 Metamycoplasmataceae bacterium
TCACAAGCAATAAGAGATTTTCTTATAAATTTAAATTATCTTGCAACTCACAGAGAAGAAGTTGAAATTATTAAAACTCCTCAAAAGGGCGAAAAAAAAGTTTTAATTGATGTTGTCAACTTAAGAAAAGATTTTGGTAAGTTAAATAAGCGAAAAAATGCAAAAACAGTTTTAAAAGACATCACATTCAAAATACGTGAAGGAGAAGCTCTTGGCATTCTTGGAGCTAATGGTGCCGGGAAAACAACTCTAGTTGAAATATTAGCAGGTTTAAACAAACAAACTTCAGGTGAAATTAACTATTTATTTGATTATAAGAAAAGCTACTTAGAAGAAGTTGGAATCCAATTTCAAGAATCTTCATATCCACCAGGCCTTTCTGTTAGGGAAATAATTGCTTTTGTTATTGAAATTTATGGAACCAAAATTGATGATAATGAATTGAATGCTTTGATTCATATTTTTGGTATAAATGAATTTTATAAAAAACAAGCAAGCTCTTTATCGGGAGGTCAACAACAAAGGCTAAATGCTTTATTGGCATTGATCCACAAACCCAAAGTTCTTTTTTTAGATGAGATTTCAACAGGCCTTGATATTACTATTAGAACAAAAATAAAAGACTTTATTAAAGTTTATGCAAAAGAAAACAATATGACAGTAGTTTTAATTTCACATGATATGGAAGAAGTTGAGTACTTAGTTGATAGAGTTATAATAATTGATAAGGGAATAATCCTTGTTGATATGGATAAAGAAGAGATTCTAGAAAAACACGAAAACCTAACCGATTTCATCACACCATACATTAATCACTAATTGTCTTCAATAAACATCTTTACAAAACATTATTTGAATGTTTATAATATAATATAAATAAATGAACTTACTTATTTTCAATGAATTAAATAAAATAGTAAAAGAGTATAATTTTAAAGAAGTTAATTTTACTGTTACAAAACCAACCAACAATGAGTTCGGTGATTTTTCTACAAATATTTCTATGATTCTTGCTAAACAATTAAAAAAGAAACCTATTGAAGTTGCAGAAATGATTGTAGAGAAATTTAATAAGAAAAAAACACTTGTAAACAAAATTGAAATCGTCCCCCCGGGCTTTATTAACTTTTATCTTGTGGATGATTATTATTCCAAGATAGTTGAAAGAATTATTAAAGAGGATCTTAATTATGGAAAAGATTATTCAAAACTCCATTATAATTTAGAATTTGTTTCAGCTAATCCAACAGGGTTTTTACATGTTGCCCATGCTAGAGGTGCTGCATTAGGAGACTCATTAGCAAACATCTTAGAACATGTTGGTATCAGGGTTACTAGAGAATATTATATTAATGATGCAGGAACTCAAATTGACATGTTATCCTATGCTTGCTATATTAGATATTTACAACTCTTCAATGTTGAAATAGATTTACCGGAGGAAAGTTATCACGGTCAAGACATAATTTGATGTGCAAATCAAATTAAAGAAAAGATTAACGATTTATGAGTTGGCAAAGAATATAATGATATAAAAGAAAGTGTTAAAGAAATAGCTACGGAAATTATGCTTTATCAAATAAGAAAAGATTTGGAATCAATGAAAGTTAATTTTGATATTTATTTTTCGGAGAAAAGTTTATATCAAGGATCCATAATTAAAGACAAATTAAAAGAGATTAATGGAGTTATTGTAAAAGATGGAGCCACATGATTGAAGACTACTAATTATGGAGATGATAAGGATAGAGTTCTAATTAAACAAGATGGCTCATATACTTATTTCCTCCCTGATATTATTTATCACAACATCAAAATAACTAGAGATAAGAATATTTCGAAATTAATTAATATTTGAGGTGCTGATCATTCTGGTTATATTAAGAGAATGGAAATAGCGATGAGCTTAATGGGTCACAAAGACCAATTAGAAATAATAGTTCTCCAATTAGTAAAACTTATTAAAAATGGTGAAGAATTAAAGATGTCTAAAAGGAAAGGAACATCACTTTATCTATCAGAATTAGTAAAACAAGTTGGTGTTGATACTACAAGATTCTTTCTAGTTAATAGATCACCAAATTCTCAGATTGATTTTGATCTTGATCTAGCTAGCATGAAAACCAATGATAATCCCGTTTTCATAGTTCAATATGCTTATGCAAGAACACAACAATTAATAAAGAAATCAAAATTCAAAGATTTCAAAAAATTTAATAAACCCACTCAGAAGGAAAAAGAACTTGTTGGAATGCTTGAACAATTTCCAACAATATTAAAACAAATAGCATCCAATAATAAGGTACATTTATTGCCTCAATATCTAATCACTCTAGCAAAAGAATTTAACTCATTTTATTCAAATAGTAAAATTCTTGGTAACATTAAGGAAGAAGAAATGGTTGCTTTAGTTAAAGCCTGCAGTATAGTAATAAGAATAGGACTAAATTTATTAGGAGTTTCAACTCCGGAAAGAATGTAATTATGAATAACACAATATTAAGTGTGATCCACTCATTATTCAGCAATGAAAGTAATGAGGAAAAACAATTTACCTTTCAAGAAATATTTGATAAGGTTGAATCTATTTTATCTAATGAATGAAATAACAATAACACAAGATCTTTAAATAAAGAAGAATTAAAAGAAATAAAAATGGGTGAGATCTATAAGTTATTAACATTAGACGGATCATTCGTTAGACATGAAGATAATACATGATCTAAAAGAAAGATAAATGAAACTTAATAGCATCTTATTTAATAGATATTTATTTAGACAACGTTTAATAATGATCTGCGTTTCTTTAATTGTCTGTGCAATAACAACTATTACAATTTGACTATCCTCTAGAACTGATACTGGAGTTCTAGCAATATTATTTTTAGTAGTTATGATTGCCATTTGATTCTTTCCATTATATTTAATAATTGTAACTATAATGACATATTTGACATTGCAAAAAGAATTGAAAAATATTGGAGAAGAAAAAGAGTTGTTTGATAGAATGACTAATGAATTAATTAGAGAACTAGTTGTTAAAAATGGCGTTAAGGTCAGTATTATAATTGAAAAGAAATCTGACCTAGAAAAGTTCTATCAAGTTATTGATGCTGAACTTAAGTTTCAAAGAAAAAAAATTGAGTTATTAAATAGCAATAACTTATAATTAATTACATGAAACATATTATCTCTGAA
>JBOFVX010000016.1:0-1929 GCA_051653325.1 Metamycoplasmataceae bacterium
GAATTAGTTAAAGGAATTAAAGAAAATAAAAAGAATCAAGTTCTTTTAGGAGTTACTGGGTCGGGTAAGACATTTACAATTGCAAATGTAATTGCTCAATTCAATAAACCAGTTATTATTTTGTCTCACAATAAAACATTAGCTTCACAACTATATAGTGAATTAAAAGGTTTTTTTCCAAATAATAGAGTTGAATATTTTGTTTCATATTTTGATTACTATAGACCTGAAGCATACTTACCTCAAAAAGATGTTTATGTAGATAAAACATCAAAAACTAATCAGGATTTAGAAGCGATGAGAATGGCTTCATTGAATGCACTGACAATGAGAAGAGATTCAATAGTTGTTGCATCAGTTGCTGCTATTTATGGATCAGTTAATCCCGAAGAATACAAATCCTCAATTTTTAATATTGAAGTAGGGATGGTTATTAAGAGGAATCATTTTTTTATCAATCTTATTAAGAGACAATATAAGAGAAATAGTGTGGAACTATCTTCAGGTCTTTTTAGTGTTAAAGGTGATGTAATAGAATTAGCACCTGCTTGAACAAGTGAATATTTGATAAGAATAGTTTTCTTTGGTGATGAAATTGAAAGTATTGTTAGAATTGATCCAATTACTAAAAAGATAACCAAATCATTTAGCGGTTTAGCAATTTTTCCTGCTGCTATTTATGCTGTTCAAGATCCAACTATTCATAGAGCTGTTAATTTAATTAAGCATGAATTAGAAGAAAGATTAGAATACTTTAAAAGTAATGGAAAGTTGCTTGAATATCAAAGATTACATGATAGAACAATTAATGATATTGATTCATTGCTTGAATTTGGTTATTGTTCAGGTATTGAAAATTATTCTAGACATATAGATGGAAGAGATGAAGGTGAAAAGCCTTTTACAATATTAGACTATTTACCAAAAGATGCTCTTGTTATTATTGATGAATCTCATATGATGATTCCGCAATTAAATGCAATGTATAGAGGTGATAGAGCTCGTAAAGAAAACCTAGTTGATTATGGTTTTAGATTACCTTCAGCTTTAGATAATAGACCTTTAAGATTTGATGAATTTGAAAAATATGAATTCCAAAAAATATTTGTTTCTGCAACTCCTGGAAATTATGAAGTAGATTTAGTTGAAGGTGAAATTATCTCTCAAATAATAAGACCTACTGGTTTAATTGATCCAACAATTGAGGTATATCCTTCAGAGAATCAAATAGAAAATATCTATGATAGAATTCAAGAACAAATAAAGAAAAATGAAAAAACATTCATTCTAACTACAACTAAAAGAACAAGTGAGGAATTAACAAAACACTTTCAAACATTAGGTGTTAAGATTGCTTACATTCACTCTGATCATAAAACATTAGAAAGAAATGAAATACTTCGTAAGTTACGTAAAGGTGTTTATGATGTAGTAATAGGTATCAATCTATTAAGAGAGGGAATTGATATTCCTGAGGTTTCATTAATTCTTGTTCTAGATGCTGATAAAGAATCATTCTTTAGATCAACAAGAAGTTTAATCCAAATAACAGGTAGAGCTGCAAGAAATGTTAATGGTCATGTAGTTTTTTATGCAGATGGTATTAGTAAAAGTATGCAGGAAACCATTGATGATAATAAATTCAAACGTGGAATTCAAGAGAAATATAATAAAGAAAATAACATAATCCCTCAAACCATAGTAAAACCAATACCAGAACCTATTCAAGGTCATGATTTACAAAATGCAATTGATTATGTTTTAAACCAAAAGAACAAAAAGGCAAAGAAATCCGAAGTAATCAAAGTTATTGAAGGTCTTAGAGTGGAAATGAGAGAGGCTGCAAAAAAACTTGAATTTGAAAGAGCGACTGAAATTAGAGATATGATTTTCGAATTAGAAGCAGAATTATAATCTTCTAAGGTTTTT
>JBOFVX010000017.1:0-49683 GCA_051653325.1 Metamycoplasmataceae bacterium
GAATCAAGAAAAAGAAATGTTAAGATAATTGGAATTATTGATACTGATTGTGATCCTGAATTAGTAGATTTAGGAATCCCAGCAAATGATGATTCAATCAAATCATTGAACTTAATTATTACTATTTTGGCAGATGCAATTGTTGAAGCTAAAAATGGAACAGTTAAATTTGCTTACCAACCAGATGATAAAATTGTTTTACCAGTTGATGTAAATAAAGAAAGACGTCAATTTACTAGAAATCCGAACAGAAATTCTGAAGGTGGAGAGTACAAAAAAAGAACTTGAGAAAATAGAGGAGAAAGACCAGAAGGTTGAAGTCCTAGAGCAACAGGTGATAAAGAAACTAAAACTGTAAGTTCTGAAGCAAAAGAAATTAAAAAATCTAAAAATAAAGAAGGAGAAATTTAATGTCTGGAAATCCAATTAAAGAATTAAGAGAATTAACAGGTAGTGGATTTGTTGATTGTAAAAAAGCTTTAGATGCAACTAATGGAAACATTCAAGAAGCCATTAAGTGATTACAAGAAAATGGAATAGCTAAAGCTGTTAAAAAATCAGGAAGAATTGCCGCCGAAGGATTAGTTGCAACTGTTGTTAATGATAAATACGGTGTTATTTATGAAGTAAACTCTGAAACAGACTTTGTTGCAAAGAATGATAAATTTGTAACATTAGTTCATGAAATAGGTCAAATACTAATTGATAATGATTTTTCAACTGATGAAGAAGCTGCTGCATTAAAAAATGCTAAAGGTCAAACAATTGATGATCTTGCAACATTAGCTACTTCAACAATTGGTGAAAAAATATCATTTAGAAGAGCATTAAAGTTTCCTAAAGGTAACGGAGTTTCTATTGGTAACTATACTCATTCAGATGGTCAAAAGGCAGCATTATTTGTTGCTAAAGGTGGAAATGATGATGCTTTAAAAGGAATTGCCATGCATATTACTGCTATGAATCCTGAATTTCTTAATGAATCTTCAGTTCCTGCAGATAGAGTTAATAAGTTAAAAGAAGAATTTGCTGATTCTCCTGCATTAGCTGGTAAACCTGAAGCTATTAAAGAGAATATTCTAAAAGGAATGTTAAGAAAAGCTCTTTCAGATTACACATTAACTGAACAAGATTATGTAGTTGAATCTGGAAAAACTGTTGCAAAATTCTTATTAGAAAAAAATGCTAATGAAATAGCTATGGTTCGTTTTGAAGTTGGAGAAGGAATCACAAAAGAAGTTGTTGATTTCGCCTCTGAAGTTAAATCTCAAATGACTAAATAAAACATATTATATTTAAAAGAAAACTCTCCTATTATGGGAGAGTTTTTTATACAATTATTAATTTTCTATTTAACTATTAATGGTCCTTGTTTAAAGTGTTTCATATTTTCAGAAGGAATTATTTTTGCATGAAGACGATAATGTCATTTATGATCTCGTTCTCAAGTAAATTGAATTCTGTCTGAATTCATATAAATAAATGTTGCAGAAGTATAAGTTACGATTCCAATAACAATAAAAGTAAACAAAAGTGTTGGATAAGCAATTAATGGTCCTAAAAATGAAAGTAACTCTTGAACTCCGTTGACTTCTGGAACGCCGAAATAGAATCAATTAGGTCTTCATCTTTCATCAGGTACTTTTGATAAAGCTAAATCCAATAAGAAGATCGCAATCGCAACTCCCCCCATTATTAATAATGAATACATGATTTCTTTTTTATAGAATACTGGTTTTAAACAAGACATTATAAAAAATGGTAAAACAACAGAAGATGAATGAATAATAAAATAATCTCAGAAAATATAGTTATCATAACCAATCTCCATTCCACCAAATTTAGCTCAATAATCTGAATTACTTAAATCAGGAATTGATAATCCCACAATTCCTCCAAGAATCGAAAAGACAGCAAAATATTTAACATATTCAATCTTTCTAAAGCAAAGAACGGTTCCAATTAAGACAACGAATAATCTACAAAAATGTAGTGGGATAACTTCTCATAAATTAGGATAACCACCAAGAGATAAAATAATTATTCTAAAAATTGATAATAATAAAAGGAAAATTGCAAATCCTTGCGTTGCTCTAATTACACCCGTAGAATTATTTTGATATCTTGCATGTAATAAGTCCTTAGACACAAATATAAATAAGCAACTTAAAATTACTAAAAGGTAAATCATTAATACAACTATTCATGAATCTGCATAAGTCACTTGGTTACCTTGTCACGATAAAAAAGATAGTCCAAAAAATGAATTACCATCTGGTGGTGCTAAAGTTTCGTTTAATATATTTATATCAATCATAATTAATAATATTATCATTTTCTTAAAATATGTTTACATTAATATTGTCATTTTTTTAAATATCAGATGGAAATTCTCCATTAATAAAATAATACATATTTCTAGAAGGAACAAAATCAGGATGAATACTATAATGAAATTTATGGTCCTTATATCAAGTAAAAATAACTCGATCTGAATTCAAGTAAATAAAAGTTGATAATGAATAGAATATAATTCCAAAAACTATAAAAGTAAACAAAATAGTTGGATAACCTACTAATGGCCCTAAAAAAGAAAGCATATCTAATACAACCTCATTAACTTCAGGAATTCCTAAAAAAAATCAATTCGCTCTTCATCTAGGATTTGATGATTTTGAAAGCGCTAAATTGAGTAAGAAAATAATAATTGTAATAACACTCATTACTAATATAAAATAAAGAACTTCTTTTTTATAAAAAGTGGGCTTTAGAAAAGTCATAATAAAGAATGGTAAAACAACGGAAGATGAATGAATAATAAAATAATCTCAGAAAAAATAATTATCATATCCTATTTCCACTCCTCCAAATTGAGATCAATATTCAGAATTACTTAAATTGGTAATATACATTCCCATGATTCCACTAATAATTGAAAAGATAGCGAAGTATTTAGCATATTCAATTTTCCTAATTGCAAGACTGATAGAAATTAATAAAATAAATAATTTATTAAAATTTAAAGGAATTAATTCTCATAAATTAGGATAATCACCAAGTGTCAAAACCATAATTCTAAACATCATTAAGAAGACAATAAAAATTCCAAATAATTGCGTTCCTTTTATAAAGATAATTGAATTACTTTGATATTTATTGTGTCATCAATCCTTAGAAAGAAAACTGAAAATACAAGACAATATCACTATAATATGAAAAATCATCACAAATACTCATGAATTATCATAAGTTATTTTGTTTCCTTGTCAAGATAGAAAGGATAACCCAAAAAATCCTTCTGGAGTAATTGATAAAAAAGAATCACTTAAATCTAATGAATTACGAACCATATTATCATTTTATGTTCTTTTGTGATAATATTATTGAAATTATTGTAAATGACACTTATTTAATATAAAATTATTACTATTAGACACTTATATATTTATAGGAACTTGAGGAAACATGAAGAACAGTGAAAAAGATATGAAAAATATTGTAAATCACCTAAAAAATTCAGGTTTTGTCTTTCAAAGTTCTGAAATTTATGGAGGTCTTTCGAATACATGAGATTATGGTCCATTGGGAATAGCTATTATTAATAAAATTAAGAAAGCATGATGAAAGAATTTTGTAACTTTAGAAGAAAACAATGTTGGTCTTGATTCAAAAATTTTATTAAATCCTAAAATCTGAGAAGCTAGTGGTCATATTTCCAATTTTTCGGATCCTCTTGTTGAAAATAAAATAAACCATAAAAGATATCGTGCTGATCATATTTATGAAGAAATAACTAAACAAAATTGTTCGGGGGTGGATAATAAATCATTAGAAAAATTTTTAAAAGATAATGTTAAAGAATATGATGGTTCTAAAACAGATTGAAGTGATATTAAACATTTTAATCTTATGTTTGAAACTAAGCAAGGAATTATTGAAGATAAAAAGAACACTATTTATTTAAGGCCTGAAACTGCTCAAGGAATTTTTGTTAACTTTAATAATATTCAAAGATCTTTAAGATTAAAACTTCCATTTGGTGTTGGACAAATTGGTAAATCATTTAGAAATGAAGTAACACCAGGGAATTTCATTTTTAGAACCAGAGAATTTGAGCAAATGGAATTAGAATTTTTTACTTTTAAAGAAAGAAGTGAACAAGATTACAATTACTATGTTAAAAAGTCTTATGATTTTATTCAATCATTAGGAATAAAAAAAGATTCTTTAAAAATTAGAGTTCATAACAAGAAAGAATTGGCTCATTATTCAAATGCAACAAGTGACATTGAATTTCTTTATCCATTTGGTTGAGGTGAAGTCATGGGAATTGCTAATCGTCAAGAATTTGATTTGAATGCTCACAACAAATTAGCAAATACTAAATTACAATATTTAGTCACTGAAACTAATAAATTTATAATTCCAACTATTATTGAACCATCAGTTGGTGTTGATCGTCTATTATTGGCCATTTTAGTGGATTCATATGAAGTGGAAAAAATTGATAATAATGAAGAAAGAATAATTTTAAAAATCGATAAAAAATTTGCTCCATATCAAGTTGCGGTTTTACCACTTGTTAAAAAATTATCAGAACATGCTAAAGCAATATTTAGAAATCTTTTAGAAAATGATATTGAAACTACTTTTGATGAAACAGGTTCAATTGGAAAAAGATACAGACGTCAAGATTCAATTGGAACTTATTATTCAATAACATTTGATTATGATTCACTTGAAGATAAAAAAGTAACCATTAGAAATCGTGATTCAATGGACCAAGAAAGAATATTAATTTCTGACATTATTAATTATATAAAATAAAAAAGGAGATAATTTTGAGCGCATCAATAATAAATACTATATTGCAAACTGCAGACATTGTTGAAGTTGTTGGCGAATTCATTAATCTTTCAAAAGTAGGGAAAAACTATAAAGGTATTTGTACAGTTCATAATGATACTTCTCCATCATTATCCGTTTCTCAAGAAAAGCAATTCTTTAAATGTTTTTCATGTGGAATATCAGGAAACGTCATTGCTTTTTTAGAAAAATATCAAGGAATGTCAAAAAAAGAAGCAATAATTTTCTTGGCAAAAAAATATGATATTAATCATGATAGTTTCGAATATGTTGAAGCTTCAAGGTATAATGATAATCAAAAAAAGATCATTAAAGTATTTAATGATATTACTCAGAAATTTTCTTATGATTTGACTTTTAAAGAAAATAAAAATGCGCTTGAATTTTTAAAGAATAGAAATATTAATACAAAGATTCAGGAAATGTTTTCGATTGGTTATGCTAAGCCATTTAGAGTTGAAGAATATAAGGATTTTTTGCTAAAAAAGAATAATAATGTTTCAACAATGATTAATGCATCCTTGATAAATGAAAATGAAAATCAAATGATTTCGGATAGAATTGTCTTCCCAATAAAAAATGAATTTGGTGATATTGTTGCCTTGTCCTCTAGAACTTTAGATCCTAACGAAAAGGTTTATAAATATATTAATTCAGGTGATTCTGTTGTCTTTAATAAATCATCAATAATTTACAATTTTTGAAGAGCTAAAGAAACAGGAAGAGAATTATATTTAGTTGAAGGATTTATGGATGTTATAGCATTTGCAAGAGTAGGATTAAATAATTCAGTGGCTCTAATGGGAACATCAATTTCAGAAACACACATTTCCAAGTTAAAAAATCATTCAATAGTTTTATTTTTTGATAATGATGCTGCAGGTTTACAAGCAACAAACAAATCAATCTTTTTATTGCTGAAAGCTAATATTGAAGTCAATGTTGTGAAAAATATTTCTGAGTATGATCCGGATGAATATTTAAATAGATATGGAGAAGAAAAATTTTTAAATTTAATTGGTCAAAGAATGGCCGGAATTGAATTTATTTATCAATATTTAATTAATACAGTTGATATTGATAATCCCAATAACATAAAGCACTTTTTAAAAAAATTTAATAATTATTTATCATTATGTGATCCAATCGTCAAATCTCAGTATTCAAATAAGATTTCTCAACTTTTAAACATTGAATCTAGTGAAATTGCTAATATTTTGTCACCTTTATCTAATAAAATAGAAAATTATCAAAAAAATGAAAAGAAAATTGTTATAAATGATGAAAAACCCACTAAAATTAGAAATGCTTACATATTTATTAATATAAACAGATTACTGTTGGGAATGCTTAAGAACCCTGATCTTATTAAAATTTACTTGTCGAAAAATGTTTTTCTAGGAACTGCAAAATATATGGAATTAGCAAGTTATATAATTAATAAAAATAAAGATGTTAATTTTGAATTAGATGAAGAATTAGAGAAGCAGTTAAAGGAAATAGAGAAAACAAAGAATCCACCTCAAAGCGAAGAAGAATTTATAGAAACTATAAATAATTTAGAAAAAAATAAACCAGATATTAAGTTAAGTCAAAACAAATTAAAGTTAAAGAATACAGTGAAAAATAACCCTGATGATGTATTTATAACAAAAATCATTGAAAGTTCAATAAAAGTAAAAAATCAAAAGTAAAGGAACATTAATAAATGCCAACAATTAATAAAACGAAAAAAGAACCCAAAAAAACTTTATCTACAAAATCTAAAGTCGTTAAGAAGTCTACTAAAACAAAAGCAAATTCTACTCCCCAAGTAATAAAAGATCCTAAAAAAACTTCTATTACCAAAAAGACAACATCTCCTTCCAAAAAAACACCTAATACTACCACAAAAGTCATTACCAAAAAAGCTGCAACCTCAAATGTCAAAGATGTCAAAAAATCTATAACTACAAAAAAGGTTAACTCTAAAACAAAAGAAACCATCAAAGAACCTAAAATTACTAATAATAAGTTTGATTATATTTCTAAAATACTTAAAGATGAAGTTAAAAAGAATGCTAAAAAAACTAATGAAAATTATCTTACACAAGATAATGTATTTAAATTTCTAGAAAAAAAGAAATTAGAAATAAAAGATGATGATTTGGATGATCTAATTTTACATTTGATGGAAAAAAATATAATTAGTCCCGAGATTGATTTAGTTGATAATGCGGATGCAACTTTAAGTGATTTGATTGATGAAGTTGATGGTGATTTAGAATCTACAGATGAATTAGAATTA
The DNA here is from genome assembly GCA_051653325.1 of Metamycoplasmataceae bacterium. GTDB lineage: Bacteria > Bacillota_I > Bacilli_A > Mycoplasmatales > Metamycoplasmataceae > UBA710. Next base: position 7,154 of record JBOFVX010000017.1, read on the forward strand.
GATGATCTTGCTTTAAATAATTATGATGAAGTTGATTTAGATGTTACTGATGAATTAGAATTAAAAGACTTTGATGATACTGATGAATTTGATATTGATAATACTATTAAGAGTGTTAGAGTTTCTGACAAAAATATGAAAAATAAACTTTCAGAAACAAGTGATATTGTTAAATGATATATGCGTTGAATTGGTAAATATGGACAACTGCTAACTGCCGAAGAAGAAATTGCATTAGCAAAAAGAATTGAAAAAGGCGGTCGTGATGGTAAAAAGGCCAAGGAAATTTTAATCCGTCGTAACTTAAGGCTTGTTATTAATAATGCTAAAAAATATAAAAATAGAGGTCTTTCATTTATTGACCTTATTTCAGAAGGTAATGCCGGAATAATTAAAGCTGTTTCTAAATATGACTGAAGAAAAGGATTTAAATTTTCAACATATGCAACTTGATGAATTAGACAAGCAATTACAAGAGCTGTTGCTGATCAAGCAAGAACTATTAGGGTTCCTGTTCATATGGTTGAAACTATTAATAAAATTATTAAGATTAAAAGAGAATTGCAACAAGAATTAAACGAAACACCCACTGACCAACAAATAGCAGAAAGATATGGTGAAGATTTTACTGCTGAAAAAGTTCAATATATACGTCGTATAAATATTGATCCTATTTCTCTAGATAAACCAATTGGTAAAGAGGATGATTCTTCATTTAGTGATTTTATTAAAGATAATAATATTATTTCACCGGTTGATTATGCTGCTCAAGAAGAACTTTCTTCTATTCTTACAGAAATGATTGAATCTCATTTAGATGATTTTGAAAAAGAAATTATTCAAAAAAGATATGGAATTGGTGTTGATGAAAATGGCGAAAAAATTAAGGCACACACACTGGATGAAATAGCTTCTGAATTAGGTTACACAAGAGAGAAAATTCGTCAAATTGAAACTAAGGTCTTAAGAAAACTGAAACACCCTCAAAGAAGAAAGAAACTAAAAGATTTTTACCAAAATGAAAATTAATAATCAAAAAGAGTTAATAAAAATACTTGAAAAAGAATTCCCATTAAAGTCTCAGGAACCTTGAGATTTTAGTGGTTTTTCCTTTACTTCTAAAAAAGAAAAGAATTTAAAAGTGATGATTAGCCTTGATGCAGATAAAAATGCTATTTTAAAGGCAATTAAAAACAATGTTTCAATAATCATCGCTCATCACCCATTTTGTTTTGCTCCTACCAAAAGAGAAGCCATTAAAATTGATCAATCAAAAAGAGAGCTATTTGATTTGGCAAAAAAACACAACATTTCTATATATTCACTTCATACTAATTTTGACATTAACAAGAATGGAACACATCACTATTTATTAAAAAGATTGGGATTATTAACTAAAAAGATTGATCAACATGAATTCAGCACAATCATCAAATACACTGATTCATTTGATAGATTAGTTAAATTATTGAAAGAAAAATTAAAAATAAATTTTGTACTTTCTAATTGAGATAAATCTAAAAATGATAAGGTGGGTAAAATTTACTTTGGACCTGGTTCAGGCGATATTTATGAATTCATGAAATACAATAAGATTAATAATTGTGATTTATTAGTGACATCTGATATTAAATGAAATGAACAAGTTGTTCTTCAAAATGCTGGAATTAATTATGTAATCATTTCGCACAAGTCTGAGGAAGTATTTATTGATGGTATTTATGAATTTATTAAGAATCAAGTTGCAAAAGATATTGAAATAATTTTGGATCGTCGTAAAGACTTATTAAAAAAATATTAAAGCGAATATAAGTCTAATTATTAATTGTATATATTTAATATATAATTAAAAAATGGATTTAATAAATTGATTCCCTGGTCACATGGCAAAGGCATTTAATGATATAAAGGATAAGCAAGAAATTGTTGATTGTTTTATTGTTCTCTTAGATGGGAGAGTTCCGATTTCATCTTACAATGAGGAATTCGATAAAATAGCTCCTCGTAAACCTAGATTGTTTGTTTTTACTAAAAGTGATTTTACTAATATCGATAAACTAAATCAAGTATTACCGCGATTTAATAATGATCATGACTTATCTGTAATTGTGAATCTGAAAAAACCACAATCTAGAAAAAAGATATTAGCAAAGCTTGAACAACTATTAAAAAAGAAAAGAGAGAGAGATGCTAAAAAAGGTTTATTAAAACCTCGATTAAGATGTTTTGTAATTGGAATGCCTAATGTCGGTAAATCAACCATGATTAATTTATTGGCACAAGCTAAAAAAACTAAAGTAGCGAATTTTGCGGGAACAACAAGATCATTGCAATGGATCTCAGCTGGTGAAATTCAGTTATTAGATACACCAGGAATTTTGATGCCAAAATTAATTAATCAAGTAGATGCCTTAAAATTAGTGGCAACTGGAGCAATTAAAGCGGAAATTGTTAGTGATCTAGATTTTTATTATGGGATTACTAAAATAATGAAGCAGTTTGCACCAGAAAAATTTACAGAACTTGGAATTGAATATTCTGATGATGAAGTAGGTCAGTATAATGAATTAATAAAATTTACAAAGAGAAGAAATCTCTTAATCAAAAATGGTGAACCCGATACTAATAAGGGACTCAAAATAATTAGACATCAAATATTAAATTTTACAAATATTATTTGAGATTAAAATAATATAAAAATTAAGGAGAATAATGGAAACAAAAATAAAAGAATTGTGGGAAGAAAAATATGGTGATGCCGATTACGCATTTGATTTTGCTAATAAACTAATTATTAAAAATGAATACAAAACTAAATCGCCTTTTTCATGAGATGTTGATATATATGATTTTGGTGATGAAGCTAGTTTTATTGCCCATAAAGAAACCATTAAATTAAGAGCAAAGAAACCCATATTTGAAATTGATGGTTTAAAATATATTGTTACTCAAAATCCTAATTATAGTTATTCAATAATTTCTCCTTCAAAGATAAGCGATGAAAGATGTCCAATTAATTTTGATTTATTTCTTAATAGCAAAATCAATAATTATGCAGAACACAATTATTCATTTATTATTATTGCCATTAAAAAAATGAATAAAGATCTCTTCAATATTTTCCTCACTTTTATAGTTGATTATTTTAGAAACTTTAAACAATTTATTTCCTTTGATATTGATGACAATAATTTTTCAAGAACTGAAATTAAATTTCAATTTTTAAATGAAGAAAAATTTATGAGTAGTGATGCTTTCGAAATATCTGTAACAATATCAACATTAATGCCTCTTATTATTCATAGACTTTCATCTTTAGAACAAAATATATGAAAAATTGATGAAGAATTTATTCAAGAAAATTACTATAATGTTTTCTTTAGTTCAAAAAAAATGGATGAAAACTATTATCCGTTTAAAGATATTAAAATAACCGAAATGATAACAATGTTTGAAAACACAATTTTTTTAGATGAAAACACTAAAAAGGAAATAATTGAAAATGGGATATCAAAAAATGGATTTGAAGTTGCTAAAAATTCAGTTGAAGAAGGATTTTATCAATATAGATATTCTAGAACAGATATTGCAAAATACAATGAACTAGTTTTATCAAAAACTAAATAAGTTTTTTAAAGTTATTTAAGATTATTCCACCAGCTACTGCAACATTCAATGATTCATATTTAATTGGAATATATATTTTTTCATCAACTAATTTTTCAATTGCAAATTCTATTCCAGTAGCTTCATTACCTAAAATGATAATATTCTTTTTATGCTTCTCTACTTTATCAAATTCTTTTGAGTGTGTACTCAATAAAGCCCCATATACTCAATAACCTTTTTCTTTTTGTTCTTTAACTCAGTCAACAGAATTAGCAATATTAATACAGTTAGTAAAAAAGGTAGCTCCCTGAGCTGATCTTAGAACCTTTGGATTATAAATATCAACACCTTCAACAACAATATCATCATAACCAAAAGCTTTTGCTGTTCGAATTAATGTCCCTAAATTTCCGGGATCATTAATTTTATTTAGAAACAAAATATTATTTCCTAATTCTTTCCTTTTAGTCATTTTACAAATGGCAATAATATTTTGAGGTGTCGTAGTTGTAGAAAGTTTTTTTATTTCACTTTCACGACAAAAAAGTGTTTCTTCGAAATCAAAAAATTTATCAGTGGATATTATTGTTTGAACAATGTTTGCTTTAAGTGCTTCTTCAACAAGATGTTTACCTTCAATAATATAAATCCCTTTTTCTAAACGATATTTTTTATGAAGTAATTTTTTATATTCAATAATTTCATTCTTTGTTAAATAATCACGATGCATTTCAATTAAGAATTCTTTACTATTCATTGTCTTCTTCCATTAAAAAGTTTTTCCCTTTTTGAACTTCATACAATGATAATCCCTTGAAATCATTTTGTCTTAATATTTCATAAGCGACAAGATTTACTGAATTAGCCAAGTTTAAGCTACGGCATTTTTCAGACATTGGTATCCTCAAACAAGTATCAATATTATTTCTCAAAATATCCTTTGGAATTCCAGTGGATTCACGACCAAACATTACTCATATATCTTTTTCATTTTTGTAATTAGGTTCAACATAATTCTTAATTCCATATCTTGAAATATAATAAATTTTTTTATCACCATGTTGTTTAACAAAATCATCATAATTTTCGTAAATAAAATATTTTATATCATCAACAGTTCTACCTGCTGCAGCTCTTTTAATCATTGCATGATGTAAATCAAAAGCCATTGGTTTTATAATATGAAGAATAGCATTTGTGGCATAGCAAGTTCTAATAATATTTCCCGTGTTAGGCGGTATTTCTGGTTGGTATAAAATTATATTAGTCATAATTTGAATTATATTGTAATAATATTTTTATTGCTTATAATTATAGAAAGCAAATTTTCAAGAAAAGAGATAAGATTATGAAAAAAATAGAGAAAGAAAGATATTTATTTGCTATTGATTTAGATGGTACAGTTTTATCTAATTCAATAACTAATGAAATTCATCCTAGAACAATCGAAGCAATTAAAATGGCTAAAGAACAAGGTCACGTTGTTTCAATAATTACTGGTCGACCTTGAGTGTCAACAAAAGAGATTTATGAAAAATTAGAATTAAATACAATAGTGGGTAATATCAATGGTGCTCACATCCATAATCCATGTGATCCATTTTTTATTGACTACATAAGATATGTTAATTTAAATGAAATGCTTTATATTTTAAGTGACGATAAATTAAAAAACCTTACAAAAAATTATGCAATTGAAGGGCCTGGGTGAGTTCAAATTTATAAACGTGATAAAGAACTTGAGCAAATTTTTGGCTTTAATAAATTACCAAAGTTCTCAGAAGGAATCGATTTAGGTAGAATACCACTTAAACCTATTGGAGTAGTTTTAGATATCGATTTTCAAAGATCAAATGATGGTGAAATTATGCATGACGCCATGAAGTTAAAAAAATATCTAGACCGTAAATATGGTGATTTAGCAGAATTTAATTACTGATCAAAAGGTGATGATAATTCTAAAATATTTGATATTACTGCACTTGGGGTGTCAAAAGCAAAAGTTATTTCCTTATTACTAAGATTTTATGATATTAAAGTTAAAAATACTGTTGCAATTGGAGATGGTTTTAATGACATTTCGATGTTAAAATTAGTTGAACATTCTGTTGCCATGGCTAATGCTGATGATAATGTTAAAAAATACGCTAATCATGTTTCCGAATTAACCAACAAAGAGGGTGGAGTTGGTGAGTTCATAATTAATTTTTTGAATAATTTAGGAAATAAATAATATAATAAAATTACTTTTACAAGTCCAAGGAGCCAAAATGACAAAAAAACCAATTAAAAACACTGCTCCCAAAAAAGAAGCTAAACCAATAAAATTCATCCAATACACTGATGGTATTTTCGAGAATAAAAATGTGATCGGAGTAGATGAAACAGGAGTCGGAGATTATTTAACTCCTTTAGTGGCTTGTGGTGCTTATGTTGAATATGCGAATATAAATAAAATAAAAAAATTAGGAATAACAGATTCTAAGCTTATGACTGATAAAAAAATATTAGAAATTTTTCCTAAATTAAAGGATCTTTTAAAATATAAAGTAAGTCATTTAACTCAGCAAGGTTACAATAATTTAAATAAATATATGAATGCTAATGAATTAAAAATGTTCTTGCACATGAAATCAATTAATCATCTTGAATTGAAAGAAAAAGTAGCAAATGATATGACAATAATAGATCAATTTAGTAATGAATCAAGTATTAAAAAATATTATACTTCATTAGTAGAAGGCAAGTTAAGTGCTGATTCATTTGTTAAACCTGTTATGTTGTTAGAGAAGGCAGAAACAAAACATGTTGCAGTTGCTGCCGCTTCAGTTATTGCAAGATATCACTTTTTGAAAATGATGCAAGAACAAGATGCAGAATTAGAAATGAAAACACCATTAGGTACCAATGAAGTGGTTGAAAAATTTGCCATTAAATTTATCGAAACATATGGGCGTAAAGCGCTATATTCTTTGGCTAAAATCAGTTTTAAAACCACAGAAAAAATTGACAAAATATTGGCTGCTAAAAATAAATCTTAATATTTATTAATTATCTTTTAACTTCCCGACCAAGTGCAATCATTATTGACTCTATAGGTGCACCACCATTAATTAATTCAAATGCTAAAAAGCCAGATTCTATTAATGAGTTTTGTGAATGAATAGCAATTTCTATTTCTCTGTCAATGGTTTCTGATAAAAATGTCGGATCTCCGAAATCAGAAAAAATAAAACATTTTTCTATTTTAGAATTCTCATTTAATTCTTTTTTTATTTCCTTAATTATTTTAGCTTCATTTTTAAGATCATTTTTATCAATTCCATAAGTAAAAATTTTAATAACATTATAATTTATTGGGCACAAAGAAATAAAGTAATCCTTGACTGCTGTTGAAAATTCTAACCTATTAGTTATGATCACAAATGCGTACACAAAATACCCCATTCTTTAATAAATAAATTAAACTTTACTTTAATTTATTTTAAAAATTATACTTAAAAAATGATAAAATTATTTAATAAATTATTGAAACACTATGAATGGAGCTGAATTGAAAAAATTATTATTAACGCTGTCAATATCAGCACCACTTTTACTGCCATTAACTATGGTATCATGTTCACAAAGTAGTAACGAAGATAGAATTGATGAAGCAAGAGCAAAAATAAAAAAAATAGTATCAGAAAAACCGCGTCCAACATTTGTTACTCAACCAAGTGGTCCAATAAATCTGGTTAACTATTTACAACTGAATTCATATATTGCCCCAACAACAGAAGTTAGTGGTGTTAATATTGAATTATACAGTGTTGAGCTTCCTACCCCAAATTCAAGAAATCTGGTTATTTGATTAAAAGTAACGTCAACTGATACTCTAGATATTATTCCCGAAATTGCAGATTTTTATTTTGTTAATTTTAATGAATTAAATGGGATTGACCCACTGATGATTCAAGAAATAACAACAGACCAATTGAATGTTCCATTTAATAATTTAATGAATAGTAAGAGTTTTGCTTTAAGTAAATTAATTGAAGATGCAATTAATGGGACTGGTGTTTTCAGTGCTTTATCTCCAATTGATCCTGTTAAATTAAATGTTGATGCAAAAGATTTTGATGATCGTCTAACAACTAAAAATATTAATGATAATATTTTTGAAAGTCAACAAAGTAATGTTTATGCTGTTTTTACAAGATATGAAGAAGTGACAAAGAGAATAACACTTTCTTTTGAATTACATGATGTTGATAGCACTATTAAAGTAACTTTCAATACACAATATGAAATCAATGTAATGAAGGGAATGAATTAATGAAATTAAAATTTTTATTGCCATTAGCATTACCAATAATTACCATCCCCGCAATTACATTAATTTCATGCTCATCTTCTGACTTAAGTCAAGAACAAATTAATGAAGAGAAATTTTTAGTTAGTCAGGCTGCTAAAAATAAATTTTCTCCAAAAGTTGAATTAAAAAGCAATATTAATATTAGTCAAGTTGATTCTAAGATAATTAACTTTGACAAGATTGATAAAGAGGATAAAATTTTAAATTATGAGATACTTAATTTTGAGATCCCCTTAGTTGGTACCAACGATACAAACGTTAATGTAAAAGTTTCATCAAAACTAGATAGTGAAATTTCTGAAACCTATTCTTTTAAAGTTTCAGATGCCATAATAAAAAACGGGTTCACAATTTCTGAAATGAGTAATCAAGATTTTCAAAGTGCAGTAATTGATATTTATTTTAAAAATGATAATTTCTTAACAAATTTAACTAATGATATTTCTGTTCGTATTTCACAGGCTGGAAATCAATTGGACATATCACTTAAAAAATATGATCAAAATAACGTATTGAAATCAATACTTGATATTCCAAACGAAAAGATTATATTTATAAATAATATCGAGAATTACATTAAATTAACAGTGATTAATCAAATGAATGAAATAGCACTTCAAAGAAATTTAGCCATCAAAGTAAATGATGTAACAAGGAAAGTAAGTGCAATTAATGAAGCGGAAATTATGATTGATATTATTTTTGATAACAATAGTATTTATTCTCTACCAACTTTTTCTACTTCGTCTTTTTCTACTAACTACTTTAACCTTGATGAGGAATTAAAGGTATTATTAACTCAAAAATTTAAACCAACTATTTTAAACGCTACTTTAATTAATCCAATTCCAATATATGAGTTATATGAATATTTATCAATTGATTTTTCTCAAGATCAATATTTAAATAATGATTTCATGATTGATATTAATACTAATTATCCACTTCCAACACCACCAACGGCAAGTGAAGATTCAGAAATTGAAATCGAAATTTCTTCAAGTAATTTTTCAGATAGAATAAATGGAAAATATAGAATAAAGATTAAGGAATTAATAAATTATGGTCCAAATGTAATTGATTTTAATGCCATTCAATCACCTCTTCCTCTACCATTTTTTGAAAATAATTCAAATATTAAAAGGGTGATAAAATGAAAATAAGAAGTTTATCTATTTTGCTTGCATCAGCTATTATTCCTATAGCAACACCACTTGTTTTTGTCTCGTGTTCTTCCTCGGTTGATCAAAAATATGTTGACAAATTTTATAATAATATTATTGAAAAAAAAGATTGAAGTGGGAATCAAAATGAATATGCATCAGCCATTTATAATTTAGAAACGTTTAGAGCAATTTTCAGAGACCAATTACCAACTGATAGTGAATTAAAATCGGAAGGTTTTACAATGTCATTAGAAAATATTATTCCTTATGATAATTTAGGAATTAGTAATTACACTGTTTATTTAAGAGATTTCAAAAATGGAAAAACCTATTTACCTACACCTAAAAAAATAGATGAAAATAGTGATATAAAAGAACCAATAATTTCATTTTCAATCAATAATTTTTTAAAATCTACATCTATAATTTCAGAAGAATTTAATGAGGCATACAAACTTGTTGAAGATAAATATGAACTAAGTCCTGCAGGAAAAAATTTTTTCGAAACTCAAAATATTGAAACAAACATTTCTTTTGATAATCTAGATTCTCCATATTATGTTGCAAAATTATTTAACTTTAAACCAATTCCTAATTTTGAAATAGGAGGTTTTGAAGAAGTGAGAGTAAGCGATAAAACAAAGTCTGCTTCTTTTAGATTATTTTTAAAAAGAGATGGTAATACTAAAGGTCCTGGTAAAGTTGTTACCATAAGTTTACCAAGAAGTTTATAGATTTTTTATAATGATATTAGTGTAAAATATACACATACAAAAATTAAAGGTTAGGATAACATGTCAAAAATTCTAAAGTTATTGTCAGTCGCTTCAATTTCAGCTACTCCATTATTAATGGTAGCTTGTTCTCAAAGCGAGGAAACTATAGTTTCTAATATTAACATTGAGCGTATTGAGTTAGAAAAAAATCTCATTAGAAATGCCGATTCTACTTTTACGAAAGAATCATTTGATAATTTCATTAGAGATTTTAATATTAATCCTCAAGATTATTTTGCATCAACAAGTTCTTCGAATGCTGTTACACCTTTTATTAATGCTGATATCAATTCATTTGCAATAACTGGTAATAATAAACCGAATATTGTAGTTGAAAAGGGAGCTAACATTTCTTCATTTGAAACTATAAAATTTACTTTTGAATTAAAGAATAATTATAAACCCGAAATTATTATTATTGATTCTCCTACAGTTTCACAACCAACCTTAGAAAGTAAAGCATTTTCAATGTCTTTTAGGATTCTTATTCCAGAAAAGGATACTCCAGAACGTAAAGAAGAGATTGATTGAATTCATTCATTCTTTAATGCTAATTTTTTCTTATATATAAATACTGAAATAAAAGCAGCAACCGAAGCTAAAACTGCGGCACAAATAATAGCTGAAATAACAAATAAAATTGAATTTGAAAAAGTGTTTACACGAAAGGTTAGTTTCCCTTATATTGCAGGTTGAGATTATGATGTTATGGCAACTCAAGATCCTGATAATACCAAAGCAGTTATTATGAAATTTTCTTTAAGTAATTCCTTATTTATTGGTGATAATGCCTTAACTCCAGAAGAAGCAAGTGCACACTTTATATTAATGGGTTTAGCAGGAGAATAATTTAGAGTATGAAAAAGCTTATCATCCTTTCAGATACACATGATAATGATCAATTAATTGATAAAATTTTAAAGTCTAATGAATATGACATAGCAATTCATGCTGGTGATTATGAAACTGATGTTAATTACATGATTAAGAATTTTAATTATTTTGTGAGAGGTAACAATGATTTTGATTCTCAAAAAGATGAACTTTATTTTGAAATTGAGGGTATTAAATTCAATCTTCAACATGGACAATTTATTGGATCATATAATGATTTAGATAATGATGATTTGATGAGAAAAGTTCTTGAAAAGAAAAAGGTAGATGTTTTAATTCATGGTCATACTCACATAACTAAAATTGTTTATTTCTCAAATAAAACGTATATTGTTAATCCGGGATCTATTTGATTGCCAAGAGGTGGAAGTAAGGCTTCTTATATAATTGCTACTATTCATAATGGAGCAATTGATTTTGAAGTTAAATTTGTTGATAATTTATAAAGAATTATAAATATAAAAAATTAATATAATATTCGATTTTGGAAGAATGGTATAATTTATCAAATAAATATTTATATTTTAAAAGGAGTTCAATTATGTTAGATTTTTTAGGCAAAAGACTTCAGAAGACTTTAAATGAAGCTAACAAAAAAACCACTCTTAAAGAAGAGGATATTTTAAAAGTAACTCGCGAAATTAAAATGTCTTTACTTGAGGCTGATGTTAACTTAAAAGTTGTTAAAGATTTTATTAATAATGTTAAAGCTAAAATAATTGGCCAAGATTTAATGGCTCAACTTAATCCAGGTCAACAAATGGTTAAAATTGTTAAAGAGGAATTAGTTGATATTCTTGGTAAAACCACCAAGGAAATTAAATTAGATTCAAAACCATACATTATTATGATGACCGGATTGCAAGGTGGAGGTAAAACTACAACTGTTGCAAAATTAGCTAATTATTATAAAACAAAAAAACAAGCACAAAAAATATTATTGGTTGCTGCTGATATTTACCGTCCTGCTGCCGTTGAACAATTAATAACTCTGGCCAAATCAATTGGTGTTGACTATTTTGAAATGGGAACTAGTTTTCCGGTTGAAGAAATTATTGAAAAAGCTCTAAACAAAGCTAAGGAAGAAAGATACGATTTAGTTATTCTTGATACTGCTGGTCGTTTATCCATTGATGAAGCACTTATGAATGAGTTAGTTATTGTTAAAAAACTTGCTCGTCCTAATCAAATTCTTTTTGTAGCAGATGCATTGAGTGGACAAGATATTATTAATGTGGCAACAACATTTAATGAATACCTGAAATTAACTGGTTCAATTATCACAAAGCTTGATTCGGATGCTCGTGGTGGATCTGCATTATCAATAAGATATCTACTTAATGTTCCTATTTCATTTATTGGTACGGGTGAAAAAATTCATAATTTAGATTTATTCCATCCAGAAAGAATGGCAGAACGTATTTTAGGAATGGGTGATGTTTTAACATTAATTGAAAAAGCGGAATCTGTTATTGATGAAAAGGCCGGAAAGAAAATGTTGAACAAAATGATGAAAGGTGAATTTGACCTAGATGATCTTTTAGACAACTTGAAACAAGTAAGAAAAATGGGAAAACTTTCCAAAATTATTAAGTTACTTCCAGGAACAGTAAAAATTGATGAAGATAAAATATCAAAAGCAGAAAGTAAAATAGAATTGTTTGAAATACTGATTTCTTCAATGACTGCTGCAGAAAGAAAAGATCCTCGTTTATTAAAGAATGCTTCTAGAAAAAATAGAATCATTAAGGGTTCTGGCAGAACAGCTCAAGAATACAATAATCTAGTTACTGAATTTGATGCAATGAAAAAACGTCTAAAAGGAATGTCAAAAGGCTTTAATGGTAACTTTGATCCTTCGATGTTTGGAATGTAATCAGTAAAACATATTTATAATATAAATTATTCTTCAAAAAAAGGAATTTTTTTATTAGCTTCAAGATTGTCTTTTTCAAGTTTTTTAATTAAATCTTTAACTTTTATATTGGGATTATATTCCGAAAGTAGCGCGAGCAATCTCGTATTAGTATTAATATCTTTCTTAAGGTCGTCAATAATTTTTAATTTTTTAATAGCTGTTTTAATTTCTGATAAATTATCAACAAAATAATACATTCTATTAATATCATCAAGAGCATATTCTTTTAATTCATTTTGTAATATATGTGGATTCATATAAATATGATATTTTGTCTTTCTTGTTTTTTTAATAATGCTATAAAGAACAAATCCTGCATATGAAGCGATTGCTCCATCATGACCTAAATTATATTTCTTAATTTGTTCAGGTAATAAAACATTGCTTATTTCATTTCTAAATGTTGGGAAATATTGCTTATCTGGAAATCCCTTCTTTGTTATCTTGGAAAGAGAGATTTCTCTTTTTGTGGAAATAGCATCATCAAAACAATTTCTTAGTAAAGAATTAACTGTTATTGGCCTTCTAAATATTGCTTCTAATAATTGTTTTTCTAAAGACGGGTTTCAACCAATAAAATTAATTTCACCAATATCAAGCGGCCCTCTTCTTCTAATTAATTTCTTAATATTGCTAACAAGACTTCTATAGAAATCATCTAGAATATAAACCACTAAATTATTATTCAAGGGAATGTTCTTGTGTTCGAAATCAAAGATTTCAAAAATAGTTATTATTTCATTTTTCTTGTTACGATACCCTATTGTATAAGAGAGTGGTATTTGGTTAAAAGATTTATTAACTTTTCTCGCAAACATTCCAGATATACATTCAAAATCAATAAAAATATCATAGGTTTTCATAAGTTTAATTATATTGATATAAAATTATTTTTATAGTTTTTTTAAATGTATAATTATTATCGATATGAAATTAAGTTATAAAAAAATTGTTGACAAGAAATTCGAAACAGTAATTAACGGTTATTCTCCAACGCAAGTGGATATGTTTTTAGATAAAATTTGTTTAGACTATATAGAATATGAAAAATTAATTGGCGAGCAAGAAGCAGAACTAGAAAATTTAAGACATGAAAATACTTTATTAACAGAAAATTTATTCAATGCTCAAAATGGCATTACTACTGAAAGTGAATTGCAATATCAAGCAGATAATGATGGTGAATATCAAGAGGATAGTGAAACTGAATATCAAGAGGCAAATCAATATGGAAATTATGCAGAATATAATACAGAAGAAAATGATGAAAATTAGATGTATATATTAAGAATTACTTCTTAGCAAATATCATTGATGGTATAATTTCATTGACTATAATAAAAGAGCAGGCAATTACGAATGGTTTTGGAATGGGAGTAGAGTTCAAAACTTTCTTATTGATAAGTAATTGTTGCATCCGCTTAATTATGCTTTTTTTATTTTAGCTTTTAGGAAGTAATATGGAAAATAAAATAAATGCATTGCTCAAAGATTCTCTATTTAAAATGAGAGGTGAAATATCGTTTTCGGAATTCAAAAATATCGTCAAAACTCTTGGTTGGAAAATGAATTATCAAAAAATTCATGTGGTTGGTACAAATGGAAAAGGTAGTGTTTCGAAATATCTAAATGATAATTTAATAAATAGCAATAAAACAATTGGATTATTTACTTCTCCTCATATTTTTAATTTTGAAGAAAGAATAAAAATAAATAATATTGATATTCCATTCATTGATATGCAACATCATATGATGGATATTTATATTGCTTTCCCAGATTATTCATTTGGTTTTTTTCAGTTAGTATTTCTTGCTTGTCTAGCCTATTTTGAAACAAAGAAAATAGATATTGCTATTTTTGAAGCTGGAATTGGAGCTAAAAGAGATATTGTAAATTATTTAAATTTCGATTTCACAGTTTTTACTTCTATTAGTTTGGATCATGAAAAAATATTAGGCTCTACTATCGAAAAGATTGCTATGGATAAGTCGTATGCAATTAAAAAGACAAATAAGATTTTTTACCCTAATACTCTTAAAAATAATTTAGAGGATGTTTTAAATGAAAGAGCTAAAAAGATGGAAAACAAAAATATTAATATTGTTAAAATAAAATCCAAAGATATTCACAAACAAAATCAAGAATTAGCAGAATATATTTTAAAGAAAGAATTCAAAATAAAGGATTGTGAATTTACTTTACCAATTGGTAGATCACAAGAGATTATTATTAATAATATTATTAACTACATTGATGTTGGGCATAACGTTGAGGGCATTCAAAAAACATTAAATCATTTTAAAGAAAATAATATTAATTTTGATCAATATGTTGTTTCAATTTCATCTGATAAAAATGTAAAAGATATTATGAAAAACTTTGATAATAAAATTACTTTTGTTTATCAAAATAAAAGTGATAGAGCTTTAGAATTTTTAGATTATCCAGTAGAATTCCAAAAACTATATGTCCTTGAAAATTTTCTAAAAAAACTTGATAAAATAACTTTGTTTATTGGATCATTTTATTTTATCGAAGAGATATTAAGGTTGGTGAAATATGACAATAACTCCAGAATTTAAAAATAATTTGAAAAATCATTTTAAATTTACTGTAATGGATATAGCTTTAATGGGTATGCTTATGGCCATGTATTTTGTTGTGGTGTTCTTATTGAAACAATTTTTACCAGGGGTGTTTAATATTAGTATTGAAACATTGTTCTTTATTTTATTTGGAATAATTTTTGGCCCAATAAAAGGATCAATTTTCTCAATAATGTGTGATACCGCTTATCAATTATTTTTAGGGGGTATTGCATTTTGGATGATTGAATATGCTATAGTTCCACCTTTAATCGCGATATGCTCTTGAAGTTTGATGTATTTTTATGAGAAGAACAATAGATTTAGATTTATCTTTCCTAATGCAGTTTTGGCATTAACTATTGTTGGAGTTATTAGTTTCTTCGTTTATCAATTTATTAATAATTCATTTAAGTTTGATAATAGTGTTGTTAATCCACAATTGGTATTTTGATTAATGATAGTGTTATGCATCTCATTAGTATCCACAATTATAGTGACAATGGTTTTATATAAAATCAAAAAGCAAGAGATTTACGTTAGGGTTCTTTATTTAGTTGCAGTAGTTGCAGTTATCTTATTAATTTTTAGATGATTGTGAGGTCCTTATGCATATGTTATGTTCTTTAATAGATTTTTAGCCTCAGAAAATAATCCTGCTAAAATCATGTCAATTCAATATCCAATAACCTTAGCTGGAATTGCAATGAAAACTACTTATGTTTTGCCGATATTCGTTATCATTTTAATCCCAACATTAACAGCAATTTCTTATGGAAAGAAAAATTATTTTTCAAATAGAAATAATTAATTTTCTTTTTATATATAATTTAGAATCATGAGCAATAAAAATGGCGACTACACTAAACGTAGAGTTAAAAGAATGAAAAATGTTGAGATAATTTATGGATATGAATTATTTGATGAAAAGATTAATGTGGATAAAATATTTTCAGAAGAGAATATTGATAATGATCAATTAAAGATTATTTCAGCCATTCAGAAAAATTATGATAACTTTGTTAGGACTGCAAAATTATTCCTAGATGATGATTGAACTTGAGTAAGAATTTCTCCTTTAACAAGAGCAATTATTTTGTGTGCTTCTGCTGAATTATGAACAATAGATAAAAAAATAATTATTAATGAATATATTGAGATAACAAAAGATTATATTCCAGATGATACATATAAATTCATCAATAAAATACTTGATAAAATAGGAAGCGTTTATGAACAAATTAGAAATAAAAAAGATAAATAAAATTAAAGATCTTTTAGTACAAAATAATAAATACAAAGAATATAAATCTATTTTTCAAAATAAGCAAACTAGGTTTCTATTATCAAAAATGTCAATAATTTTCGAATCAAAATTATCTATTGAAGATTTATTAAAAATAGAAATATTATTGATGGAGGAACCGACAAAAGATAATTTGGTTAATTTAATGTTAGAATTATCAAAAACTTTTGATGATAAATTTATTGAGTTGGAGTGAAACGAATTTGCTATTTGTTTATGATATGTTTTTCAAATGTCTATCTTTTATAATAAAAGAAAAATAATCCCTTGTGAATATACAATAGAAAATTATGTTTCATTAAATAATATTAAAAGGAAAAATTTTGCTAAATGACTTAAATCTTTTTATGATACAGGCTATATTGATTTTAATAAATATGTAATAAAAGTTTTGGAGATAATAATTTAATGACTTTACTAGAAAAATTGATTTCTATGAATTACGATGAAAAATTAGCTGATTCACTAATTAGAATTGGGAGTGTTTTTGTTGATGATGAAAAAGTTATTAAACCGAAAGTTAAAATCAAAGATAACTCAATTATTAAAATTAAAGAAAGTAAAAAGTATGTGAGTCGTGGTGCATATAAACTTTTAAGCGCATTAGAAGAGTTTCAAATAGATCCTAGTGGTTTAATTTGTTTAGACATTGGTTCCTCAACTGGCGGCTTTACACAAGTGCTTTTGGAAAAAGGAGCAAAATTTGTTTATGCTCTTGATGTTGGAACAAATCAGCTTGATTACAAATTAAGATCTGACAATCGAGTTAAATCATTGGAGAAAACCAATTTAAAATTGATTAATAAAAAAATGTTTGATCAAAAGATTGATTTAATAGTTTGTGATGTTTCCTTTATAAGTTTAAAACCTGTTTTTGATGTTATTTCAGACTTACTTTTAGAATCGAGCTTTTTCATCGCCTTAATCAAACCCCAATATGAAATAAATAGTAATGAGGTTTCAAAGGGTGGTTTTGCAGAAATTGAATTACATCAAGGAATAATTGATAAAATTATAGAGTATAGTAAAGATAATTTCGAATTCATAAAATTAAAAAAATCGCCCATTTTAGGTAATAAGTCTAAAAACATTGAATACCTATCGCTATTTAAAAGGAAGTAAAATGAATAAATGAATTAAAGATTTTCCAATGTTAAAAAATGACCTTGTATATTTTGATAATGCAGCATTAGTATTAAAGCCAAAAATGGTAATCGATGCCATCACTGATTATTACACAAATAAATCTATTTCTAGTAGAACTCAAGATTCAATTATTGGAATCGAAGTTAATTCTAAAATTGTTCAAACTAGAAAAAAAGTTGCTGATTTAATTAATTGTCAAGATGATGAAATAATTTTTACATCTGGTTCAACTGATTCACTTAATTATGCTGCAACTCTTTTTGAAAGTTTGATTAAAAAAGATGATGAAATAATTTTATCAAGATTGAATCATTCATCAAATATTATTCCTTGATTAGAACTCGCCAAAAGAACTGGAGCTAAAATTGTTGTTTCACTTGATGTCATTAAGGATATTAAAGAAAAAACCAAATTGGTTTGTCTTGCACAAGTTAATAATTCTTTCCAAACTACTGATAATCTTGATGATATATATAAAAAGTGTCAAAAATTTGGAGCTTACTTAGTTAATGATGCAGCTCAAGCGATTGCATACAAAAAAACAACAATGGAGAATTGTGATGTTATTGTTTTTAGTACTAATAAATTTTATGGACCAACTGGTTTAGGAATTTTGGCAATAAAAAGATCAATATTAGATAAATGTGAGGCCAAAAGATATGGTGGAGGGGCTGTTGATTATATTACGGCAAACAATGAATGAAAAAGCAAGGATTCAATCTTAATGCATGAGCCTGGAACAATGCACTTAGCTGGAATTTTTGGTTTTAATGCAGCTTTAGATTACTACAACTCGTTAGATTTAGCAGAAGTTAATGCCTATATTGATGATCTTGCTAAATATTTATTCGATAAATTATCAAAAGTTGAAAATGTAAGAATTGCTTCAAAACGAGGCGATGCCATTGTTTTATTTTGCATAAAAGATATTGAACCACAAGACATCTCTTCTTTTTTAGGTCATAATAATATTTATGTAAGATCTGGAGTTTTCTGTAATCAATACTTAAAGAAGATAAAAGATAAGGCCTATGTTCGAATTTCATTATCCTTCTATAATACAAAGGAAGATGTTGACAAATTATGTACAGTGCTTGATAATGGAGGTAATTTTTTTGGATTCTTATAATAATGATCAAAAAAGAGAAATGGTCATGGATTATTATTTAAATCCAAGAAAAAGAAAATCTACTGATTTTCCTATTAATAATTTAAAAACATATTATCATCACAGTAACAATTGCGTTGATGAAATTACTCTTATTCAAGTTGATAGAAATGACTATGCATTTCAGGGTTCTGGTTGCGCTGTTTTTCTTGCATCTTCAGAAATATTTTTGGAAGAAGCCGCCAAGAATGATTATAAAAATATTAATGAATTATCTTTATCTTTTGAAAAATTAATTAATCAAAAAGATATGAATGATATCGAGAAAGAATTAATTGGTAAATTAACTATTTTTTCCAATGTAAAAAAACATTTGAATAGAGTTGAATGTGCTTTAATGATTACAAAAGTTTTTGAAAAAATTTAATTAAATACTATAATAATTAAATGATAAAAACTCAAAAGAAAAATAAAGTAATATTACATATTGATGTTGATTCTTTTTTTGTTAGTTGTGAAGTGGCATTGAGGCCGGAATTAATAAATAGGGAAGTTGCTATTGGTATTGATTCACCGAAATCGATTGTTACTTCTCTAAGTTATGCTGCAAAAGCCAAAGGCGCAAAAGTACCTTGAAAATTAGCTTTAGTCAGAGAACGTTGCCCCAATTTAATTGTTATTGAACCTAACATGAATTTGTACCAAAACTTTTCTAAAAAGATTTATGATTTTCTTGTTAAAAATTATCATAAAGAAATTCAGATAGTTTCTGTTGATGAATGATATATCGATGCTAGTAATATTTGAAAAAAATATGGATCAATAAGAAATTTGGCTCTTGATATTCAGAAGAAAATTTGATCTAAATTATCAATGCCTATTTCAATTGGTATTTCATATAATAAATTTTTAGCAAAAATGGCAACTGCCATTAATAAGCCAATGGGAATTACTTTTATTACTCACAAAAACTATCAAGATATAATTTGACCAATGCCTATTGATAATTATTATGGAATCGGTTGAGCAACAACACCCCAATTAAAAAAGATTGGTATTGAAACAATCGGTGATTTAGCAAAGTATGATTGTAATGATCCCCAGATTAGAAAGATATTTTTAAATCAAAGTAAAAATATTATCGATAATGCAAATGGAGTTGGTGAAAGTAATCTCAATTTAGAAAGAAATATTTTAAAATCCATCGGGAATGAAAGAATGTTCATGAGTGGTTTCACAGATAATAAAAAAGAAGTATATAATGGTTTAAAATATATTGCTAATCTTGTTTCACAAAGATTATTAGATCGTAATTTATGTGGTAGGCACATTACCATCAATATAAAACTAGATAATAAAAGAAAATCTAAATCAATGCAAATCAATAAACTAATTAATTCAGAATATGATATATATTTATATGCTTCGAAATTATTAGAACAGCTTTGAAATTATGAACCAATTATTGGTATCGGAATTAGTATTTCAAAAATTGAGGATTTGTATCAAAATCCTATGAATCAATCTCTATTTGAAGTGCAAAGAGAATTAAGTCTCGTTGAAAACATTATCGAAAATGTAAATACTAAAATGAAGAAAAAAGTTCTAATGTCTGCAAAAGAATTAAAAAAACATAATTCAACACAACAAAATAAATATCTATAAAAAATTATATAAAATTTGATTTTTTAAATTATCATTATTAATAATGAAGATAGCAATATATGGGGGTGCTTTTAACCCAATTCACAAGGGGCATGTTAAAATTGCTAAATATGCAATTAAATCTCTAGGTTTAGATAGGTTAATCTTTGTGCCCTCTTATAAAGGTCCGTTTAAAAAAGATTTAGACTTAGTTTCTGGCAAGGATCGTCTAAATATGATTGAACTAATTCTAGAAGATAAAATGGATGTGAGTTCTTTTGAAGTTAATCGCAAAAGTGTTAGTTACACTATTGATACCATAAAATATTTCAAAAACAAACATAAAGATGACGAGTTATTTCTAATTATTGGTTCAGATCATTTGGCAAAATTAAATAAATGGAAAGATATTGATGAAATTGCTCGATTGACTAAAATTGTCGTCTTTAAAAGAGATGAATCCTTTTCTAAAATTAACCTAAAAAAATATAATTGTTTATTAATGGATAATGAAATTTATGAGGAATCAAGTACAAGATTTTTATCAGGTAGTTATAAAGATGTTGAATCAAAAGTTAAACACTATATTGGGAAGCATAAATTTTACTTTAATGAAATTGCCAAAAATACTTTGAGTGTTGAAAGATATAAACATTCATTATATGCAGCAAAATATGGTGTCACACTTGCTAAAAGCCTCAATTTAGATGCAAATAAAGCATATTATGCTTGCTTAATGCATGATATAACTAAGGAATGAGATATTGAAAAACAACGTTCATTTTTATCACACTTTTTAGTTGATGAAAAACAATTGAAAGATTATGAATTGCATCAGATATCAGGGTCAATATGATTGAGAAAGTTTTTTGCTATTAATGATTTAGAAATGACAAATGCTATTCGCAAACATACTTCATTAGCAATGGAATTAACACCAATGGATAAAGTAGTATTTATGGCAGACAAATTATGTCCTGGAAGAAAATGAGAAGGCATTCAAAAAATAAGAAAACTAGTTTTTGAAGATTTTGATTTAGCTTTTGCAATGACTGTCGAAAAATCAAGAGAATTAATTTTAAAGAGAGGCAAGTCATTAACACCACAACAAGAGGAAATTTATAATAAATGATCAAAATCTGAGGACTAATAATTGCAGATCCAAATGAGATTCATGAATCAGTATTGAAGTTTAAAAAAGAATCCATAATTGGCACCTCCGCTTTTCTTCATTATCAGTGAAATAATATTGAAATTGTTGTTGTTGAGTCAGGAATTGGTATTGTTAATGCTGCCATGATAACACAAAAATTAATTGATAATTTTAATGTTGAAAGAATATTGAATTATGGAGCAGTGGGTGGAACAAATAATGTGGAATTATTTGATGTTATTATTCCTAGAAAATTTTATTTTCATGATGTTAAAACACCTTGATATCCAAGAGGCCAAACTCCAGGTGAACGAGAATTTTGAGATAATGCTTTTGAAAACACTCACAATATAAATATTGCAAGTGGAAATAGTTTTATAAATAGAATAGAAGAAATAGAGAATATTAAGAAAGATTTAAATGTTGATTTATTCGATATGGAATCATGTGCTATAGCGCAAGTATCTTATAAAAATAGACTCCCTTTTTATTGTGTAAAGGGAGTCAGTGATATTATTAATGTTACTGATTCAAATGATAGACAAAACATTAATGAAAATATTGCAAAGGCTTCTAAAAAATCCTTTGATAAATTAATATCCTTGTTTAAAGAAATATAATGAAAATAAATTAAACTTGTTTAGGTTTACTTTTTAAAAATGTTTTTGTTTCTGTTCCCTTAAAAAGTCTTTTAACATTAGATAAATGACTAAACAAAATTAAGAATGCAGCTACAAGAAGGGCAATAAAAGATAACCAATAATACGAACCACTACCATCTACAAAAGTTCCATGTAGATATGATGTGTATCAACCATTTAATTGGGGAACAAAAGATAAAGGTGCCAATATAAATGGAGTAACAAATGAGCCTAATGATACATACCTTGTAATAAAGAAAAATAAGAAGAAAATTATAAATCCAATTCCCGCCAAGAGAATTGAAACTGAGGATATTATTCCTAAATTTGTGGCTGCTCCCTTTCCGCCTTTAAATTTAAAAAATATAGGAAAAATGTGTCCTATAATAACTGAAACGGACATCATCTGAACATACAATCCATCAAAAAAAGGAGCATACTTTAATAAAACAATTCCAATAAAAACAAATCAATAAGATTTTGAAACATCTAATAAAAATATTAATAAACCAAATTTAGGACCATAGTTTCTTAAGGCATTAGTTGCTCCAGGATTGCCAGAACCAACTTCTGTGATTCTCTTTCTTTTTTGATTATTACGAGTTAATATAATTGAAAAGTTGATAGATCCAACAAAATATCCTAGAACCAGTCAAATTATATTTGCTAAAATATCCATAAATTATTTAAACTCCTTAACAAGTTCTATAATATGTTGTTTAATATCTTCGCCAATCTCTTTATCTTTAAGAGCATAATGAATTGTTGCAAGCGAAAACCCTTTTATTGATCCTAAGTCAAATCTTATTCCCTCAAATTCATATGCATATATTTTCTCTTCTTTCATATATTCATCAAAAACATCTACTAAATCGAATTCTTTTTCACCATTATGATGCTTTAATTCATTTTCTAAATGTTTAACTATTGAATAATTAAAAATATATCTTCCCAGAACAGCCTTATTAGAAGGCGCATCTTCAATTTTTGGTTTTTCAACTGCACCTTTTATTTCAAAAAATATTTCATCTCTTCCAGGATTATCTTTAGGGATAACAATTCCATATTTGTTTAAATCTTTTTGTTCAACTGATTGAACACCTAAAATTGATGATTGACATATTTCATATTTATCAATTAACTGCTTAATAGCGGGAACATCTGATTGAATTAAGTCATCCCCTAAAATAACAGCAAAAGGTTCATCATTAAAGAATTTAGCACCCGTTAATATTGCATGACCTAATCCTAATTGTTCATATTGATAAACAACACGAATAACAGCTTCTCTATTTGTTTTTTTAATTTTTTTAAGTAAATCATATTTATTTTTTGATTTTAATTCATTCTCTAAAGGGATATTAGGTTCGAAATATTTCATGATTTCTTGTTTTCGAGTTGAAATAACTAAAATGATTTCTTCGATTCCTGAATCAATAGCCTCATCAACTAAAATGTCAATTGATGGCCTATTTAAAATAGGTAATAATTCTTTTGGAATTATTTTGGTCATAGGCAAAAATCTTGTCCCTCAACCAGCCGCAGGTATTATTAATTTTTTTATTTTTTCAGGTTTATTAGACATAAAGAAAATTATATTACATTTAATATTAAATTAAAATAATTCATATTATTTTTCAATCATATCGATAATACTTGTCCAATCGCTGATAATTGTTTTCGTTTTATCATTTTGAGTATTTTGAGGTTTCTTTTGATTGCTTGATTTATTGTCAGTTTGAGTATTATTAAATTGATAATTATCATGAGTATGAACAATATTTGAATTAGACTTTGTTTTTATTTTTAGATTTGGGTGATCCTTGTTTTCATATCAATCCCCATTTTCTCAGTGACCAGTATCTGCTTGATTACTATATCATCTATTATCTGATCATTGTTCTTGTTCTAGGGTATTCATTTGATTTGGTACATTATTGTTTGGAACCGTTGATTGAGGATATGGATATGGTTTATCACTTGCTTGTTCGTTGTATCATTGTTTATTATTTTGATCATTATATGATTGAGCCTTCGCTTGTTCGTTGTATCAATCAGCATTAACCTGATCACCATATCATTGAGCATTTTGTTTATTTGATTGTTCTTTAGGGACAATATTTATTTTTCTATTAGTTAAATCGAGCATTTGTTCTGTAAAGTACTCTTCATATGTATTTCTACGTTCGGGTTGTTTAATATCCTCTTTTTTAGGATCAGGTTTTTTTGGAATAATATTAGGAATTTCTAGCTTTTTAACCTCTGGTTTTGCAGATTCTAGCTTTTTAGCCTCTGGTTTTGCAGATTCTTGTTTTTTAACCTCTGGTTTTGCAGGTTCTGGTTTTTTAATCTCTGGTTTTGCAGGTTCTGGTTTTTTAATCTCTGGTTTTGCAGGTTTTTGCTTTTTAGCCTCTGGTTTTTTAGTCATCACTTTTGGGAGATTTTGGAAAAGAGGTTTCTTTGGTCCACCTTTTCCTGAGTCGTCTTTCTTTTTGTTTCAGAAATATCAACCTACCATCCCAACAATAAGAACTGCACTAATAGGAATTATAATTGAAACAATTACCACCGCATTAGATGATGAGGGTTTTTTAGTATTTATGAATGATGAATTTGTTGCAGCAACACCATTATAGTTAACAGTAAAAATAATTCTTGCTGGATTACTTGTATCAATATTAGTAAATGTTATTCTATGTGCATCAATATTAAGAGGCAAAATTATTGAAAGTTGATCAAGAATTTCTTTTGTCATTGGGCTTGTTTTTAAAAGTTCTTCAACAAATTGAATATCTTTATTATTAAGGATGTCTACATTTGTAACTACTAAAGCATTAGCAATATCTAAATCGGTTGGTGTTGTATTTAGATAGTCAGTATTTATTTTTCCCACACCATTGTAATTAATTCTAAATGAAATTCTAAATAAATTACTTCTATCAATATCTGTAAAGGTTATTCTATCTGCAGGAATATCATCGGCTAATATAATTGAAAGCTCTTCTAGAATTTCTCTAGTCATCGGTTTTTTTCTTAAAAGATTTTCAATAAAATTAGCATTCTCAGAAACCAAAATGTCATTGTTTTGGATTATTATCGCTTCAACAATGTCCTGAGCAGGAGTTGATCTTAAAGAATCGTTAGTTGCTTTCGGAACACCATTATAATTCATTTTAAATATTACTTCATAGGGATTAGTAATATTTATATTAGTGAATGAAACCAATTTAATATTACCACCATCAGGAAAGTCAATTCCTAATTTCTTAAGAGTTTCCTCTGTTTGTTCGCCTTCTAATAAATTTTTAATGAAAAGATTGCTTTCAATTTTTAAAATTTCTGGATTAATAACGGTTATTGCATTAACAGCTTCTTCATCAGTTGCTTTTGTTGTTAATCAACTTGGTGTCGCTTTTGTTGTTAAATTATAAGTAAAATTGAAAGTTACTCTAAATGGATTTGAAATACTAATATTTGAAAATGAAATTTTTGTAACATCAATTCCAACCGGAATATCAATAACAGATAATGATGTTAATAAATCTAAGGACATTGGTTGAGATAATTTAGCTTCAATTATTTCGCGACTATCATTTATTAGGATTTCATTATCTGATATTTCAAGCACTCCCAAAATATCAAAATCTGAAGGTGTAGCATTTAACAAACTAGAGTTAGATTTTGCAACTCCATTGTAATTAATGGTAAATGTTATTTGGAACAAGTTATTAATATTAATGTTTGTGAATGTAATTTTATATAATTGGATTCCATCAGGAACTGAAATTGAAAGACGATTTAAAACTTCAATTGTTAATGGTTGTGTTTCTAAAAGTTTTCTGATTTCTAGGGTTCTTAATCCCTTAACAGCATCAACGTTATCAATATTTATTGCATCTACTATTTCTTGATCAGATTGTGTAGTATTCAAAAAGTCAAAGGTTGTTTTGGCAACACCATTATAATTGATTTTAAAAATTATTCTAACTGGGTTAGTTATATTAATATCAGAAAATGAAATATCTTCTGGATCTATTCCATTTAATAACACTATTGATAATTCATCTAAAATTTCTCTTGTCATTATTGGTGTTCTTAATAGATTTTCAATATAAGCATTATTTTTTTCTCTTAAAATATTAGGATTATTAATAAAAATTCGATTAACTACTTCTTGATTAGTTGGTGTTGCATTCAAAAAATTAGCACTACTTTTTGAAACACCATTATAACTTATTGTGAAAGTTACTCTAAATAGATTATCAATATCAATATCATTAAATGTAATTTTAGTTGCATCAATTCCTATATTAACAACAACGGAAAGCCTTTCTAAAACTTCGATAGACATTGGACTAGTTTCTAGCAAGTCTCTAATCTCGATCCCATTTAGATCCTTTAAAATGTCTGAGTTAGTAATTGATAATGAATTAGCGATTTCTGAATCTGTTGCAGAAGTCAAGTAGAAATCCATAGTATCTTTTGGAACGCCATTGTAATTAATGGTAAAAGTAATTCTTAAAAGGTTTTGAATATTAATATTTGTAAAAGTAATTCTATTAATAATTACGCCGCTAAAAACTTTAATTGAAAGAAGTTCCAATAATTCTTGGGTTAGCGGTTGAATTTCTAGAATATCTCTAACTTCACGAACAGATTTGTCATGCATAATATTTGGGTCAGTAATTACAATAGTATTTGCAATTTCCTGATTAGTAGGCGTAGCATTTAAATAAAAAGTTGACTCTTTTTCAACAGTTCTATAAGTAATTAAAAAAGTGACAACAAAAGGATCTTCAATGTTAATATTTGTAAATAAGAAATCTTCCACTGTAGATCCAACTGGAACCTTAACTGAAAGCTCTTTTAAAATATCTTGTGTCATAACAGGAGCTTCAAGAAGCCCTTTTATATATAAAACATTTCTACTTGCAAGAATATTAGGGTCCTCTAAAATTGTCGCTTCAACCACCTCTTTATTTGAAGGAGTAGCATTTAAAACACTAATTAAATCGTTTGAAACAAGATTATAATTTATTCTAAAAGTAACTTTATATAAATTACTTATATTAATATTAGAAAAAGAAATCTTAGAAAGATCAGCGCCTTCTGGAATGGTGATTGAAAGTTGGTCAAGAACTTCTTGAGTTATTGGCTCATCCAAAATATTTTTAATAAAAACAACATTTCTATCTAAAAGAATATCACTATCCGAAACTGTGATTGCATTTGCAACTTCCTTATCAGTTGGTGAAGCATTCAAAAAGTTTGATGTGCCTTTAGGAACCCCATTGTAATTAATTGTAAAATAAATTCTAAATGGGTTGCTTATATCAATATTTGTAAAAGTAAAGTTTTCAGGTTGAGCTCTTAAAGGGATTGCAATTGAAAGTATATCTAATGTTTCTTCATTCATTGGACTTTGTTCTAAGTAAGCTTTAATATTATTAATATTTTGAGTTGATAAAGCATTTACATTAGTTACATTAGATGCTTCAGCAGTTTGTTTATTAGTTAGAATTGCATTTAAAACATCAGGACTATCTTTTGTGACATTATTGTAATTAATTGTAAAAGTTACTTTAAAGGGATCTGAAATATTAATTCTTTTAAACGAAACTAATGAAGGGTTAATGCCATCCGGAATAATTGCTGATATTTGATTTAAAACTTCTTGAGTCATGGGACTAGCTTCCAACAAAACCCTAATTTGAGTAACTGTTAAATGAACTAATGCATCAATATTTCCAATAGTTATGCTATTTGCAATATCCTTATTAGATGATGTTGAACTTAAATAATCAAAAGTCTCTTTAACTGTGTTATTGTATTTAATTTTGAAATTTGTTCTAACAGGATTTGTAATATCAATATCAGTAAAGGAAATTTTTGTTATATCAACTCCCGGTAATGTTTTAACCGAAAGTTGATTTAATATTGTTTGAGTCATTGGATTTGTTTGAAGCAATCCCTTAATATAGTTATTATCTTCAAAAATAAGAACATCTCTATTCTCAATAACTATAGAATCCACTATTTCCTTTTCAGTTGGGGTTATATTTAAAAAATCACTAGTCGCTTTTGGAACCCTATTGTAATTTATAGTAAAAGATATTTTGAATAAATCATTATTAATATTAGTAAAAGAGACTAAACGAGGAGTTAGAGATGGAGGCATTGTAATTGAAAGTCGATTTAGAACCGCCTGTGTCATAATTGGTGTTTCTAACAATTCTCTTACCTGAGCAAAATTAGATGATTTTAAAATGTCAGGATTAGTTACAACAATATCATTTACATTTTTTAAATCGATTTGGTTCTTTTCATTAATATTTAAGGGTTTAATCTCATTGCTAATATCATTATTTCTATCAATACCATTTACTACAATAGCAGGAAATACTAGAGCTAAAAAGCTACTTGAAATTAATAATTTAAATACATTTTTTTTCTTCATATACTCGCCTTACACATTGTTGTTGTTTATCATTAATATTTAAAGTATATATAAATTTTTAGAATTACCATTATATTTACATATATTTAATACAAAATTATTAATAACCTTATCAAAATGATACTAAAAATGGTTGTTATTCTTTAATAATAATGCTCTTATTATAGACCATCATCGTCTCAAGTGAATTGATAACCCAAAATTCTTACTGTATCACCTTTATGAATACCTTGTTCTATTAATCCTTTTCATAGTCCAATGTCTTTAACTTTTTTATTAAATCTTATAATATTATCGTGTGTATTTAAGGGTATTTTATGGTAGATATCTTCAATTGTTTTTCCTTTAACTTCGTACATTCCTTCATAAAGTTTGGTAATTTTGAAATCCTCTTCAAGAGTAACAAAAACTTCATCTTTCTGTTCTTCTAAAACAACATTCTTAGCCTCTAAATAGGTTTTATACATTTCTTCTTTTAAGCGATCAATATTTTCTTTTTTAATTGCCGAAATTTTAACTATTGGTAATTTAGGGTATTTCTTAATAAATTTTTTATAGTTAATTTCAAAATCGGGTAGATCCATCTTATTAGCAATAATTAAAAATGATTTTTCAAGTAATTTTAAATTATATGAATTCAATTCTTGCTTTAGAACTTCAAATTCCTTAACGGGATCTCTGCTTAGGTCACCGAAATCCAAAATGAAAGCAATAACCTTACACCTTTCAATATGTTTCAAAAATCTAATTCCTAAGCCCTTACCTAATGAAGCACCTTCTATTAATCCTGGCAAATCCGCAATAACGAAAGAATTCTTAAAATGTTTTACTAAACCTAATTGTGGAACTAATGTTGTAAAATGATAATCAGCTATTTTGGGTTTAGCATTTGAAAGAATCCCTAAAATAGTTGATTTACCAACAGAAGGTTTGCCAACAAGCCCAATATCAGCCATAACTTTTAATTCAAGTCTAATATTCTTTGTTTCACCGAAAGTTCCATTTTCCGATATTTTTGGGGCATTGTTTTTAGATGATTTAAATCTAGTGTTACCATGACCACCGCGACCACCTTTAGCTATTAAATATTTTTTGTCATCGACAATATCATGAATTAATTTTTCACCTTCAAATACTAGTGTTCCATATGGTACTTTAATAACGACATCTTTCCCTTTTGCACCATACATATTCTTTGGTCCACCACTTTCACCATCTTCACCTCTAACATGTTTCATAATGTGTAATGTAAGTAGTGTATTCATTCCACTACTTCCTTGAAAATAAACTGAACCACCATCTCCACCATCTCCACCGTCTGGTCCACCAAATGCCACTCTAGCCTCACGACGAAAAGAGACAATACCATTGCCCCCTCTTCCTGCAATAACTTCTAATGTAGATTGGTCGATGAATTTCATAATTTTAATTATAACTTTTTATTGTATTAATTTACATAGTAATTAATTCGTCACTAATATCAGTAAGAAATTTTTGATTTTTTTGAACAAAATCATCATTAAATTCCACAATTATTGCCTTATTTATTACTCTTAGTAATCATAGAAAATTATATTCATGAGAAATTCGATAAGATATTATTTCAAGATCATCATTATAAATAATGTATGCTCCAATATTTCAAATGTGATGATAATTTTCGATGTAGTTTCCCATTTTAAAACCATTTTCAAATTCATCAAAAACATCCTTATTGGGAGTGTTTTGATACATCAACATTGGAGTGGGTCTAATACCAGGTGAATATTTTAATTTCAAGTTATCTCCTCATTCCTACTAATTTTTTTAGCGCTCTTACCTCTAATGGTTTTAGTTTACGATATTCGCCAACCATTAATTTTTCAACTGTTAATCCTGCGAATTCAACTCTTTTAAGATCTACAACTTCTCTATCTACCAATTCGAACAGCTTTTTAATATGGTGATAAGAACCCTCTTTTAATGTGACTAAATAGGTTTTGCTTTCAATAAGTTCAACATTTTGTTTTGATAATTTTCCATTAACATAAATATTATCCCCATTCAAATAAATTAATTGATTTTTAGTAAGTTTATCATCAAGTCTTGCCCTGTATTTTCTCACTACTTCAAAACTTGGATGAGTAAGTTTATTGGCTAATTCACCATTATTTACAAGTAGTAAAACTCCAGTTGTATTGTAATCAAGTCTACCAACCGGGTAAATATAATCATCATCGTCAATTAAATCTGTAATGATTGTTCTATTAAAATTATCTTTTAGAGTGCAAACAGTTTTTTTAGGTTTATTAATAATGTAATATTTATGTTCTTTTATTTGAGGAAGTAATTTTCCATTAACAATTATTTCATCACTTTCCTTTGCTTTTTGGCCTAGAATAGCAATCTTACCATTTACTAAAACTTTGCTTTTTTTTATTAATTCTTCTGCTTCACGCCTTGAAGCAACACCAGCATGAGAAATCAATTTTTGAATTCTTATTTCTTCCATATATTTATTCCTTATCCTAGCCAATAATTTTAGATGTACTCAATATTTAAAACTAAATTTTGATTTTTATAATTATATAATATTAATTATAAATGGGTAAAAGTTATTAGGTTTTAATGAATTTTTAAAAAATAAAAGCTTCTATTGTAACAAGAAGCTTAGGCGAAATATGATCTAACATATGGAGGAGAATGAGGGATTTGAACCCTCGGATGATTTTAATCATCGTTAGTTTTCGAGACTAATTGTTTCAACCGGACTCACACAATTCTCCATATAGTAATTATAATCTTTTTAAGCAATATACAAACTTAATATTAAATTGTAATATAATTCCTTCTATGTGAAAAAATATGACTTCATTACAAAAATTTCTATTATATAATCGAATTTCAGGATCATATAATTTATTAAGTTGAATCTTATCTATAGTTTTGGCAATAATTATGTTTCAAATAGTTCATAATCAAGAATGAGTAGTTAAAATGATTAAATTAATTCTTGCAATATTTTGATTAATAGCCTTTATTTTGACAATTCTATTTATATTTAAATCACCTTCAATAGAGAAAGAATATAAAACTAATAATATTCTCCTTTATGCTATCCTTTCATTGCTCATTCCCTGGATTTTCAATTATCTAATTAGAAGAAAATTAAAACCTTTTAAAAAATTAAACAAATAAAAAATTCTCATTTAATTTGAGAATTTTTATTTCATAAATTTATATTTTTAATAAAATTAGTCTAATGTAACTTTTGCACCAACAGCTTCTAGCTTAGCTTTAATTTCATTAGCTTCATCGGTTTTAACATTTTCTTTAATTACTGCAGGAACTGATTCAACTAATTTCTTAGCTTCCATTAGTCCTAGACCTGTAAGATCTTTAACGATTTTAATACATTGAACTTTATTACCACCATCTGAAATAAGCGTAACTTTGAATTCTGTTTTTACTTCCGCCGCTTCTGCTGGACCTGCTGCTACAGCAACTGCTGAAGGGTCAATTCCATATGTTTCTTTCATTGCTTCAACTAATTCCATTACTTCTTTAATAGTCATTGCGTTTAAGCTTTCGATAAAACTTTCTTTTGTTAATTTTGCCATTTTAATATCTCCTAATTATTTTCTTTTATTTTGTTCTATTGTTTAATATGATTTTCATCTACTAACATTTTCAATCCAACTGCAACTTGTCTGATTGCGCCTTGTAATGAACCTGCCAGAATTGTTAATGCTTCTTCGTATGATGGAAGCGTTGCTATTTCCATAACCTTCGCATGATCAATAACTTGATTTTCAAAGATACCTACTCTTAATTCAAGGTTTTTATTTTTCTTTGCAAATTTTGCAAGAACTTTAGCTGCTGAAATTGAATCACCATCTGCAAAAGCATAAATATTTGCTCCAACAAGATCAGGTGCTAAAGTTTTATATTCAGTATTTTCAATAGCCTTAATAACTAATCTATTTTTATAAACTTTCAACGAAACGTCTTGTGTTTTTGCATCTTTTCTTAATTCTTGTAATTGTTTAACTGTGATACCTTCATAGTTAGCAACAATAACTGATTGAGCTTTTGCAATTCTATCTGAAATTTCTTTAACAACATCTTTTTTAGCTTCTCTTAAAACACCCATTAATGCTCCTTTCGTATAATTTATTCACAATACTTGACTTTAAAAAAGTTTATACATTCGGTAACAAATTAAGCTTTCACAGTTACTGTCTTGATGTATTGTAAATTAATTATATCAAATTTTAAAAAATATATTTTATTGGTTGTATTCTTTTTTAGGGAATAAAATTAATGTTTCGAATGGTGCC
Source organism: Metamycoplasmataceae bacterium (assembly GCA_051653325.1). GTDB lineage: Bacteria > Bacillota_I > Bacilli_A > Mycoplasmatales > Metamycoplasmataceae > UBA710. Next base: position 40,236 of record JBOFVX010000017.1, read on the forward strand.
ATCATTTTAATTCTGTTGGTGTAAGTTTTTTTAGAATAATTAGATAATACAACGATTAATTTTTCACTAATATTAACATTTCTTCAATTTCTAGAAACATTTATAAATACATAAAGTTTTTCATTCTTTATTTTGTAGCTATACTTAATGATACTTCTAGAAAGCAAGGTGACTTTAACTATTGCTTCATCATTAAAGAAATCTCTATAAATTGGATTTCTTATAAATTCGATGAGAGTTTTTAAGTAATATAATGATGAATCGGTATCATTATATTGCTTAGCAACATTAATAGTCTTATATGTTGATGAGAGTTTTCTAATTGTTACTTTGCCTTTCGAAAAGCCTCCATTATCAGAATCATCCCACTGAAATAATGATTGTGTATTAACTGGTGATAAATATTGCTGAGCCTCAAAGAAATCCTTTTCACTTCGTCCCTGGGATTGCATTAATCTTTTTCTTTCGATTGCATAAATATCATTAAAATCGTGAATATTTTTAATATCTATTTTTAATGTACCTAATTCATCACCATAATAAATTAATGATGATAAAGGGCTAAGTTGTGCAACTGTTAAAAATGCTTTAGAAGCTAAGGAATTAAAAGATTTTTCATCTCCCCACCTTGAATTGATACGACCAGATAGTGAAGATCCTAATGATATAATAATATTGTGATTAATATCTTTAAGTAATGTTGCTTCTTTAATTTTCTTAAATAACTTGGTTGGTTTAAAAACATCAATTTGGTCATTATTTGTTTTTGGGTTTGTGCCCAGTAATGAATATGATGTATCAATAAAATAATCAGCAACTTTAGGAATTTCAGTTAAACAAGTGTTTATATTTTCTTGAGTTAATAAACCTGATTTTAAAAAGATTGTGGAATTTTGATTAATATTTTTAGTGAGTTTGTATAGTTCTGATAATTGTTCTTTTGAAGTTGTACTAAATATTTCATTTTTATTAAATAATCTTTCAAAATTAACAAAAACAAAATTCGTAACATTTAAAGAAGTTCAAAATGTTATTATTTTATTAAATGATTCAATTGATTTTTTAGAATTCCAATTTTCTGATTGAATTTCTGTTTGATTTTTATGCAGGAAAAAAGCTTTTTTGGATTCTCTAGCTTTTTCATTACTAATAATCCCACTTTCGGAAAATAATAATGATTTCTTAATATCTACAATATTAATCTCGACTGCAAAATTTATTTTTTTATCATTAAAATTAGCAATCAAATCTTTTAGTTCATCGATTGGTCCATATTTGTTTTTGAAATCAACAAATTCATATGACATAAGATCATTATAATTATTAAAAATGTCAGGAATTATTACACAATCAAGATCGATAAAAGAAAAATAATCAATTTTTTTAGAAATACCTGCAAAATCTCCATAACCATCATCATTAGAATCATAGAAAAAAAGAGGGTTAAGTTCATAAAATGTGAGTTTATTGCTTTTTTTATTTAACATTTAAAAATTATACAAAATTAACGTATTATTTCCAAAAGAAGTTTTTCAAAACCAATAACCTCGTCGATTTTACCGGTTTTAATATTCGAATCCAAATCAGACAACATTTGAATGATTTTCTTAATTTTTTCAATGCCCATAGTATTTAATAATTCATTTGACTTTTTAACTCTAAAGATATGGATTTTTAATTTATTGGCAATTTCTTCAATTCTCATATTACTTGCTTTATATGAATATATATTACTACAAAGAATTAAAGCATTTGATAATTGTGAAATTAAATTAACAATTGATTCCCCATTATCAATTTTTTCCTTATAGGCTCTAAATAAACCGGAAGCATCTGATTCCTGGAATGAGTTTATAAATTCAAAAATATTATTTGAATGATATTTCGCAATTGAATTTTTAATCATATCTTTTGTGATTTCACTATTTTCCAACAAAAGTTTATCAATCTCTCTAATAATTAGGTTTAAATCATTGGGCAGTTTAACTGACAATAAAATAGCATTAATATTTAAAATAGTTCCACCTTTAGAGTCAACTATTTTTTGAATAATTCCACTTAATTCAGCATTACTATATTTCTTTATCTCGATTACTTTGGCATTATCTAATAAATATCGAAATAATGTTGAAGGTGATTTAGGTTTTGAAGAAGAAAATGCAAAAATCAAAATGCAACTTTCATTCTTATTATTAATAGAATTTATTAATTCTTGATCATATGCAGTGTTTGATTTGGTTAGCAAATTGAAGTCTTTTAAAATGATTATCTTTTTATCATCAAATATTGAAAAAGTATTGATTTCATTAAGGACATCATAAATAGAAGATTCCGCATCAAAAAATATTGGTTTCGCCCCTTCATTTGATTTTAATATTTTTTTAATTTCTTTATCAATTAAAAATAATTCTTCTCCATAAATAAAATACATAATTAAATTATAATGAGTTGTTAAATTATTTATTGATTTATTTTAATTAAATATTCAAAAAAACATATAACTTTAGTTACTTTATTGTTGAATTTATTTTTTTTATTAAAAAAATGTCTATTTAGGAACATATATATTGAAAGGAGGTAAAGATGAATAAAAACGGTTTTACAAAAATTAGTGATGAAAAAGCAGCCAAAACATATGGTGGAAGCTCGCTTATATTTCTAGGAGGATTAATTCCATTGGTTGTTCCAGCAATATCATCACTTGTAACATCATTTAAGTTATTGTTTAGTGATAAAGGTGAAGTGAAGTCAAAAGATGGCACAACTTCTAAATGGGAAAAATATGAAGATAAATCAACGGGTATCCCAAACAAGATAACTTTTATTGATTAGAATTATCCTATTAATTACAAAAAATAAATATTCTTAAATGAATTTATTTCATAATAAAATAAAATGTCTAAACAACATTTTTTATTCTATAAAATCGAGTATTTCTTTAATATATTTGTCTTGTTCTTCCTTGAAAGGGATATGAGCAGAGTTTCTAAAAATAGAAACTTGAACATAAGGTCTGTTCGTTTTTTTGATTGCCCTAATTGCTGATTTTAAAGGAATAGTTTTATCATGCTCGCCTACTATCAAAAGTGTTGGTAATGTCAATGCTTTTTCGGAACTTATACAATCCTTAAGATTCTTATAACTATATAACTTGTTTTTTAACTTTTTAAAGAAAACTAAATTTGCAAGTTGATATTTATGTTCTTCATTAATATAATGATCAATATCAAGATTTAATGTTTTGGTTAAATCAGTATATAAAACATTATTTAATGCTAATGTTTTATCAAAACTTTTAGGAGTAAATAAGAAATAGAATCTAAGAGTACTTAACGAAACCGCTGAATTCATAGGAGTAACAACAATTAATTTTTCAATTTTTTCCCCAATTTTTGCAGCTATCCTTAACACTAGAGACCCTCCCATAGAATGACCTATTAAAACAAAATTATTTAATTGTAATTCTTCAATCATAGCAATACAAAAATCAACAAAAATGCTTAAATCTAATTTTTTACTTTGATCATATTCAGTATAACCATGACCTGGAAGTTCAAATGCATAGTAATCATAATCAATGAATTTCTCTGCTGCATTATCATGATAATTACTATTTGTTGCGTAACCATGAATGAAAATAATGGTACCTTTAGATATATTTTCAGCAGGTTTAAACTTATAAAAGCCTACATTATTTTTTAACATTTTCATAACTATTTCTTAGGTAATTTTTCTAGATTATCTTTTTTTATTTTATTCTTAATCAAATGAATTTGTTGTTCTGTTGTTAAAGAGGCCTCGACAATAATGTGATTTATTCCGTAAACTTGACAAACATCAACGAGATATTTTAAGTATACACTATGAATAGATTTAAAATAAGCTTCATTTTTAGAGAAATTTTCAACCTCAGATTTTCTTCCTCGTCTAAAAATACGATCTTTGAATTCTTCTCATTTAAGATCAAGAATTATATATAATTTCGGAACACCAACAGAATAAATAAGTTCTTTTACTTTGTCATGTCACATACTATCATAGAATCCAAACATCACTGGATCAGAAGTCATATTTTGGTGAGCAAATAATCTATCTTCAAAAATAGTTCTATCAAAAACTGTTAAACAATTATTAGAAATTCCTTCTCTATAATTGTCAAATCTTGCACAAAAGAAATAAACTTGGAAGGCAATTGCCGAAGTTTTATCGCCTTCATATAATTTTTCTAACAATAAATTTTGTAATTTATCATCTTCATTAAGTTCATATACCACATCAGCATCAAGTTCTTTTGCTAAGGCTCTAGAAAGAGTTGATTTACCAGCTCCTATCATTCCCCCAATAGCATAACTATTAGAAACTTTTATTTTTTGAAATTCATTTTTAAGCATTTTTACCTCAATTTATTATTTGTAATATTCATTTATTATAAAGATAAAAATATCATTTTAATAAAAGTTTTCAAATAATAACAAAGTTACCTTGAATTTCATAATATTTACCTTTTGTGAATGGTTTTACATTATAATTTCAAATATGTCTATTTCATTAACGAACAAAAGCAGAATATTTAATGGAGGGAATAATCTCATCATAGTTTTTGGTGCATTTTCAGAAGAAACAATATATAAAATTAAAGAAAATTATGTATTTATTTATGAAAAAAATAACAATTTGCTGGGAATAAATGTTTTTAACTATAAAAATGAGTTTAACAACATTAAAGAAGGATATCATAATTTTTCAGATGATAATTTTATGAAAATAACTAAAAAATTCCCAATTGAAATGAAATCTATCAAAAATAATACTTTTTTCAGGGTAGGAATAATACAAGAAATCGGTGTCCATCCAAAAAATGATCGCTTGAAAATTCTTTCAGTAGAAACTAAAGACAATAAGAAACTAATGATTATTACTAATATTGGTGATTTAAAAGTGGGAGATAAATATCTTTTTGCTATTAATAAAGCTATTTTAGGAAATGGAATGATTATTGGTGAATCTAAGATTATGGGTGTGCAATCTCAAGGGATGATTTGTTCTTGAAAATCATTAGGAATAGAAAAAGAAGGCATAATTTCAACAAAAGATTTAGATATTAACGAAGAATTTAACTTTTAAATAGAAGGACATCATATGAAAGAAATATTAGACTTGATTAAGGATTTAAAATCCAGAGAAATCATCAACAACATAACAAATGAAGAGAAGATTGATAATCTTAAAAAGAATGATGGTATATATATAGGTTTTGATCCAACAGCAGAATCATTGCATTTGGGTAACTATATCCCAATAACTATTCTCAAACGTTTCAAAAATGCAGGATTAAAATCTTATGCTGTAATTGGTGGAGCAACCGGAATGATTGGTGATCCATCTTTTAAAGATTCGGAACGTGTTTTATTATCGAATGAAATTATTGTTAAAAATAAATTAGAGATTAAAAAACAACTAGAATCATTTGACTTAAAAGTACTTGATAATTATGATTTTTATAGGGATATGTCATTTTTAGATTTTCTAAGAGAGGTTGGTAAGAATATTACTATTAATTATATGATGTCCAAAGAATCTGTAAATGCTAGAATTGAAACAGGATTATCATTTACAGAATTTTCATATCAATTGATTCAAGGAAATGATTTTAGATTTTTATATGAAAAATTTAATATTAAAATCCAAGCTGGAGGAAGTGATCAGTGAGGAAATATTACTACTGGTCTTGAACTTATTAGAAAAGAGTTCGGTGAAAATGATGCTTTAGGAATTACACTAAATTTATTGACAGACTCAAATGGTGATAAATTTGGAAAATCTGTAGGTCAGCCAATTTGAATAAGCAAAAAAAGAACATCTCCATTTTCAATGTATCAATATTTAGTTAATATTAATGATAGTGATGTTGAAAAATTATTGAAATGATGTACTTTCTTAAGTCTTAATAAAATTGAACAAGAAATGATGTTGCACAATGCAAATAAAAGCAAAAAAAGTGCCCAGAAACTTCTTGCTTTTGAAGTGACAAAAGATATTCACGGAGAGAAAGAAGCAATGAACGCGATTGCTATCACTACTATTCTTTTTGAATCTCAAAATACTATTGAATCATTGAGTGTAAATGATATTGAAAGTATTAAAAATGATCTCCCTTTTTATAATAATAATAATCAGGAAGTAACTTTAATTGAATTATTAATTAATGCAAAGATTGCTACATCAAAAAGAGAGGCAAGAGAATTCATTTCATCAAATTCAATTTCAATAGATGGTAAACCAGTAAAGAATGAAAACGAAAAGATAGTACCCATGAATTTCAATAAGAAATATTTATTAATTAAAAAAGGGAAACGTTCTTATTTTATTGTTAAATATTAATTAAAATAATTTAAGCAAATATTAATGTAAGTGTCAATGATGCGTGATTTTCAAAATAAAATTCATTTTTAGCTCATGTATTTAGCCACCAAAAGATTAATATCGTTTTTCATAATTTTCATCGTCATATTCATCATCAAATTGTTCTTCTTCGTCGGCATATTCTTCGTCGGCATATTCTTCGTCGGCATATTCTTCGTCGGCATATTCTTCGTCGTCATATTGTTCGTCGGCATATTCTTCGTCGTCATATTGTTCATCGTCATATTGTTCTTGATTATAATAATATTCATCATTGGATTCAATAGAATCCTCATCAAGTTGATCATTTTTTTCTAATTCAAAAATTCTTGTTTTTTCTTTCATAGATTTTCAATCCCAGACTAATATAGTAATATGAGCTACAACTAGTATGCTTCCAATAATTATTACATTTAGAGCAATTTTTTGGGGTAATGTAAATGAAGCAACATCATTGATATATTGAATAATTGTAATTTGATCTTCACTAAATCCAAAGTTAGAAACAGAATCTTTATAAATCACAGAAAGTTCAATACTATTTAATGATGGTGTGTTTAGGAAAGCATTATCACCAATGGAAAAATTCTTTTTTCATTCAATTCTAATTGATGAGATATTTGTATTCATAAAAGCTTCATTTTCAATTTCATCATATTTAGAAATTTCACTTCAGGTTATTGCTGTACTTTTTCTCAATAATTCCTTTGCGATTATTTTATTGATTTTTCCAACCATTGGATAATCATCTCAAATAATTGAATCTCATTGATTTATTGTAAAACCATAAGAAGGAGTCATTGGCCCTGCATCTACATATAAATGATAAGGCATAGTAATTGAAGTAAGTGATGAAATATTGGCAAAAGCATTATCTCTTACATCTGTTACTTTATTTGGGATAACAATAGATAGTAGATTTACATTTTCAAAAGTGAATGAATCAATTCTAGTAACTTTTGGTGCATCTAAAGCTCAATCGTCTAAAGTGATTGAAAATTTATTTTGTCATCCAATTCTAACTATATCATTTTTAGTTAATGTTTGTCCTTGGAAAGGAAGTTCTCTTCAAGTAATAGCATTTCATTGACCCTGAGAAAAACCATATAATGGAACTGATGATTCCTTTTTTAGAGTTACAAGCATTTCGACATGTCCACCTTGTAATAAGATTGTATTTAGAAAAGCGTTCGTTCCAATTGATATGACTGAATTAGGAATATTAAGTGTGGTAATTCTTGAATTATCAAAAGCACCATTACCGATTGATGTTAATTGTGAAGCTGGTCTGATTGTTATTGCTGATAACATATCCGTATCTCTAAAAGAATTATTTCCGATTGAAGTAATTTTATTAGGAATTTCAATGGATAGAATATCTAGATTTTCAAAAGCTTGATCATCGATTATTGTAACATTGGGAGCATCGTTTGTTCAATCTTCTAGTGAGATGTTCGATTTAGTGTCTCACCCCAAGTTCTGAATATCAGTCCTAGTTAAAGTTGTACCTTCAAGTTTCTTCACTGTTTTAAGTGAATTTGGATTATTTATTTGAAAATTATTATCATTATTAAGCGATGCTAATGGAAGGGCTGTTTTATTAATATTGTTATTGGCTACAATGCCTGTAATTAACAATGAACCTAAACTTATTAATGATAATGTTAAAATTGAAGTTCTTTTCTTATTTTTTTTAGATTTCATATTGCTACCATCCAATTTAATCATTTTCATTGCGATATCTCAAGAATAAATTCTCAATGAGGGAATAATAATTTAATATTAATTATAACAAAAATACTATTAAATATTCCAAACAAACCATTTTCCTTTATCTGTCGAAGCAAAAATAAAATCAAGATTTCTTTCTTGATTTTTTCTTATAGTTAGTTATTTAGTTGAACTTTTATTTTTACGTTTTTTTCAAAACACAAATCCGCCCAATCCAATTGCGATCACTGCTACAACACCTACTATTGAGCCAACAATCAAACCAGTATTATTAGCTTTTGATTCATCTTCATAAAAAATGTTTTTAAGTTGTTCGTCAGTAAGCCCTAAATGACTAACATTATCTCTAAAATGAGATGGTAGAGTAATTGAAGTTAATGAAGGAGTATCTAAAAAAGCATTATCTCCAATAGACGTCACAGAATAAGGAACAACAATTTTGTTTAATGATGTAGCATTCTTAAATACCTCTTGGCCAATTAATTCTAATTTTGAATTTTTACCAAAATTAATTGTTTCAATTTTAGAGCTTTCAAATGAATTATTCGAAAGATTAATAACATTATCAGGAATTGAAATGACCTTTAAGGAGTCAGTGCCTTGAAAAGCAAAATTTCCAATTTTTGTTACTGAATTAGGAATAATAATAGAGTTTAACAATTTTGCATTCTTGAAAGACCCATCGCCTATTTCTAATAATTTTGAATTTGTATTAAAACTAACTACTTCTATTTTTGAATTCTCAAACAAATTATTAGAAAGACTAGTGACATTATCAGGAATCGCAATGCTTTTCAATAACTCTGTACCTTCAAAAGTAGAGTTTCCGATTTTGGTTACTGAATTAGGAATAATAATAGAGTCTAAGAATTTTACATTCTTGAAAACCTCATAACCAATTTCTATTAATGTTGAATCAGAGGAAAAATTAATTTTTTGTAGTTTGGACCCCTCAAATAAATTATTTTGAAGTAAGGTAATATTACTTGGAATTGTAATTTCTTTTAGCATTGAATAACTAAAAGCACTTGCACCAATAGAAATGATTGATTCTGGTAAGTTAATTTTTAATTCATTAGTTGTTGGAATAGTTCCTGGTGAATGAGCAAAAGCTTGATTACCAATAGATGTCAATTCAGATCCTGGCTGGAAAGTAACATTCACTAAATTAGTAGCATTTAAAAAAGAAGCATAATTTATTATTTGTACTTTATTTGGAATTTCAATATTAAGAAGATTGGTATTTTGAGAAAAAGCCGCAGTTGTTCCAGAACCACTGGTTGCACGGGGACTTATTTCAATAACATTAGGCGCT
>JBOFVX010000018.1:0-5980 GCA_051653325.1 Metamycoplasmataceae bacterium
ATCAAGGTATGATTCTTGGGAGTGATAATCAGAAAATGTCTAAATCAAAAGGTAATGTTATTGATCCAACAATAATTATCAATCCACATGGAGCCGACTCCTTAAGAGTTTATGAAATGTTTATGGGACCATTAACTGATACTAAAATATGAAGTGATAGTTCATTAGATGGAACAAAAAGATGGCTTGATAGAGTTTGAAGAATTATTAAAAAATATATAGATGGAGAATTTTCAATAACTTCTAATAATGAAGATAAGAATTTAGAATCTAATTATAATATTTTAATAAGAGAAGTAACTAAGAATATAAAAGAATATAAATTTAATATTGCCATTTCTAATATGATGGTTTATATTAATTACTTGTATAAAATTGAAACAATATCTAGTAGAAAATATTTAGTTGATTTTTTAATAATGTATTCTACATTTGCCCCTCATATGGCAGAAGAACTTTTAGAGCAATTGAATGAGAAACAAGTATCTAATTTAACATGACCTAAATTTGATGACACAAAAATATTGATGGCAGATATAAATATTGTTGTTCAAGTTAATGGAAAAGTAAGAGGAAATATTAAAGCGGATGATTCAATTGATGAAAATCAATTAATTAAAATTGCTAAAGAAGAAAATAATGTAGCAAAATTTCTATTAAATAAAACTATTGTTAAAACAATAGTAGTAAAAAACAAAATAATTAACTTTGTTATTAAATAATCTTTTTAACTTATATAATAATATTAAGTAATTAATAACGTTGTAATATAAGGAGACAAGCATATGAAATTAACAAATAAAGAAAATGTGAATAACTTTAAAGTTAAAGGTTTTTTTGAATCATCTAAAATAAATGAGGCCAACTTACTAAAAACAAAATTTGCAATTACAGAATTTCCTGATAAAAAGCTCACATACATATACTTGGGTAAAGAAACAGATTTTGATTTTGAAGCATTGAAGTCAGTAGCTAATAAAATAATCGGCTTAGAAACAAGAGATTTTGAAATAATTGCTGAATCATTTAAAACAGATAAAATAACTGAAGAAACTGTTGTTAAAATGTTTGTTGACAAACATGAATACTTAAAGAGTGACGAATTATATTCAGCAAAAACAGCAAAAAAAGATAAAAAGAATTCATTTACCATTTTTTCTAAAAATTCAAAAATGAATGCGATTATTGAAGAAACATTATTATTATCAAAATCAGTTAATATGGCCAGAAAACTTCAAGCAACACCCCCAAATATTTGTAACTCTGAATGATTAGCTGACGAAATGAAAAAAAGATTGTCAACTTATGGATCTAAAATTAAATTGAAAGTTTTGAATAAAAAGGAAATCGAAGCTGAAAAAATGGGATTATTCCTATCTGTTAATCAAGGTTCTGCTTATGAAGCAAGACTTGTAACTGTTGAATACATAGGAAATCCTTCATCAAAAGATAAAACTGCTTATATTGGGAAAGGTATAACTTTTGATTCAGGTGGTTATAATTTAAAACCATCTAACTTTATACAGGGTATGAAGTATGATATGTCTGGGGCGGCAATTTGTTTTGCTGCTGTTGATACAATTATTCAATTGGCACCAAAAACTAACATTGTTATGGTTTTACCATTAACTGATAATAGAGTTTCGGCAACAGCTTCTTTACCTGATTCAATTTATGTATCAATGAGTGGAAAAACAGTTGAGGTTAATAATACTGATGCTGAGGGAAGATTAATTCTTGCTGATGCAATAACATATGCAATTAAAAAATTTCATGTCACAAGAATTGTTGATATTGCTACATTAACTGGAGCTATAGTTGTTTCTTTGGGTTCAACATATACTGGGGCATGATCTACAACAGATAAGGCTTGAAGTGACTTAGAAAAAGCATCTTCTAAACAAAATGAATTAATTTGAAGAATGCCATTTCATAATGACTATTTAGAAAATCTTAAAAAATCATCTTTTGCTGATTACAAAAATACAGATTTATCTGGTAAAGGTGGATCTTGTTCAGCCGCAATGTTTTTGAAAGAATTCACTGAAGGTAAAGAGTATATTCATTTGGATATAGCAGGATCTGGTGGTAATGGTGATAGCCCAACCGGAATAATGGTTAAAACCTTAGTTCAACTTGCTTTAGATTCTCAAAAATAAAAAGATAGAATAATGAAAATAATTAAATCTAAATCTAAAGATTCATTCTTACTTAGTGCAATCTTCAATGAAGATGATAATAAATTTTTTGGTCAAATAATTGAGAATGCATCATCATTAAATACAACTATAAATTTATCTTCTAAATTGAATTTAACCTTTGAAAAATTAAGCAATATTATCGAAAAATTTCTTAATGAAGCTAAAAGAAATTATGAAATCAATATTGAATCATTTATTAATGAGAAAATAACCGATGTAGATGTTATTAAAATTTTTATTGAAAAGGATATTCTTAATAAAAATGAATTTTCTAATAAAACCATTGATAAAAAAGAACAATATAATCATAATATTATTTCTGAAAAATTTACAATATCTGATTTCAGTGAAACCATATTACTTGCAACACAAATGGCATCTACTAGATATTATCAAGATATGCCCCCTAATATTTGTACTATTAATTTTTTATCTAATGAATTAGAAAAAATGTTCAAAAATTCTAAGAATATAAAAACCACTATACTAAATGAAGGTGATCTGAAAAAATTAGGAATGAATCTAATTCTCTCTGTTAATGCAGGTTCATATCAAAAGGCAAAAGTTGTTGTTTGTGAGTATCAAAATAATTCAACAACAAATGACAAAATTGCTATTGTTGGTAAAGGGATTATTTTTGATTCTGGAGGATATGATCTAAAAACTGGAAAATGAATGCTTGGGATGAAATATGATATGTCTGGAGCTGTGATTGCTGCTCACATCTTGAATTCAATAGATAAACTTGGATTAAAAACCAATGTTTCTATTGTTTTACCTCTTACTGATAATTTAATGGACTCTAAAGCCACACTCCCTGAATCAATAATAAAATCAATGGATGGAAGAACAGTAGAAATTGCAAATACAGATGCAGAAGGGCGTTTAATATTAGCGGATGGAATAACATATGCTTCAAGAAAACTTAATGCTAATCTTATAATGGACATTTCAACTTTAACGGGTTCTGTTCTTTATGCATTAGGACATCTTTATACTGGTGTTTGATCATCATCTGATAAAAATTGAAATTTATTAGAGATATCAGCAAAAAAGGCAAATGAAAAAATTTGAAGAATGCCTTTGAATGAGGAATATATTGAATCACTATCTAAAAATACTTTTGCAGATACTACCTCTTGCTCTAATACAGAATATAGTGATTGTAATATCGCAGCTTCTTGATTATATTCATTTGTAGAGAAGTCAAAAGATTACATTCACTTTGATATTGCGGGAACTGCCGATATCAAAGAAAAAGCAAAATCACCAATGATTAAAACAATTGTTGAATTTATAAAGAACAAGAGCTAATTATATAACAAAAATTAAGCTGTTATTGCAACTGATTCTTTGGCTTCAACTCTTTTCTTATAAGCGATATCTGATATTTTTCAAAATATAAAAGCAAATAAATAAAATGTTGCACAAACTAGAAAGAAGAATAATAAATTAATTAAAGATCCTTGTGTGGATGTTCTTCAATCCACCATATTTGGATTTATGTTAGTTATAATACCATAAACGCTATGACGTGTTACAAATGAAAGGGAATACGCATACATTCCATAAGTCATTGGATAAGGACCAGATAATACTGCTGTTCTAAGGTATGTACTTGGTTTTTCTTTTGAGACAAACAAACTACATATTGTAAACACAACAAAAACCATTGGGGTTATAAAGTGCAATCAAATAGTTTTAACTAAATCAGTTAATATTGAATATGATTCTTCAATATTTCCAAAAGGAATTAGAAAACTTCAAAAAACAACACAAACAACTGTTATGTAAGAAGCCATTAAGATAAGTAAAGTATTTTTTCTAAAGATTATTGTGCGGTGACCAATTAAAAAGAGAAAAACAAAAAAGATAATTGCAAAATTTGTCCACTGTGTAAAGTATGAAAATGTATTAAACATAATATTACTATTTGGATCGTTATAATTGTAATCCATATTAATCCAAATTAATGAAAAATCAACTAGCACAATTAAAATTAAAATTAAAAATAATGATGTATTTCAAAATAGTATATCTTTCTTTCTTTTAAATGATGATAATCATGTTGCAATATTTATTTGTTCGGGAGCATCTTTTTTCGTTTTTAAGTATGATCAAAATTGGGAATAACTTTTATGTTTAATACCTAAAAAAAATGTGTATGGCAATAAAATTCATGTTAGAAAACCTAGCGAAAAGAAGTAAATAATTTTTATCCTTTTTTCTTCGATTCTTGTTATCTCTCCCAATGATAATATACTAAACAAGATAAACAGTGTTAATAATAACATCAATAAGGCTCGATAAGCTTGAACAATAACAGGCAGTTCATAATCTGGATCTCCCTTCAAATATATAGGGCCATACTTGATCCAATCTTTAAAAGTGAAGCTCAAAACAATCGAACCAATTGAAAGCATAATTACTGATAAAACGGAATAAAATGTTATCTTTGATACTGATTTAAAATTCATTATTATTTAATTATATTATAAACTTAAATAAATATCATTATATCTTTTTATCATACTTAACATATGATGTTTTTAAATCAATTCTAATATCTTCCACTTTTTTTGGATCTGCAGATAAATCGCCATCTTTATATCTTTTATGCTCTAAATATCTAGTTCATTCCGAATTTATGGATGTTGATCTTATTTTCTTGTTAGATTGCATAAAAAATACTGGAGTAAATAATGTACTATTTGAACGGTGTTGTTTGAAATCAATTGCGAATTCCGTTCTCTTACCATCTTCATCAGTATATCCCCCAAATGTTCCATTAGTTGAATAGGGATTTATATTTGATTGCATTTCAATTGACTTAATGATTTGTGCTTGAGGATCTCAATATCATTTTGAACTTTGGTAACGTAATTGTAATAATCTGTTTTGTAATATTTCATCATTAACAACTCCATCAACTTTTGATTCGTTTTGTGCTTTATCTCTTTCCTCTTGAGTTATTTGTCTTCTAAAAAAAATACTACTATTTGTGAATGCCGTTTCCTTATCAGTACTTTCAGCTTTCAGTATTTTTTTTAATTCCGAATCTTCAGCTAATTTAAAAGAAGTTTCTCAAATTCATTGAGATTGAGTATTATCCACAATCTTATAAGAAACATTAATCTTCATTTCAGTAATTTTGTTTAGTTCCGCTTCTAGACTATCATATTTTTTTCATTTAGGATTACTATTATCAGGCTTAACCGAATCATTAATAAATGCTTTAAGATCATCAGTCCCTTTTAGTCTTTGACCGATTAAATCAACTTGAACACGTTCACCATTTTCATTTATATTAACAATATTAGATAATGAATTATAAATAGAAGTAAAAAAATAGATCCTTAATTTTTCCCTAACCAAAGCATTCTTTGCAATTTCATCACTAATTGCTTTGTTTATTTCTGTGGCATCCTTCTTAATGAAAGAAGAATCATCTGTTTGGTTATTTACTAAATTAAAAATATCATTAAAAGCATTTTTATTATTAGTTTCAAACACAGTTTTCTTTAGTTTTGTCGGGGCATCTATACTAGTTGTACTACATGAAGAAAGAGCTATAACTGGTAAAATAGGAATAGAAAATGATGTAATTAGAAATCTCTTTATTTTCATGGCACTCCTTCAATATTAATTTAAAATTATATCATATAAATATTTTGCCTATTTTTAAATTTATTTAATATAATACCAATATATGGGTTTCTTCAAAAAAATAAAAGATAGATTATTTAATCTAAATACTAAAGATATTGATGATTCAAAAG
>JBOFVX010000019.1:0-7968 GCA_051653325.1 Metamycoplasmataceae bacterium
ATATCAACTACTGGTGTTATAACAAGATTTTCAGTTGTTGCACACATTATGAGAGTTTTAGAATTAAACCCCAATAAAATCATTCGTATTTATGCTGTTGATAATATAAATTTAAATCCTGATTATTTTAACAACAAAGATAGATTTCCTAATGTTCAATTTAAATACTTTGAGAAATCAGACTTGGAATCGTCTGTTGATACTTTTACAAAATATAATTACAACATCCAATTCTTGGAAGAAGTGTATGAAGAGTTTGGACAAAATCAAAAGATTGATGGATATTTTGATGATTATTCATTTGTTCAAAAAATACTTTTATATATTAATGGATTAAACATTCCTGTTAATAGATTAAAAATATATGATGAATTTTCATTATTATCAAAATTAGAATCAATGAGTTTCCTTTCAGATGGAACATTATCAGTTGAATATTACCAACAACAATTAAAACAAGCATTTTTACTTGCTGATAACCTATATGATAGCGAAACTCAAACTTATGCTAACGCTATGCTTATGAAACAAAGAATGAAAAATGATGATATTACTAAAGAGGAGTTCCTTAAAGGAAATAATGCACTCCTGTACTTAACGTCCCTAATTACATTTGATATAGAAAATGTTAATTCATCAAAATATTTTCTGCCAACAACGGATTTTATTGGTGAATTAAATAGATTTGGTTCCGAAAATTACAAACATGGTACTGAAGATGTATTTTCTCCATACAATGGTCTAAATCTAGATATTATGTCAATGATAAAAGGATTAAATCAAAAGGACATAAGAGGGATACTAAAAATTGATGAAGGGTTCGATCCGCAAATTTACATATCAGAAATGAACAATCATAATAATTATGTTTATGCTGGTGCTTTAATGGATAATCTAGATAATGCTATTAGTAATGCTAGAACTTTATTAGCAATTAAGAGATATGCAATTTCCACTACTCCTGAGATTACGGAACAAGAGAAAATTTTTGTTTGATTTAAAGGACATCCAAGAGACAATGATATTTTAGAGAAACTAGTTAGCGCTGTTAAGAGAGTCACAAATGGAGCTGATGATGGATCGTGAGTGAGGGTTTTAGATCATAAAGTTCCTTTCGAATTTTATTCTGTTGCAAATGTTTTTGTTTCTGACCCAGATACAAATAAGAAAGTGTTTCTTTTTACAACTTATTCAACATTAATTCTAACTAATTATGCTGAAGAACCAAGAGCAGAAATAGCCAAAATATTGGTTGACAATGCTACCATATATTCATATCAAGGTATTGTAAATTTATATGGTGCGGATTCAAAAATATTCCCTGGAGATAAATTAACTACATTGAAGGATTTTGAAGAGTCATTCTCATAAAAAAAGTGTTTGAAAAACACTTTAAAATATTAAATAACCATTAATGGTTATTTTTTTATTAATAAACTTTCTTCATTCATTGAGGCAGGTTTTTCTATTCCTAAATAATCTAAGATAGTTGGGCTAATATTAGCAAGCTTCCCATCTCTAAGTTTTAATGATTTATCCGTAGTAATTAACATTACCGGAAATGAAGTGTGTTTTGTTGCAGGATTACCATTTTCATCTTCAGTCAATTCAGCATTACCGTGATCCGCTGTAATAAATTGAACACCTCCTGTCATTTCAATCTTTCTCTTAATTCTTCCGAGCTGCTGATCCAATATTTCAACCGCTTTAATAGTTGCATTTAAATCTCCTGTATGACCAACCATATCAGGATTTGCATAATTCATGATCACCACATCATAGTTATCCATCACTTCTAATAATTTATCAGTAATTTTTTCAGCTGACATTTGTGGAGCATCAGCATATGAATCAATCTTTAGTGAATCAATCATTATTCGTTCAGAGTTAGGATAAACAATATCTAGACCCCCATCCATGAAGAAAGTAACATGAGCATATTTTTGTGTTTCAGCCAATCTTAATTGCTTTAATCCATTTTCAGATAGAACTTTACCAATAGTATTTTTAACCTCCATTTCAGTATAAGCAATAATAGAATTAATTCCTTCATATTTCATCATGGAAACAAATTTATTTATTCTTATAGGTCTTGTTGGGAGAGCATCATATAATTTTGAACCAATAAAAAGGTGTGACAATTGTCTAGCTCTATCAGGTCTAAAGTTAAAGAAAATAATTGAATCACCATCTTTAACAAAATCACCTTTTTCATTAATGGCTGGAATTAAAAATTCATCATTAATATTTTCATCATATTGATCTTTGACATATTGAATTCCGGATTTAAATGTTTTTGTGGCTTTTCCAATAATAGCATCATATGCCTTATCATTTCTATCAAACATTTTATCCCTATCCATTGCATAAAATCTACCTGAAATAGAAGCAAGATTATAATTATATTTTGATAATTGTTTTTCTAACTTTTCTAAGGAAGCAAGAATAGATCTTGGAGCCACATCACGACCATCTCCGAAAACATGCACACTTAATTTTTTAATCCCATATTCATGAGCTGCATCAATAAGAATAAATAAATGCTCTTCTAAAGAGTGCACTCCCCCATCAGAAAGCAGTCCCATTAAATGTAAAGTAGAATTATTTTTAATAACATCATCAAACGCTTGAATAAAACCCTTATTCCTCTTGTAAGTCCCATCATTAATTTCTTTTCCAATTAATGACAAACCTGTATAAACAATTTCGCCAGCACCAATATTAAGGTGACCAACTTCACTATTACCCATTTGATCATTGGGTAATCCAACAAACTTTCCAGATGCTTGGATTACTGAATGCGGATAATTTTTAAAGTATTCATCAAATGTCGGTGTATTAGCTAAATAGAAAGCATTTCCTTGTTTTTCAGGTCTTAATCCCAGCCCATCTATTATTGTTAGCACTATGGGTTTTTTCATATATATCTTCATCTCCTAAATTATATTTAGATTATTATATCAATAATAATTTCAAATTAAAGTTATTTAAAATCATAATAGTGTCAAATAAACAAATTTAATAATATATTATTGCATAATTCTTAATTTTTTATAAATATAAAGTAATATTTTAATTATGAATGTATTTGAAAAAAATAGAATAGAAGCGAGTTATTTCAAAATCAATGAATTAAAATATCGTGTTCCATATACAGTAGTTAATCCTCTCCATCATGATGATGATTCTAAAGTGATAGTGTTTATGAATGGTTTGAATGGTGATCGTGCATGATTAAAATATTTTAATCACAAAATTTTTGATAGCAATTATTTAATATCTTTTGATCAAAAAGGTCAAGCTTACAATCAAGAAAAACCCACACAATTCTATAGAAGATTAATTAATTACAATTTAAAAATCTTAGAACATATTACTAAATTACCAGAATATAAAGGTCGTGATGTAATCTTAATTGGTGAATCATGAGGAGCCAATGCCACATTATTGATGGCTAAAAAAAGACCTGATTTAATGAAAGGTTTTTTAATTTGAAATATGCCTGGTAAATTACCATCCACAAATTTGGAAGTACCTCTTAAAAAGAGGTTGATTTTTTCAACCAAAACTTTATTTACATACTTCACAGGAATCAACACAAGAGACGTCATTCCTTTCGATACTAGACTAACAACAAACAAGATATTAATTAGAGCATCAAAATATCAAAACAATTTATATTCTAATAATAAAATTTCAATAGCGATTTTTTTCTCATTTAATCCAGCTTGAAGAATAATCAAAAAAAACGATCTAAAAGTCCCTTTTGTTTATGTCCAATCACTGGATGATATTATGTTCTCTAAAAAGAGATTTACCCATATTAAAAATCACAATAATGTAGTCGTTTTTGAAAAGGGTCATCATCTATTATATTTAGATGATGTTTCAAATTTATTAGGTGATGAAATAGAAAGATTCATTTTATCATTATAAAATCATTTTTTTTATATAATTTTAAAACAATATAATCCATTTTATCTAGAACATTTAATAAAAGAGAAAGGAAAAGTTAAATGAATAAACCACTTATTTCTCTTATTATTCCTTGTTATAATGGAGAGAATTTTATAGACACTTGTTTACAAAGTGTTATGAATCAAACGTATACAAATCTGGAAATATTAATTATGAATGATGGATCAAAAGATAACTCTCTTACTAAACTTCAAGAGTGAGCTGAAAAAGATAATCGGATTAAATTATTCACTCAAGAAAATAAAGGGCTTGCCAATTCCAGAAATGAACTAATTTCTAATGCAACAGGCTCATATTTCACCTTGTTAGATATTGATGATACTTTGCTAAAGAATAGTATTGAATTATTATATGAAAATTCACTTTATGGTAAAGTTGATATCATAGTAGGAAGAACGAATGGTGTTTACTATAATGGAAATCTTAAGATCCCATATTTTCCGGTTTGAAGAAGAAAAAAACGAATGACAAATTTACAATACGTTAAATCTAATATTTGCACTCCTTGATCTTCATTAATTAGAAAAGATTTTTACGATGAATTAGACGTTAAATTTTTACCCAATAGAGTTTTTGAAGATATTGGTTTAATGCCATATATATATTTAAAATCAAATACATTTGTTGCCATTAATGACATTACTTACAATTATCATAAGCACAAAGTAGATACGATTAGTAATTTTGCAAGTAAATCATTTTTAAAAAGAAATGATTTACTTGCAAATACTAACAGCCTCTTCAAAAAAATAAAATTAGAAGGGTGAGAGAGAGAAAATGAATATAGCCATGCAATTAATGGAATCCTTTTTGTAATTTTACTTCTTAATGATATTCTTGTTAATAATTTTACAAATGATTTAAAAATAAGAAAATTGCTAAGGCACAATTTTTATAATCTTCTTGACTCATTTGGGTGAAGAATTAAGAAAATCAGAACACCCTGAAAGTTTTTAGGTTTTATATATTTAAAAATGACTTATATAAAAATAAACAGAAAGGGGAGTATATTTTTTAGAACATTCAGAATCGATTTTATTGATTCAAACAGTAGAAAGACTTTTTTAGGTAATGTTAGAACAAATACTTTGGAATTCAGTAATCAAATGATTTTTGATAAATATGAAGGCAGCAAAAACACAATAATTGAAGTTAAGGAAAATGACTATATTGAACATTATGAAAAAATTAATGTGATAAAAAATAAATATATATTGGTGAATGTTAAAGATAATCAATTCACAAAATTCACAAAATATCTTAGTTATGAAAATATTAATGGAATAATTATTAATAGTAAAATATTTGAAGCAAAATATTTAAGAGATAATGAAGATTTCTTAATTGTTTGCATTAAATATAAACACATTGATGAGTTCTCCTTAAGAAAATTAACTAGACAATTAAATGAATTGAATTACATGATTAGGAGACCATTAATTTTTTTAAAATGTTCGAAAGATAAACGCATAATAAACGCGGCCAAAAAAATGATTGATAGCTTTATATTTATGGATGAAATTAAATTAGAAACTAAGGAGGAAAAACTAGATGTTAAATAAATCTTTTACAATAATAATTCCTTCATATAATTCCTCAAAAACAATCATACCCACAATTGATTCAATTGCTTCATTAAATTATGATAAAAATTTAATTCAAATATTAGTTATTGATGATGGTTCTACCGATAATATTAAGCCATTAATTGATGAAAGATTTAAAGATATTTTGAATATTGAATATCATATGAAAACTAATGGCCAATGAGGTTCAGTAATAAATTATGTTATAAAAAATAAGTTAGCTAAAAATGACATAATATCTATTTTAGATTCTGATGATTTTTATACCAATGATTGCCTCAAAATAATCAATAAAAAAATTAAAGATAATGATTTATTCATAGGTAGTTTTAGAAAATGAGATGGAAATAAAAGAAGGTTGAAACAATATCCATATTACTTATTATTCAAAAGGAAATTAACAAATAAAAATCAAATGAATACTCCATATTGTTTACCATTAATATACTTTGTTAAAAATAAAATTTTCTATCAAACAAAATTAATCACTGAAGGAATAGCTTGCCAGGATGCAGACTATGCTTCGCAGTTAATTAAAAATTCCCAATCACTAATATTTTCTCCGACAACAATTGGCTTATATTATTATAACCGAGAGGGTAATTCAATTTCACAATCATGAGATCAAAAAAGGATGATGAATGATTATATTGCTTGTAAAAAAGCAATCGATAATGATGCACAAGAAATCGTTTCTTACCGTTTAAATCAAAAACAATTTAGGAGAGAACTTGACAAAGCAGAATTGAAATTTAATATCAATAGAAAATTCAAATTTAAAGCAATACCATTTGCCGTACGTTGAATTTATTGGTTAATTCATTTTACAGTTTGTCAAAAATACTTTATATATGAGAGAAATAATCAATAATTATTGGATAATTTTGGTTAAATATCCTGATATTAGGTTAATTAAAAAATAATAAAAAATTTGATAAAATTAATAAAATAAATAAATAAACCTTTATAATTCTTAAATAAATGTGATAATATTTTAAAAAACACTACAATGGAGACTGACATGAAAAAAACAATTAAAGATCTAGATTTAAAGGGTAAAAAAGTTTTAATTCGAGTAGATTTTAATGTTCCAATTAAAAACGGAGTTATTACATCTAATAAAAGAATTTTGGCAGCGTTACCCACTATATCTTATGCACTTGAACAAGGGGCAAAAGTAATCTTATTGTCACACCTAGGTAGAGTTAAAACTAATGAAGACAAAAAAGGAAAATCTTTAAAAATTGTCGCCGAAGAATTAAGTAAACAATTGAGACAACGTGTTATCTTTGTTCCTGAAACAAGAGGAAAAGTTTTAGAACAAAAAATTAAAGAAATGCAACCTAAAGATGTTTTAATGATTGAAAACACAAGATTTGAAGATTTACATAATTCGGCCGAATCAAAAAATTCACCTGAACTTGGAAAATACTGAGCAAGCCTAGGAGACATTTTTATTAATGATGCTTTTGGAACTACACATAGAGCACATGCTTCAAATGTCGGGATATCTAAACATATTAAAGAATCAGCAATTGGTTTCTTGGTTCAAGAAGAACTTTCAATGTTAGCCAAAGCACTTTATGGTAATAAGAGACCATTTGTTGCAATAATTGGTGGAGCGAAAATTACTGATAAAATTAAAGTTATTGATAATTTAATTGATAAAGTTGATTATTTGATTATTGGTGGTGGAATGGCATATACCTTTTGTGCTTCTCAAGGATTATCAATTGGTAATTCATTAGTTGAGCCAGACAAGGTGGAATTAGCTAGAAATTACATGAAGAAATATTCTCATAAAATTATTCTTCCTGTTGATTCTGCAGTTTCAATCAATTATTCAAATAATTACCCACTTTATAATAAGGATAACTCACTTGAAATTCCAGAAGGATATATGGGTCTTGATATTGGCCCTAGATCAATAAAAGTATTTAGAAATGTTTTAGCTGGTGCCAAAACTGTTCTTTGAAATGGACCGATGGGTGTTGCTGAATTTGATAATTATAAAATTGGTACAGAATCTGTTGCAAACATTATTGCTTCACAACCAGGAGTATTTTCGATTATTGGTGGTGGTGATTCAGCTGCTGCAGTAATTAACCTTGGTCTTGAAAGAAAATTTTCATACATTTCTACAGGTGGTGGTGCCTCATTACAATTTATGGAAGGTGGGGTTTTACCAGGTGTAGAATCTATTCAAGAGGCCATTAAAAGAAATCTTGAAGAAACTAGACCAGTTATTACAGGTCAACCAGTACCAATTGTTAAACCAGGTCAACCAGTACCAATTGTTAAACCAGGTCAACCAGTACCAATTACTAAACCAGGACAACCAGTACCAATTGTTAAACCAGGTCAACCAGTACCAATTACTAAACCAGGTCAACCAGTACCAATT
>JBOFVX010000020.1:0-1842 GCA_051653325.1 Metamycoplasmataceae bacterium
GAACTTAATTCCATAGCATTCTTATGAATCGGATTGTAAAGAATTAAATCTCCATTTAGATTTCAATCATCATAATCAGCAGCTCTATCGTCATGAGGTTTATTGTGACTTAGTTTATGTCCAATACCTATCAAGAAAAATGCTTTATTATCAATCGCATATTTATTTTCTCTTTCTTGAGCACTTAGTTTTGGATACATTAAATATAGTTCTTCGGTTGTGATAAAACTTAATTTTTCAGGAAGTTTATTAGTTAATTGAGGATATTTTTTTTGTGTTTCATGAAGAGTTTGTTTAAGGGCTTCATAAATCGAATTTACAGTATCTTTTAGATAATCAATTGTTCTATTTTCTTTCGATATTCTTTTCTCTCAATCAAATTGTTCAACATATAAAGAATGATATGGCGATAAATTATCTTCACCTACTCTTATTGCTTTCATGTTGGCTCAAATACCGGCACCTTCTTTTATTTCAAGATTCTTAATTTCTTGTCTTTTTCATTTTGCAAGCGATTGAATTATTTCTAACTGGTCTTCGTGATATTTAAATGTTACTGGTAATCCATCATTATTTAAATGATCATTTAATCCTGTTTTGCTTTCTAAAAAAAGTGGCGAAGAAACCTTAATTAGGTTAAGTTGTTTTTCAAGGTTTTTTGCGAAAGTTTGTTTGACAAATAAAATTGCTTTCTCTGTTTCGATTTTATCAAATTTATCTTTATACATATTTCTATTCCTCTACTATCATTTCTTGAGTGTCAGCAACTAACTCTTTTGCTTTTGCAAGTTCTATGCTAAAGAATGATGTTACACCTCTTTTTTGCATTGTTGCTCCAAATAGTTCATCAACTCTTGACATTGTTCCATGTCTATGTGTTATAACGATGAATTGCGTATCTGTTTTTAAGGATTGTAAGAATTCAGCATATCTAACAACATTAGACTCATCAAGTGCAGCCTCTACCTCATCCAAAATACATAGTGGTAATGGTTTTGCTTTAATGATGGCAAATAATAATGAGATGGCGATAAGTGCTTTTTCTCCTCCAGAAAACAATTTAAGATTTTTAACGCTCTTTCCAGGAGGTTGAGCTTGAATGTCAACACCTGATTCTAAAACATCATGTGGATCGGTCAGAAAGACTCTTGCTTCTCCTCCACCAAACATTTTCTTGAATACTAAATTAAATTCCATATTAACTAATTCTAATGTTTTTGTAATTCTAGAAATGATTATTTTATCCATCTCAGAAATTGCTTCTAGAATGATATTCTTAGCTTCTTGTAATTCTTGTTGGCTTGCATATATTTCATCGTGACGTTCTTTTATTTCAGCATAAGTTTTTATTGCTTCTAAATTAACTGTTCCTAATTCATCAATTTCTGTTTTAAGTTCTGAAACAATTGCTCTAGCTTCTTCTAGCGCTAAAGTAAGTATGTAATTTTCACGAGCTGTTTCAAATGTTAAGTGATAATGCTCACCCAATCTTTTTGTAGCTTCATTTACATAAAATTCGGATTTAGTTTTTTCAGTCATTTTTTCACTTGAATTAGAAATAATAATTCTTAATGATTTTTCTAATTCTTGTTTAGACATAGTTGCTCTAGAAATAGCTGAATCAATTAATTCTAACTTTTCACGTTTTGCTCTTAATGTTGCTTGAATTACGCCTTTACTTGATTTCAATTCATTCAAGGAAACATCCATGCCTTTTAATGATTCACCATCAAAAGTTTTATTACTTTGCGCTTCAAAATCATGTTTCAAATCTAAAAATAATTTTTTAACATTGTCATTTTTTTCGTTATTCTTAACAATTTCAATTGTTAATTCATTTAT
>JBOFVX010000021.1:0-11463 GCA_051653325.1 Metamycoplasmataceae bacterium
CTTTTAGAATTAACAATATTAACTATACATTTTTTGTTAATGGCGATATTTATATTCTTAATGGAAATAACAATATTTGAATTAAAAGATAATACTTCGTTATTGTCATTTTTAGATTCAGAATCAGGTTTAAAAATTGCCACTGAAAAATCATTCTCTGCATTTTGGTAGATGTATTTAACAAATTTACCTTTTAATGAAATCATATTTAAATAATAACTTAAAAAAAGACTTTAAAATTAATAATGAATAATATTTAAATAATAAAAATGATAATTTAAAAATATATTTTTTTCTTAAGTATAATTTCAATAAAGTATGAACAAAATTATTATAATCACCGGTCCGTCTGGAGTAGGAAAAGGTACAATTGAAAAAGAACTTTTTAAGATACCTGATCTAAGACTAGCACTTTCTTGTTCAATGACTACAAGAAATAGAAGAGAAGCAGAAGTGGAAGGTAGCCACTATTATTTTGTTGATAATAATGAATTTCAGAAGAGAATTGAAAACAATGAATTTCTTGAATATTCAAAGCATTTTGATCATTATTATGGGACTTTAAAAAGTGAAGTTGACAGATTACTTCAAAATGGTCACAATGTTATTGTTGAAGTAGATACTGTTGGAGCAATAAATATTATTAAAAAATTTAGAAATGAAAACAAAATGGATAATTTAATTTCAATCTTTGTACAACCTCCAAGTATTGAAGTTCTTGAACAAAGAATTAGAAGTCGCAATTCTGAAACTGATGAATCCATAAAACTCAGATTAGAAAAGGCAAAAAAAGAAATAAAACAAACAAGTGATTTTATGTTTATAATTGTTAATAATAAATTATCAGATTCTGTCAATAATATTGCAAACATCATTAAAAAGGAAAATTATGAATTATAAAATAAATACTAATATAGGGGTTGTTCGTGAAGAGAATCAAGATAGAGCAATTGTAGTTGAGGGTAATATTGCAACATTAGCATTGCTTTGTGATGGGATGGGCGGTCATTTTGGTGGATCATTAGCCTCATCAATAACTATAAATACTTTTGCGAGTGAAATGGAGACACTGCCAATAGACCAAAGGCAAATTTTTGATTGATTCAAGAATACAATAAAGAAATGCAAAAACAATATGATTGCTGAGGCTGGTGGCGATGATATGAAGAAAGATATGGGAACAACAGTGACTGCAGCAATAATTTATCGAGACACAAAAGATATTTTCATTTTCAATATTGGTGATTCACGCACATACATTTATGATGGATTACTTAACCAAATTACTATTGATCATAATTTAATGAACTATTATATTATTGAGGAGGGTATGTCTGAATTTGAAGCAGCAAAATTACCTGGGGCCGCAGCACTAACATCCGCATTAGGTCCTAATAAAAAAACAAATATTGAAGCATTTACGATCGAACATTCAAATGAGCAAAGAACAATCATCCTAACATCTGATGGAATTCATGACTATGTTACAAAACCAAATTTTGAAATGATTATTGCAAGTCGAATGAATTTATCGGAAAAAACGGATGCATTAATTAATCAAGCTATTAGAGGCGAATCAGCCGATAATCTAACAATAATAATCTTGGAGGTAGAATAAATATGATTAATATTCCTCATCTGCCGAAAAAATATCAAATTCTGAGGGAAATTGGTTCAGGTGGAATGGCAAAAGTTTATCTTGCATTGAATCAAGAAACGAATCAAAAAGTGGCAATAAAAACATTGTTAACTGATCCAAACATGCCACTTACTAATAAAAATAGATTTAAAGAAGAACTTAGACTTGCTAAGTATATTTCTTCTCCTTATGTTGTTAAGTTTTATGAAGGAAATTACAATAACGAAACTCAATATTTAGTAATGGAATATGTTGAAGGAAAAATGCTTAAAGATTATATCGAAGAGCAAGGGCGATTAAATGTTGATGAAGCAGTTAATTTTGCAACTCAAATTGCTAAAGGTTTTGCAGAAATCCATGCACAAAATATCATACACAGAGATTTAAAGACTTCAAATGTTATGGTTTCAACATTGGGTGAAATAAAAATTATTGATTTTGGTATTGCGATTAGTGATGATTCAGTTAGATATACACAAACAGGAAGAGTAATTGGATCAGTTCATTATATGGCACCAGAAATTGTTAATCAAGAAGGAGCTACACCGCAAACAGATGTTTATGCATTAGGTATTATTTTGTATGAAATGTTAATTGGAGAAACTCCCTTTAAGGGTAAGGATGCTCTAGAAACAGCATTAAAACATAAAAAGGAAGAGATTAAACCAGTTAATCAAATTTTTCCTTCAATCCCTCAAGCATTAGCAAATGTTGTTGCTAAAGCAACTGCGAAAAACAAGGATGATCGTTATTTATCTATGAGACAGCTATCTCAAGATTTATCAACATGTCTAAATCAAACAAGAATTACGGAAAAAAAAATAAATTTGGACTCTTCAAACGCAAAACCTAAGAAAGATTGAAAAGAAATGGTCAATTCAAAGACATTTTTGTTTAGTGCTATAGGATTTTTAGCAATAGTAATACTAATAATTATCATAATGGCGCTCACATTACCTTCTTAAGAAATGTATGGTTGGTAAAGTTTTAAAAATCAATTCAGGATTTTACGATATTTTTTCTGAAGGAAAAATATATCGTACAAGAGGCTCTGGAAATTTAAGAGAAACAGCACAAAATCCACTTGTGGGTGATTTTGTTATGTTCAATCCTGATGGATTTTTATATGAAATTCTTGAGAGAAAAAATTCTCTTACTAGACCAAAAGTTGCAAACATTGATCAAGTTGTAATTGTAACTGCCCTTTGTGAGCCGAAATTCTCATCATTTATTCTTGATAAATTTTTAGCTATTATTGAATTTCAAGATATACAACCAATCATTCTTTTTACCAAAATAGATTTAACAAATGATAATATTTATCAAGATTATAAGACTCAAGGTTATACGGTAGTTAAAATTTCAAATAATGATAAATTACAAGATTTTAGTGAATTAAAAGAGTTATTAGCTAACAAACTTTCAGTTTTCACAGGCCAATCAGGGGCTGGTAAATCTTCAACAATTAATAATCTTGCTAATTTGAATTTGGAAACCCAAAATATTTCAAAAGCTTTAGGTAGAGGAAAGCATACCACCAGAATTGTTGAAATATATAAACTAGATGAATTTGAACTTATCGACACTCCAGGTTTTTCTATCTTGGAATCAACACTTTCAAAAAATGATTTGGCTAAATCATTTCATGATTTTAGAAGACTTTCATTTGAGTGTGAATTCAGAACTTGTATTCACTTCAAAGAATTAAAGTGTAAAATTAAAGAAGAAGTTGAAAAAGGTAGCATCTTAGCTTCAAGATATAAAAACTATTTGAGATTGATAAGTGAGGTTGATAGTGAAAAATAAATATATTTGTCCATCATTATTAAATGTAAAGGCAGAAGAAAGAATTAAAACTGTAAATGAACTTTTAGAACTAGGCATAAAATGAATTCATTATGACATAATGGATAACAAATTTGTCCCTAATACAGCCATTGAAATTGATGAATATATTAACATAATTAAATCAACACCCAAACATTTATCTGATGTTCATCTTATGGTTGAAGATCCATTTCACTATGCTGAAAAATTTAAAGATTATGCAACTTGTATGACTATTCATTATGAGTCAGTATCAAGAGAAAAAGTAATTGAATTTGCAAAAAAATATCAAGAAATAACCTGAGTGGGTTTAGCAATAAAACCCGATACCAAATGAGAAGAAATTAAAGACATTATTCATTATTTCGAGGTAATTTTGGTTATGTCAGTTTATCCTGGTTTTGGTGGTCAAGAATTTATTGCATCAAGTATCGAGAAAGTTTCAAACATTCACGATTTTATTAAAGAAAATAAATTACATGCTCTTATTCAAGTTGATGGTGGAATAAATGATACAAATGCTAGAAAAACTTTTTCTGCAGGTGCAAGCGCATTAGTTTGTGGTTCTTTTTTAATGAATAATCTAAACAAGAAAACACTTAAAAAACTTCATTAATTGTTATAATAATATTAAATTTACTTTATAATTTGAAATTTAAGAAATTGAGGAAGAATGCAAAAATGAGAAGAAGTTTGAAATAAACAATTCGGATCTAATAGTAAGTTTGCTTTCGATTTCACTGGCAAAAAAATAGAGAAAAATTTATTTCAAAAAGATCAATTTCCTAATTCATGAGACATTTATTATGTTGAGAAAGATAAATGTTTAATTGTTAGTTCTGATGTTTTTAATGAAATGCCTATTAGTTGAAAAAGCGATTTTTTTATTAAAGGTAAAGAATATCAATTTGTTAAAAATATTAATAAGGAATTCGAAATATTTTTACTAGAAAAAAAAGATGATATTGAACCGGAAATGCTGAAATTAAAAAGTAAATATTTATTTGATATTAATGAATTTTATGATGAACATAACAATAGAAAACCTAAAAAGATAATTCAAAAAAAGATAGTCGATCAAATTAAACCCAAAGAAGAAAAAAAGATTGTTAAAAATTTTGAAACAATTGAACAAGAAAAGAAAAAGATTTACCATAAAAGAATGCTTGAAAAAAACTATAAGATTTGAGAATCATTATATGGGGATGAAGTTATTGTTAATGATTTTACTGGTGCCCAAATTGTGAAATATGAATTTGATATGGGAACAAAGAATTCTTGAAAGATTGACCATTATGATACTGATAATGATGATATTGTTTATATCGCCTCCACCGAAAATATTGATAAAAGAGCAGGGAAGAAAACGTTTGAGATTGACAACATAGAATATAATGTAGTTATTGTAAATGGTAAGTATTCAATCGTTAGCTCAAAACAAAAAACCAAATTATTATTTTCGCCAGAATTATTGTTTAAAGAAGTTGAGAAATACTTCCCTTCTTTTTTAGTAGAGCAAAGAATAGATAAACCGGAAATTTTATATCGTTCATCATTACTTATAAATTTTTCGGTCTTTCCCATTGATGAGCTTGAAAAACTTAGAATTTTATTACAAAAATTATTAAAAGAAGTAAATATCTTTCAAGACATTTTTATTTATATTGCAGATCGAAAAAAAGATAATATCAATAATGACAATTGTTATATAAGAATTTTTTTTAATTCGAACAATGCTATTGATCAGGATATAAAAATATTTAATATCTCTATAATTATGAAAAATGTCATCTCTCTAGTTATAAGTAATATAAGAACAATTTATAACTTATCAGTTTCGACAAATTTCACAATGTTTTTGGTAAATCACAATAAGGAATATAAATATATTTCATGATTCACTAGTCATGATATAGATGAAAATGAAGATAGACCAAATAGAATGAATAGAGGAGAATTAATTGTCGATAGATTTTACTATGATCTATTTACAAATGCAAAAGGATACAAGCATTCTTTTGTTGCCTTAAGAGGAAAAAGGGACAACAATTTTTTCTTGTGTAATATTGACATAAACAATATGTCAGATTATATTGATAAGAAAATTGTTATTGACAAGCAAAGAACCATTAGAAGTTAATCATTTTTTCTAAAAATTAACTTTTATTTTGAGGCAAAAGGTATTATAATTAATAAAACTTAATTAAAAATATATTTGGAGCAAACATGAGAAAATCAGTAATCATTGGTAACTGAAAAATGAACAAGGATAAAAGTGAAACCGAAAAATTCTTAAAAGATTTTTCAAGCAAAAATTTCAAAATAAGAGAAAATTCAATTTATGGAATTGCTGTCCCTGTAATTAATATCGAAACTTTTTTAAG
Source organism: Metamycoplasmataceae bacterium (assembly GCA_051653325.1). Lineage (GTDB taxonomy): Bacteria > Bacillota_I > Bacilli_A > Mycoplasmatales > Metamycoplasmataceae > UBA710. Next base: position 5,851 of record JBOFVX010000021.1, read on the forward strand.
AGGTAAAAAATCTGAAATGAAGATAGCTTCACAAGATGTTTCCGGACATGATTCTGGAGCTTACACTGGAGAAATTTCACCTAAAATGTTAAAAGCTTTTGATGTTAGTTATGCAGTAGTAGGCCATTCAGAAAGAAGAATATTGCATGGAGAAACAAATGAAGATGTTAATGAAAAAGCAATGTCAGCACTTAAGCATGGTATCACACCAATTATTTGTGTCGGTGAATCGTTTGAAGAATATGAAAAGGATGAATCAAAAGCAGTTGTAAAAAGACAAATTGAAAATTCTTTAAAAGGTTTAGATTACTCAAAGATAGTTGTTGCTTATGAACCAATTTGAGCAATTGGAACTGGTCAAACTGCAACTATTGAATATGCTCAAGATATGTGTAAATATATTAGATCACTAATCAATTCAGAAGAAATAATAATTCAATATGGTGGATCTGTAAATGGAAATAACATTAAACAATTATTAGAGCAACCTGATATTGATGGTGCATTAGTTGGTGGCGCTTCTTTAGATGTTGAATCATTTATTAGTTTAATTTCAAAATAATATAGTTAAAATTTAAAGGAAAAAATATGATTAAAAAGATTGCAATACTTACTTCAGGTGGAGATTCTCAAGGAATGAATTGCGCGGTTAGAGCAATTGTTAAATATGCGAAAATTTATGGAATTGAACCATATTTAGTTTATGAGGGATACAAAGGATTAGTTGAAGATTTAATTGTTCCTGCTTCAGAAGTTAAAGTAGATGAATATATAAATAGAGGTGGTACTTTTATTTATTCTGCAAGATATGTTGAATTCAAACAAGAAGAAACAAGATTGAAAGCTAAAAAAGTACTTGAATCTCATGGTATTGAAGCATTAGTTGTTATCGGTGGAGATGGGTCATATCATGGTGCTCAATTACTTCATAAAATTGGTATTAAAACTATTGCTCTTCCCGGAACCATTGATAATGATATTTCATCAACTGATTATACAATTGGTTTTGACACAGCACTTACAGCAATCGTTGATAATGTTGATAGAATCAGAGATACTGCTAGATCACATCACCGTTGTATGCTTGTTGAAGTTATGGGTAGATATGCTGGTGATTTATCTTTACATTCAGGAATTGCAACGGGTGCTGAACTTATTATTACATCTGAGAATAAAATGTCTTTAGAGGAAATAATTAAGGTGGTTGACAATCAAATGAACGTTATGAAAAAAACTTCAATAATTGTCATTATTGCGGAACATCTTTATGATAATCTTGATCAAATGGCTAAAGATATTGAAGCAAAAACAAAAGTTGTTACAAGAGCAACAATATTAGCACATCTCCAAAGAGGTGGAATTCCCACAGCTAATGAAAGAGTTCTTTCAACAAGAATGGGTGTTAAAGCGGTCGAATTATTATTAGAAAATAAATCAGGAATGGCAATTGGAATAAAAGGAAATATAATAACTTCTTTACCAATACTTGAAGCTCTTTCACAAGAAAGACCTAAATTAATTGATGAAATTATAAAAATAACAAAAGTAAACCAACAATAGATTTTACTTTTGTTTTTTATTTTTTGTATGAATAACTTCTTTTATTTCTTTTCTTATTTTTAATTTTTCTGAGAAAAGTGTTTCACCTGAAGCAGACTTATGAGAAAATGACTCTAGTAAGAACTCCCCATCAATAGAATATACATTTGGATTATTAAGAAGTTTACCAATCTTAGGATAATTTCTAAAATTATTAGATTTATAAACGTTGTATGAAGAATATCTCTTTTTTAAAGATTTATTAAAGATTTTTTTCATACGTGATAATTTATTTTCAAATTCAGGAATTGGATTTTTTATATTTTTATAAAGAAAGTTTTTTCTAAGAAAATATATTTTATAAATGGTTGCTGAACCTTCTAGCATTTTTGAAAATATTTCTGTAAAATCAACCTCTTTTTTAACTACTATCTTTCTCTTGATTAGTTCTTCTTTACTTATAATACCAATTATTACACCTGATTTTCTTACTTTATAAAAAGAGATATAATCACTATTAAAATATTCAACTATCACTTCACCATCTTCATATTTATGAAACAATCTTTGGAATTTAACAAAGTTATGATTATTTTTAATCAGTTTACTATCTTTATTAATTATCGTTTTTACTGAATTCAATTCATCATTATAAGTCCCTAAAATTAGATCCTTTAAGTCTGCATTTTTGTATTGAGACAACACATTACCAATAAGTTTCTTATTCTCTTCAAGTTTTGGTCCTCACATTGTAGTTTCATAAGGTCTAAAAACATTTACTTTTTTCCCTTCAATAGACTCAGATAATTTATTTGTGAAATTTAGATAATTTTTATGTCTCTTTAAATATTTTCTTATACGAAAAACAACAAAATATGTAGCGGAAAAAACACTAATTGCCATTATGGCAGTAATTAAAGAGAAAATTGGTACAATCATTAATCTAATGACTTCAAATCCACTTATTGCATTCGAAGGTTCAATTGCTTCACTAATAATTTCGGGAATCTGAATCATATTGCCTCTTTGTAATCTATAAAAACCAAAATTGTTTATTAATTTTTATTATACTAAAAATTTCTATATCTATTTTTACAATTTAGGAAACATACATTTTATTTAGTGTATTATGTTAAATAATATGTTGTCGAAAATAAGAAAAAGCTTTCCTACAAGTCGTAAAAATTGAATATTATTTACGGCGACTTCTCTTCCAATTATTTTTTCAGCAATGATCTATTCTATAAATGGTGTTATTGATAATTTTATGGCAATACCAATTGATAATGGTATAGATAAATTGTCCTATGCTAACACCTGAACAAGTTTAGTTACTGGTATCATAGCTGCAACAACAGTTATTGGTTCATCGCTTTTTGGTCAATATTATGGTGCCAAGGATCGTGTCAATATAAGATACGTTTTACGATTAAGAATACTAATTGCCTTAGGTATTTCTTCCTTCTTTGCATTTCCAGCTTTTATAGCTCCAGAATTTATGGTGAATTTAGTAGGTAGTTTTCAAGTTGAAGATGAAACTATTATTTCTGAATCTGCACTCTATCTTAGAATAATTGCATTAACATGATTGATGGGCGCTTGAGGATATACATCAGCAATGATTATGAGGGAAGCTGGTCATGGAAGAGCGACTGTAATTTCTTCAATCATTTCTTTAAGCATGAATATTATATTAAATTCAATATTTGTTTTCGGTTTCAAGGCTGGCATTTGATCATTAGCTATTTCTACAATAATTTCACAAGTCTTTTCATTGACTTTCAATATTACTTTTGTCTATTTTAAGGATAAGGAAATAATAGTAAATCCACTTAAATTATTTGTAATATCTAAGCAAATGTGAATGCAAATAATACGAAGATCATCTTCATTTTTATTCTTGATAATTGGTTCAGTTTCGGTTTCAATAAGATTTATATTTTGAAATGCAAATTATTCACAAGGGATGATTGGTAGTAATCCAGATTATTTCATTTCCGCTGCCACGATTCTTGGAATATCAGGTGCGGTTTTTAATATCTTCTGATCTACTTTTGAATCAATTGGTGCTAACACCACAATTTTTGTTGGAAGGGAATTAGGTCATGGAAATTTTGAGAAAGCTAAATTAAATGCAAATGAATTGCAAGGATTTCATTTTATTATGGCCATTTTAATGGGTGGAATGCTATTAGCTCTTTCTTTTATTATTCCCTACATGACCTTTCTAGCAAATGGTTATGAAAGTGGAACAATTAAAAGATTAATACTTGAAGGTAAAACTCAAGAAGAAGCAGAACTAATTGCAAGTATGGGTGTTGTCGAGTATTTAAACCAATTAAAGATGACTATTTGACCTTTAGCTGGTTATATGCCAATGTGAATTTGATTCATAACTAGAAGTAGAGTTATTATTGCCGGAGGTAAAACAAATATTACATCATTAATTGATACTGCAGGTGGCATTATTCAAACAATTTGAATCTCGATTTTAGTTTTTGTTATTGTGCCAAAAACAAATATTCCATTTCCTACAGCTTATGCAATTTTCTTTCTATCTGATATTGTTAAACTTTTTGTTTTCGAAATTTTATTCCACAAATTACATTGATGAAAGAATTTAACTTTAGAAACAAAAAGTTCTGAAGTAATTCAACATGAAGTTTAACAACTTTTAATTAAATAAACAATTAATTTTAATAATTAAATTGATATAATTTTTTAATATGTATGACCACTTAAAAATCGAAAAAAAATGACAAAAAATTTGAGAGCAAAATAAAACCTTTAAAACAACTTTCGATAAAAATAAAAAGTATTATGTTTTAGATATGTTTCCTTACCCATCAGGAGCAGGTCTTCATGTTGGACACCCAGAAGGATATACTGCAACTGATATTATTGCAAGATACAAAAGATTAAATGGTTTTGATGTTTTACATCCTATAGGTTGAGATGCTTTTGGGTTACCAGCCGAACAATATGCAATTCAAACTGGTAATAATCCTGCAACTTTTACACACCAAAATATAGATAGATTCAGAGAGCAACTTAAATCATTAGGATTTTCATATGATTACGATAAAGAAGTAAATACTACCGATCCTAAATATTATCAATGAACACAATGAATCTTTGCTCAAATATATAAGAATGGCCTTGCAGAGATTAGAGATATTGATGTTAATTGATGTGAGGAATTGGGAACAGTTCTTGCAAATGAAGAAGTTCTAGTTGACGAAAAAGGTAATAGTGTTAGTGAAAGAGGTTCTTTCCCTGTTATCAAAAAATCAATGAAACAATGAGTTCTTAAGATTACCAATTATGCTGATAAATTACTTGAAGGATTAGATGATTTAGATTGACCCGCTTCTTTAAAGTCATTACAAACAAATTGAATTGGTAAAGAAACGAAAAATGGTAAAACAACATATCATCTAAGAGATTGAATTTTTGCTCGACAAAGATATTGAGGAGAACCATTCCCTATTGCTTTTGATGAAGATAATAATATTTTATTAATTGAAGAATTAGTCGAATTACCAGAAATGAAAAATATTAAAGCATCTGGAAATGGAGAGGGTCCTTTAGCTAATAATAAAGATTGATTATTTTTCGAAAAAGGTGGAAAAAAATATCGAAGAGACTCAAATACGATGCCTCAATGGGCTGGTAGTTCTTGATATTATTTGGCTTATATTTTAAAAAATGATGATGATACCTACCTAGAACTCAATTCTAAAGAAGCTTATAAAAGATTCAAAAAGTGATTACCTGTTGATTTATACATCGGTGGTCAGGAACATGCGGTTTTGCATCTCTTATATGCAAGATTTTGACATAAAGTTCTTTATGATTTAAAAATAGTTCCAACACCTGAACCATTCTTAAAACTTATTAATCAAGGTATGATTCTTGGGAGTGATAATCAGAAAATGTCTAAATCAAAAGGTAATGTTATTGATCCAACAATAATTATCAATTCACATGGAGCCGACTCCTTAAGAGTTTATGAAATGTTTATGGGACCATTAACTGATACTAAAATATGAAGTGATAGTTCATTAGATGGAA
>JBOFVX010000022.1:0-2669 GCA_051653325.1 Metamycoplasmataceae bacterium
CAAAAAGAAATAATTAAATAATTTTTACTAACTCTTCTTTTGGCCTTCAAGATAATTTATTGTTTCTATAAACATGAATAATCTCAATATTTTCATTTGCTTTTTCAGTATTTCTTCTTCTTCAACCTACAACAAATTTTTCAATATCTTCAATTGTATGATCTTTTGTTAGGACTTCTTTATTTGATGATAATACTGCTTTATATTGATACATAATATGTTAATGTTCCTTTTAAATTATTTTATTTATTAATTATAACTCATTTTCAATTAATGTTTGTATATTTAGAGATAACAAGAGATCTATAAAAAAAATAATAAAATAAATGTTCTTATTATATTTAAAAGTGCTATAATGAAATTAGCTTATTTAGGATATACTAAATGGTTTTTGAAATCTATATGATGTAAAAATGTCTTAAAAATACTTATGTATTATTCCTCATTGTTAATAAAATAAAAAATCTTAGGCGCTTAAGATAAACCATTCTTGTTTCGCAGGAATGGTTTTTTATTTTGGCTATTATCAGATAATTTTTAAAAATATTATTAGAAAATATATATAGATTTTTACAAATAATTGAAAATAAAAATTTATTCATAAAATTACTTTAAAATTGAATTATATTTATAACAAAATTATTAGAGGGGTAAAATGAAAAAGGCAATTAAACACAAGTTATTAAATCTTATTACAATTAATCCGGTAGACTACTGTATTAAGACTACTTTAACTAACAAACACATAGACATTTTGAAATATGTTAAAAAAGATGCATTCTTGGCATTCATTAACAAAGAAACAGATAGACTAGAAATCTCTGCAGCTTCAGGAGTGGCATATTTTGAGGAAGAATTAAATAATGCAAAAGATGTTAATAAGTTTATTGACATTATTTTAAGTAATGGATTTATTATTTCAACTTTGATGCTTAAAAATTTAAATAATGATTTCTCAACAAGTAAAGCCAAAGTGATTAGTCACTTTGTGTCTGAGATGAAATCCTCTAAAAAAATCTTTTTAGCAATTAATAAAACAGCCAAACAATTTTATAATGATTCAGCAATATGACCTTTACACATTACTTATCAATTTCTAAAAGGAAGACTTGGTGACAATGTAGCTCTTAAAGCTCCATTAGTAATTCAAAAAGTTGAAATTGTTGAAGAAAGTGCTAAACTAATTCTTAAAAGAATTGACGATGAAATAATCGTTAATGAAAAACTTTGTGTTGTTTTAAATAAAGAATATAAAACAAATATGAACTCTAATGAATTATTGAAACCACTACCATTCGATGAAGCACTTAAAAGATTTGGAGAAATGGCTGGTTACGAAATTACATATACACCTAATTCTCTAGAAAGTTTTATGAAAGAAGACAACAAGGAATTAGTAGAAAAATATTCTATATTACATGTTGAATCATCAACAGTTTTAGGATTTTTTGAACCTGGCGGTTCTGCTCTTAAACAAGATCTTGAAAAAATTATTGAAGAAAATTTAGACCCTTTCGAATCACAAGTAGATGGAAATTTTAAACCTAGCAAATATTATGAGGATAAGGTTGTAAAGGAATCAGATATTTTGGAAATAAATAGACCTTTAAATATCTTCCAAAAATACGCTGTTGCTTCTGCACTGAAACAATCAACATTAATTTATGGTCCACCAGGAACAGGGAAATCAGAGGTTATTTCAAACATAATTTCTAATGCCTTAATTAAAGGGAGAAATGTTTTAATGGTTTCTGAAAAGAGAGCGGCATTAGATGTTCTAACATCACGTATTAATTCTCTTTCACAATTTACACTTTATCTTTGCGATAATAGAAATGCAAGTGAATTTTACAATAAGATTGCATCATTAAATACTATATTAGGTACACAATGGTATCGTGAACCTTCTCGTTACACAAGAAATGCTGTAATCGAGCCATTGAAGATGGATAAAAATGAAATGATATTCTTTAATAATTATCAGGATTGATATTCAGAATTAGTAACTCTAGTCAAAAAACATTGATCTATTGAAGATTACAATGACAGTATTTTTAATTTAGATTATTCAAAATATCAAGAGTTAAAAAATGAAATCGGGGAACAAATAAGTAATGAGTGATTGTCAAACATTTTTATTGATGGTTTTGGTAATACAACTATTTATCAGGTTATTAATAGCCTTTTAGTGGAATACAATATTTCAAAAATTGATGATTTTTTTGATGAATATTTAAAATATAAAAAATTTGTGAAAAAATTTAAACTTGAGGATGAATTTACACCTAATGAAATAATGAAGCAAATTAAAAAAATTAAGCATAAAATATCAGCAAACATTAAACTTGTTGAATACTTCTTATTGGGTGGAAAAAAATTAATATCTTTATTTGAGGCATTTTTTGAATTCAAAACAAAATATGAAAACATTAAAGAATATCAAGATTTCATGGAAAAAACTCAAAAACAAAAATATGATTTTCTTGAAAGAATTCATGATTACATGTCTTTCACAAAAAGATTGTTTGTGAAAAAAGCTGAGCTAGTTGAATCTTCAAAAGAGGAATTAATTAACTATTCAGTGTTATGTGAGAATTTTAAAGAAAAGTATAAAAAAGAACTAAATAAAAATGACTGATTGTTGTTCTTACGTGAAAATGGTAGAAAAG
>JBOFVX010000023.1:0-1761 GCA_051653325.1 Metamycoplasmataceae bacterium
CGAAATTTTTTCAAGCAAGCATTATTTCCCTAATGCCCTTAATTATTTTCACATCTACTCCCTTAATCATATACAAAGAAAGTAGAATAACAATAAAAGAAACTTTATTTTTATAATCATCCAATTATATGCAAAGAAATTATATGAAAGAATAAAGTCTTAAAAATCTCAATTTAGTTTTTATTTTCTTAAATAAAATTTAATATCCAAAAATCGAAAAAATAATTAGGAGTATAATTTATTTGTATGAAGACTTATAAATAAATTATTTATAAGAAAGACAACGAAAGAGGGATCATATGATCAATAACATTAAAAAAATGCTATTAACAATAATGATTGGTACTGCTACTATTGCTCCTGTAATTTTTGTTGCTTCTTATAATGTTGTTTTAGTGGATAATAATCATGATTTGATAAACCCAAATTCTTTAACTAAGGATTTAAGTGTTGTTAAAAATATTAATAAAAGAAGTGATTCAACATATGATCAAAATTCATCAAGATTAGATGAATTAAGTTTGTTGATTAGTTATGATATTGAACCAATCGAAAATGAGAATGTTGAATTATTAAAAACTAAATCAATTAAACATCATTCAGAATTTTTTTAAGTTATTTGATTCATTTAATTTTTATTGTGTTTTTGTTGTTTGTTTTTAAAACTTATTAGTTGGGTTAATGATTTATAGTGAATAATTATTATATAATTGTTTAATATTATATTGTTTTAATCTTTGAATATCAAGAAATTAATGAACATAAATTATGTAATTAAAAGATTAGAGGAAAATATGATAAGTAATTTTAAAAAATTAACTTTAGGAATTATGAGTGCAAGTGCAATAATAGTTCCAGTTGTAGTTACCGCTTGTGGAACCACTGAATCATTAGAAATTATTGACTTCCAAATAAATAAAATAGCTAATCCTCAATTAGTGTGAGGTAATATTAATGGAGATAACTATAAAAAATTATTAACACTCAATAAGGTGTTTGAAGGTTTAAATAATAATAATTTGAAAAACTTAGAGATCGCAATAAATCCCGTCGATGCACCTAATAACTATCAAATTACTTTAAGTGCTAAAAATGGTTATTCAATAAATGAAGAAAAGATTCTTGGATCAAATGTCTTTAATATTAAGGATGATATGGATATTTCAATTATAACTATAGTACCAACTGACATCAAAGCCAGTGATATCGAGGGAGATAAATATAAAAATTTCCAAGTGCTTTCAAAATTATTTAATGGAATTGATTTTATTGAGATTAATTTTCCTAATTTAATTTTCGAACTCAAACCAACTGCAAATATAAATAGTTTTCAAATTGAAGCAAGTCCAATCGATGGAATCACCATTAATGGCAGTTCTGAAAGTCTTACATCTGTTGAATTTACATTAGATGTTGTTTACAATTTAAAAGATATTAAAATAAATGATTAAATCATTAAAAATAATTAATCAACTTCAGAAAACTCCTGAATTGATTAAAAGATAATACTAAATCAATATTTTCAACACATTTTACTTCATATAATTTACTTATATATCATTGAATATTTTGATAGGAGAAGATTCTTTTGAATTATTCTAACTTTCTTTGTATATGATTAGGGGAGTAGAATTGAAAAAAATTATTAAAGGAATTGCAAAAATTAAAGCTGATTGAAAAGACTATGAAGTGATAGTTGAGCAAGAGGAATTTGATAATGGAGATATTTTCGGAACATATAAAGGGAAGTTGAAAATTATG
>JBOFVX010000024.1:0-5399 GCA_051653325.1 Metamycoplasmataceae bacterium
AAATTTGTTGTAGGTTGAAGAAGAAGAAATACTGAAAAAGCAAATGAAAATATTGAGATTATTCATGTTTATAGAAACAATAAATTATCTTGAAGGCCAAAAGAAGAGTTAGTAAAAATTATTTAATTATTTCTTTTTGTTATGTATTTGTAGTTTTAGTATAGAATTAATTGATAATATTCAAATAACAATAAGAAATCAAATTATTTAATTTTTTGCTTAATAAGGTTTAAAAATATGAAAAAAGTACTAATAATAAGTGGAAATAATCATCACTTTACATCTGGTGCTGATTTGTATACAAATAGAATTATTAATATTCTTAAAAAACAAAATTGCCAAATAGATGAATATTCATTTCAAATTAATATGACTCAAAAGGATTTAGAGAAATCTGACGACATTAATATAATAACTCCAGGCGGAAAATTTAATGATTGTAAAAGCTTCAGATTTAAATGAATGTTAAGAAATTATTATAATATTGCATTTCGTTCTAGGAGACAGTTAGATAAACTGGTTGATAACTATGATTTAATTATTGATGCTTCTTTAACATTAGTTAGATCAAAAAAAATACTTAACAGTAGTAAGTATTTATATATACAACATCAATCCGCTGATTTTTTTGAAATGAAAAGATATGGTCTTTTAACTCCAATCGCATTTTTTTTAATAAGAGCGGCAGGATTCAGAAACTGTTTTAAATTAGCGAAGAACATTGTTTTTTATGATGAATTAAATAAAAAATATATTGAGGATAAATATAAATCAAAAAAGAATACAAAATATTTTTGAGTATACAATACTAGCATTGAAAAAAAAGTAATTGAAGAAAACAAAAGGCGCAAAGATGAAATATTTAGGGAAAACAGTTTCAAAAGAAATATTATTTATATTGGTCGAGTAACTGTAGAGCAAAAAAGATTTAATGATGTTGATAAAATGATGAAGAAAAGTAAAAACAAACTAGATGTATATGGTTTTGGTTCTTATGAAGATAAAATAAAGAAAAATAAAAACATCATTTTTCATGGGAAAATAGACAATGAAGAAGTTTTAGATATAAATCTTTATTCGAAATTTAATTTTTTATTGAGTAACTATGAAGGTTTTTCAGGTTCATTGGTTGAATCGATATGTTCTATGACTCCAATAATTGCGAGAAATTCATTCATATCCGCCAGATTTTTGACTGATAATAATAAGAATGGATTTCTTTTAGATCAAAAAAGAAATATCAAAAAATATGCTCAGCAGTTTGATGAAATAAATGATTTGCCAATTGAAAAGTTAAAGGAATTATCTGATAATTGTTATGAATTTGCAATAAAGTATTTATGCTATGAAACATTTGAAGAGAAATGAATAGCAATTTATAAAGAAATGATTAAAGAAGTATAATATTTATAAGTAAATAATGAATGAATAATTAAATGTTATAATTAAAAAAATGTTTAGATGGGGATGGTATAAGAATGGATTTAGGTTTAGCAATTGGATTGATAATAGGTATATCACTAATTTTATTTGTGGTTGGAGGATTTCTAGGCTTTTTCTTCACTAAGAAGATGTTTGAAAAACAACTGAGAGAAAACCCTCCAATTACGGAAAAAATGATTAGAGCTATGTTTTTACAAATGGGTAGAAAACCTTCTGAAGCACACATCAAAAGTGTTATGAGATCAATGAAGAATGCTAAATAGTATAATTTTGAATATTTAATAATGTTGTTTTCTTATATTTATGTATAATATATAAACTAATAAATCGAATGAAGGAGATAAACATGTCAAGAATAGATGAAATCAATGGTACAAAACCAATGTCTGGAAATTTGCGTTCTCATGCTCTTAATACTTCAAAAAGAAGATTTAATTTAAACCTTCAAAAGGTAACAATTATTGAAGGTGGAGAAAAAACTACTTTGAGAGTAACAGCCAAAACAAAAAGAACACTTCGTAAACAAGGGAAAATATAAGAAGCTAAATTATTTAGCTTTTTTTGTCTCTCTTTCTTTTTTGAATCTTTTCAAATTATTAATAAATTCATCATCACTAAACACTTTAACTGGCTGTGAATTATTTCATAGAATAATTAAATAATTAACTAGTTCTTTATGATTCTTAATAAATTCATAATTATAATCATCATAACGGTTAAGAAATAAAGTTTCTTGTTCATCTGACAATCTTAAACTCTCAATGATATAAGCGAGTTCGAAATTCTTATCTCCCATATGAGCATATTCTCAATCAACAATATATAGTTTGCCATTAACTCCTTCAATAAGATTTTGATCTCAAATATCGGAATGAATTGGAGTAGATTTATCTTGATTTTTGAGAATATAATTAATCCTTTTGTAGTAATCATTAATTATTGGTATATTGATGTTTCTTTCCATCATAATTTTTCTATACTCTTTAATTCTTGCTGCCATATTAAAAGGCGGAAATTTTATTTTTGAATTATGAACTATTTTAAGATTATCAGCAATTTTAATTAATAATTCATCACTCACTTTTGGGAAGGAACCCTCAATAAATTCCCATTTAGTTTCCTTGCTATTTTGTGAAATTAATTTAGGTACAAAGTCAAAATTCTCCAAAATTTTGCAATCTATTTTATGATTAAATTTATTGTACACTTTGACTTGAATGAAAATATCTTCATCTTTATAGGATAGATTTGTATGACCTTCTTCAATTTTAATTCTCATTTATCTTTATCTACCTTTAATATAAAATAATTTTAACATTAAAAATAAAAAGTATTATAATGTAATAACAAAATATTTTAAAAGGATTTTATGCACGATTACAAAGATAATTTTAGTAACGCCATTGAATTCGCAGTAAAGAAAACTAATCTTGCATGATGAAAACTTATATTCTTAGGAATAATGGGCTGTATTTATGTCGGAATTGCTTATATAGCCTTTATTGCAATTCTAGCAGGAACACAAGAAAAAGATGTTTTTATTGATGGATGAAAAGAAAATTTATTAGAGAATAATATTGCTCCCAATGTTGATATAAAAGGATGGCCATTAGTCGTTGCTGGTGCCATATTTCCTGTAGGTCTTTTGTTAATAGTTTTCTTAGGTGGTTCACTATTTACTTCAGATAATTTAACTTCAATTGCAATTTTAACTCAGAAGGTTAAAGTATCACCTGTTGTAATAAAGTGAGCATTAACACTATTTGGTAATATCGTTGGAGCATTTTTGATTGCGGGTATTGCAAGAGGAGCCCATATCTTTGATGACAAGCAATTATTCATCTTGCAACAGATTATTGCTAAGAAAGCTAATCTTGAATGATATCAGGCATTTTTCTCTGGTATCTTATGTAATATTTTAGTTGCTGGAACTGTTTGATCAACCATGGCTACAAAACACTCAATTGCTAAAATATTTTTAATATATTTCCCAATCTGATTATTTGCAATAGTTGGATTCCAACACGTAACTGCAAATGCAATTCTATTTGCTTTTGGTTGAGCTCATCTTGATAATCCAATTCTAGAAGTGATTGGCCAAGGTGCATTAGATGTGCCTATGACATTAACAGATTGAACATTTAGAAGTATAGTAATGAACATGCTTCCTGCGATGTGTGGTAACTGATTATCAGGTGCAATTTTATTACCATTCGTTTACTTCTGACTAAGTGATCAACATAAAGTTATTAAAGCTGCGAAAGCAAAAGCAAAAGAGAACCTTGAGAAAAAAAATGAAGAAATAGATATTGAAGAACGTAACACTGCTACATTTAATAAATTTGTGAATAAACCAATACCAAAACATGATGATAATTTAGATGAAACACGACATGTAAGACTTTTTCCCGAAGATATTCCTAATTATGATGAACTATATGATAAACATGAGGATTCATATGCAGCAGATGTACTTGTTAGAACATATGAAACTAATTTAGATATGCCAGCAGTGGATGAATTCTATGATGAAAATGAATTTCAAGAATACGATGATGACGATGATGGCGGATATTAATTATAATCTTTTTCTCATTCTGAATTAAAAATAGCAACACTAGATATTGCTATTTTTAATTTCGCTTTATCTATCTCAAAAACTTTAACAATTTCATCAATACTAAAAAAGCAATATAAATGTAGATGAGCTAAATCGAAATATTTACTTGTATAGCTTGTTCATTCAAAATCAATAAGATGAATATCTTTATGTTTATCAACAATTATATTTTTTCTTCTTAAATCCCCATGAGAGAGAACTATATCATTATCGTTATAGTAGTTATTATCATCAAATTTAAATGATGTAATTCCAGCTATTTTTAAACTTCAATGCTTAGTTAAAATATTTTTTATTTTAATCAGAAATTCTAAACTATTACTATCAAGTTCTTTTCCTTTTATTCACTTTTTTATCATAATATATTCATCAATGTAAATTATATCTTTGGAATTCTTCAATAACTTTAATTCATTATTTCGATTCATTATTTTATTGTTAGATACTCTTACTTGAACTAATTCGTTAAACAAAAAACCCTTATAGGTCTTGTTGTGATAACCTTCATAAAATAATTCTAGGTCACTAATATTTTTTTCTTTAAGAATTTTATTAATCATAAATAATCTATATATTATAAATCAATGTTTTTAGCATATTTAGCATTATCTTCAATGAATTGTCTTCTTGGAGCTACATCATCACCCATAAGCGTTGAAAATACTAAGTCAGCATTTGCAGCATCATTTATTTGAACTTGCAACATTTTTCTTGATGTTGGATCCATTGTTGTTTCTCACAATTGATCAGGATTCATCTCACCAAGTCCTTTATATCTTTGAATGTTTATTTTAACATTAGGATCTTTATCTTCTATCATTTTAATCATTTCATCTTTTTGTTCTTCATTATAAGAATATTGAAAACTTTTTCCAGTTGATATTTTAAAAAGAGGTGGTTGAGCAATATACACAAATCCATATTCAATTAATGGTCTCATATAACGGTAAAGAAATGTTAATAATAATGTTCTAATGTGAGATCCATCAACATCGGCATCTGTCATTATTATTACTTTGTGATATCTTAATTTATTAACATTTATTTCACTTCCAACACCTGTACCTAAGGCAGTAATGATTGACATGATTTCAGTGTTTTCAAAAACCTTATCAATTCTAGCTTTTTCAGAATTAATTATTTTTCCTCTTAATGGCAATATTGCTTGTGTCTCTCTATCACGACCCATTTTTGCTGAACCTCCAGCAGAATCTCCCTCAACAATATAAATTTCAGAAATTTCAGCATTTTTTGATGAACAGTCAGCTAGTTTACCAGGTAACGAAGTGACATCGAATATTGTTTTTCTTCTTGTTGCTTCTCTTGCATTTGTAGC
>JBOFVX010000025.1:0-12414 GCA_051653325.1 Metamycoplasmataceae bacterium
GCAAGAATTTTATTGTTAATTCTATTTTGTAAATTTAGTTTACGATTAATAGTATATCTACCTGTTTTTGATAAATTATATCTACGGTTATTAAATAAAAGATTAGGAAATAAATTGGCTGTAGATTCAGCAGTAACCCTATCACCTTTTCTAATTATTTGATAAAGAGCTTCAATACACTCTTCTTGAGTTTTATATTTATCCTTTTTTAATGTTTCCTCTAAAACGTCTGAATTGCCAAATAATTTAACAATGGTTTCTTTATTAAGTCCAAATGTTCTTAAAAAGACTGAAACCGGAACAGCTTTATGTTTATCAATTCTAATTTTTACACCATCAATTGAATTACCCGTTACTCTATGATAAATTTCAATTCATGACCCTAATTTAGGAATGATCTCTACTTTGTTGAAAAGATCATCAGCTTGTTTATTTCTAACTTGACGACCAAAATATGCTCCTGAAGAACGTATTAGCTGTGAAATAATAACTTTTTCAGATCCATTTATAATAAATGAAGCTCCATTTGTCATTAAAGGAATCTCTCCAAAGATAACTTCTTCTTCTTTAACTTCTCCTGTTTCAATTATAGTTTTTCTTAATTTACCATAAAGTTTAGCAGCATAAGTAGTACCTTTTTGCTTTGCTTCTTCGATTGATTTGGATTCATTCTTAGATCTTTCAATTCTTTTTGATTTTGAAATATATTCAATAACTGTCTTACCATTATTTGAACGAATCGGATAAATTTCTTTGAAACTTTCTTCAATTCCCTTTTCTAAAAATCACTCAAACGAATCTCTTTGCATCTGCAGGAAGTCTTGAGTTTCTAATTCTACCTTTGTATTCGAGTAATCACGTCTTTCAGTTATTGGTCCATATTTTTTTATTTGATAATTGTTTGATTTACTCATAAAATGTTCTCTTTTCAGCATTAAATTTATTCATTTGTTTGCTTGAAAAAAAGTATTTTTTTTCAAAAACAAACATGATAAAGGTTATTTTTTAATTGTATCATATTTCTAAATAATTATTATTTATTTAAAAACTTTATATTTGACACTATATTTTCCACTATTTTTTGTGTTTTTTTACTTGAAAACGATACTCATAATCGTCAACAATATTTCTTATTTTTATTAATCAATGGTTAAGTCCACTTTTAGTTTTTTTGATATTATGCCTTTTTAATAGCTCACCTGTGATTTGAGATAGAGGTAAGTATGGGTTTTCACTTTTAAACTTATAAAATGTCAGTTCATCCTTCTTAAATTTTTTGAGTAAATCATGTTCAATAATAAATCGATAATTTTCTAAGAACAAGGCATTAGAATCAACTAATTTTGATTGATTATATATGTCTAAATTACCAATTCTAGTAATTTGATTCTTATGATCCCGACTAATTATTGCATCAAAAAATTTAAAAAAAGATTCTTTGGACCCAATTGCTTTCAAAAACTCAGATATTTGTTCATTCTTCTTTATATAAAGAATAATGTAGTTGTCCTTTATGAATTCTGAAAACTTAAATTCATAATTATTCAATTTTGCAAGCATTAAATTAGCTATTTTTTTATTTTTTATCTTAACTTCCAAATGATATGAAGAAGATTGCAGTGAGGAAATTGAACCGCTCGAGACAAATACACCCGCAAAAAACAGTTGTGGATCAGAAATTATTAATTTGTTCAAATCTATTTTCTGAAAAACTAATGTTTTATTTCTTAATTCGTAATTTTTTTTACATTTTTCAAGAAAAAAAATTATTCTATTAAAAATGAAGTCATTCTTGAATGAGATTCTTATTTCTTCATTTTCTTCTTTAAGGGAAGAGAAAATAATACCATCCATAAAAGCTGCTGCTTGTTTTTTATTCAAGTCCTTTGTGACTAACTCGTTTTTTATTTGATAAGAAAAACTTTCTATGATATCCCCCTTCAAAAAAGGCAAAAAAAAGCAGCGATTATCTATCTTCCCTAAAAAGGTATTGTCGACGTAAAAAGGCTTAACTACTGAGTTCGGAATGGATTCAGGTGATCCCTTTTGCTATGTTCGCTAATATCATTATATAATAATAAAAATTTTTTTCTAAAATATTTCAAAAAATTTATTAATTATTTGATAGTTAATTTTTCGTTCAATAACCTAATTGCAATGATTCGAAAACTCTAAGTCTTCTTTGCCTATTTAATTTTTCGGGTTCATAACTTAAATCACTATTCTGAATTGTCCATAATACACATTTTTCATAACTTTTTTCATTTATATCTTTGCCTTGCAAATAGTTTGTATAAGCCTCACCAAAAATATGATTAACTAATTCTGCACGATCTTTAGATTTTGTGTTACCCATAGCTAATCTATGAATCTGACTTGAAATAGTTGGTAAAGCTTTGATAATTCCTTTTTTTGTATTTCAAAAAATATTTAATGAAACATCTTTTTGAAATAATCTATAGCCAATTCATAAACTTGATACAACAAATCTATAATAAGCCTTGTAATATGGATTTTTTTCTCTTTTTATTTTAGGATTCATTTTTTCAAATTCTAAATATGAATTGTATAAAGTGTTTGAAACTATAAAATATAAATCCTCAATTTTGCTAACATTTTCCAATCAGTCTTTTGCTATATGAAATAAATTTGCAGATAATGCATTTGCTCTAATTTTATAATTCTTAAGATTTAGAAGAGTTTGATAAAAATAGCCATCTTCAATTGAAGATTTTTCAAATATTAAATTTATTACATCAGCAAGAACAAAAACATCATTTGAATTTGTTCATAGTTTTTTAATATTCGATCGTTTAAGTTTTGTTCAAAATTCATTGCTTTCAAAAAATCAAAAGAAATCAAAAGCTTCTGATTCATTTTTGTTATTAATGTTCTCAAAGTATGAAGTAGCAAATCCACTAAAAATACTTGCTATTAATTCATTATTATTAATTTTTGAAATGAGTAATTTAATAAACTTTTTAAAAAGTAAAACATCTTGAACTGTGTAATTTTTTATTTCAAAAATATTTATTGTTAATTCCGCAATAAAATACTCAAGGGATTCATCGCCAATAATATTTTCAATAATTAATTTCATATCAATTTTTTTGAAAAAATTAGCAATGAAACTCCTAATAAAAGTATTTATATTTTCTGAATCATTAATTTTGTCTAAGCTTTCGAAATAACTCTTGATTAAATTTACAAAAAGGGTTTCTAAATTTTTGTTTAAAAAATTATCTACAATTAAATTAACATTATCAATCTGTGTTGAGTTAAATTTTTGTGTAATAACCTCAACTGCCTTGTTTTTTAGAAATGCCTTTATGGGTTGATCAAATTTAGGTGAATTATAGACATTTGTTAAAATTTCAATTAATGCTTCCTCAACCAAACTAAGAAGTTGTTTACTACCTAATTTTATTAATTGTTTACTTATGTCTTTTAGCATGAAAAAGATATTAGATATATCAAATAATACACTAGATAAAATATTATCAAACTCAACTAAATCAGTCTTAATATTATTCTTTATATTCTCATCTATTCTTTTTTGTACTTGATTAAGTATGACATCTATGTAGTTACTTTCATTAATTACATTCAAAATAATTGCTGAATATTCTTTATTTTTTAATATCTTAGAAAGTTTATTTTTAGGGTCAAGTTTATTCTTATTAATAAATTGTAAAAGTGATTTAACCAAATTCTTAATATTTTCATAAGAAGAAGATCTACTATCAGCAGCAAGAAATCTTTTTATTGTTAAATCTCTTCTTAGATGAATAAATTCTTTTTCATGAGAATTATCAGTTCAAAAAACTTTTTCATCTGTGATTTTAGATAATCTAATTAGC
The DNA here is from genome assembly GCA_051653325.1 of Metamycoplasmataceae bacterium. GTDB lineage: Bacteria > Bacillota_I > Bacilli_A > Mycoplasmatales > Metamycoplasmataceae > UBA710. The sequence continues at coordinate 3,861 of JBOFVX010000025.1, forward strand.
TTTTCATCAGATAAATTAATTTTTGAAAAATCAATCATATTTGCAAAAGTGTTATGATCGCTATTAAAATATTCTTCATCCAGATTAGGGAATATTTCTTTAATTTCTTCGAAAGGTTTTTTGTAGAATTTATTAGATAAAGCTATTTTTGGAAATATTTCATATGCAATTTTTTTATAACCAAAATATGTTGGATGAACATCGAAAAATATACTTGATAAATTATCAATGTTTGCAGTTCAATATTTTTTATTTTCAAGATTTATATAATAAAATTTGGCATCTTTTGCAGCATCAATCAATTTTGTGTTAAAAACATGAATAAAGTCACTTACTAATACTTTATTCTTGCTATTCTTATTAATCTTTTCATTATTTCATCTTGCAAGAATAGGTAGGGTTGTTGGATAAGTGGTCACAAAAATATTAGCAAGTGGATTTAATCTTCTAATTTCATCAAAAAATACTTTCATTCTAGCAAATATTTCTTTGTTTGTTTCTTCCATTAAACTTTTAAACTCTTTCATAGAAATAAGTTCGTTTTTTAGTGACATGATTTCAAGAAAAGGAAATTTTGTAATTCAATCATTAGCACCAATAGTTATTGAAATAAGATTAGCTTCTTTTATTTTATTTTTTAATTTATCAAAATCACTTTTACTTTTGACACCAAACATTCCAAATTGATTATATGCTCTTCGTTTTTGAGGATTATTCTCCTTTCTATCATATTCTTTTGAATCTAGAATTTGACTTTCTGAATTTTTAAAATTATATTTTTTCGGATCAACACCCAAAAAATACAGTCAATCAGAAATTCTTGTACCTGTAAGACAAAAATTATCAAACTCTTCAACACGACCAGAACTAACCTTATTTAACATCTTCGCTAAAATAGCAGGATAACTCATTCCACTAATATCATGATTTTTTGATGTAAGGCCTTGTTTCTTTTCTCCAGGAAAGCCAACACCATAAGCAGAATTAAATCCCTCAGCAATTGAATCTCCAATGGCCAAATATCTTATTTTATCTTTAGAAATATCAATAGGTTTTATAGACAATTTATTCCTCACTTTTTAAAAATTATAATTGTTTTTAACTAAATAATATTATTTATAAAAATAATCATTGTTTTTCCATAGTCCTTTACTTTATCAATAATTAGTGTTTTTGGAATCTTAATTAGAAGAAAATTATCTTCTTGAGTTTCAATAATAATTTGACCATACTTGTTCAAAAAGGAATCTCTAGCCAGTATTTCCAAAACATTATTTAATAAATTAATATCCTTATATGGAGGATCAAGAAAAACTAAATCATATTTTGTTCCCTTTTTCGAGGATAAAAAATTTAAAGCATCTAGATGGTAAATATCTATATTATTTATAGAAAGTTTATTTAGATTACTTTGAATTACTGAGATCGATTCTTTTGAATTATCCACACATATGGATTTCATTGCGCCCCTTGAAATTGATTCAATTGCCATTGCCCCTGAACCAGAAAAAAGATCTAAAACTATCGAGCCTTCAACTTGATTTTGAAGACAATTAAAAATCGATTCACGAACTCTATCAGTTGTTGATCTTGTAATTTTAATATCTGGTTGATCAATTAACAATTTACGATATTTACCAGCAATAATTCTTAACATAATTATTAAATAATAACATTATAAGTTATAATTACTATTGATTATATTAATTTGATAATTAATAAGGAGTTAAAGATGCTTAAAATAATTAAACACCCACTTATAAATGCAAAATTAACAGTTATGAGAAATGAAAAAACGGATCACACTATTTTTAGAAATAATTTAAATGAAATAGCTTCATTAATGATTTATGAAGTTCTTAGAAATTATGAAACAAAGGAGATTATTATTTCAACTCCAACCAAGAAGAATGCAATAGGTTATGATTTTGATAAGGAGATAGTTATTGTTCCAATTTTAAGGGCGGGACTTGGTATGGTTCATGGAATACAGTCTCTCGTTCCTGAAGCAAGAGTTGGGCATATCGGAATTTATAGAGACGAAAAAACGATGGAGTCGATTGAATATTTTTATAAGATGCCTGATATTCCAAAAGATTCTTGCATCTTGATTGTTGATCCAATGTTGGCTTCTGGTGGCAGTGCTTATTATTCAATTAAGAAATTAAAAGATGAAGGATTTACTAATATTCAATTGGTTTGTATAGTTGGTGCTCCTGAAGGAGTTGAAAAGATAACAAAAGCTTTTCCTGATGTAACTATATATTTAGCAGCTTTAGATGAAAAATTAAACAAAAATGGTTTTATAGTTCCAGGACTAGGTGATGCTGGAGATAGAATTTTTGGAACAAAATAACTTAAATTTAGAAGTGTTATTTTTTGTTTATAGAAGTTTATAATATATAATTCTTTTAATTATGATTGAAATTAAAGATTTACAGTTCAAATATGAAGGTTCGAATGAATATGCATTAGATGGCATTAATTTGATTATTCCTCAAGGAAAATATATTGCCGTTCTGGGTCATAATGGTAGTGGAAAATCAACTCTTTCCAAATTACTTGTAGGTCTATACAAGCCCACTAAGGGTGAAATCATTATTGATGGAATAAAAATGAGAGTAAATTCAATTAAAGATATTAGAAAAAAAATTGGAATAATATTCCAAAACCCAGATAATCAATTTATAGGTTCTTCTGTTGAGGATGATATTGCCTTTGGGCTTGAAAATGCTTGTATTCCAAGAGAGGAAATAAAGGAAAGAATTATAGCTTTTGCTGAAAAAGTAGGTATGACAGACTTTCTAGAAAGAGAACCCCATACACTTTCTGGTGGTCAAAAACAAAAAGTGGCTATCGCTTCTGTTCTGGCACTTAATCCTGAAATAATAATTTTTGATGAAGTAACTTCAATGCTAGATCCAAAAGGCAAAAGTGAGGTTTTAAAATTGATTAAAGAGATTCAGGAAAATAGAAATAAAACTTTAATATCAATAACTCATGATATGGATGAAGCAATTCAAGCTGATTATGTTTTAGTATTTGCTAAAGGTAAACTTATTGCTGAAGGAAGTCCACAAGATATTCTTAATAACGATGAAATAATAAAAATTGCGAAAATCGATTCTCCATTTATATATAAATTATCAACAAAAATAAAGGGAGTTGAACCGACATATAGTGCGGATTCATTGCTTGGCGAAATATGAAAATAATAATTAAAAATATAAGTCAAGAATTTCTTTCAGGAATAAATAATAAATTCAAAGCAATTGATTCAATTTCCGCAGAGATTAATCAAGGTGAATTCATAGGTGTTATTGGACACACTGGTTCTGGAAAAACTACTTTTATCGAACACTTAAATGCACTTTTAATTCCAAGTGAAGGTGAAATTATTATTGATGGTAAAGTAATAAAGAAATCTTGAAGAAAAATAAAAAATATTAAAGATATAAGAAAGAAAATTGGGATTGTTTTTCAATTTGCTGAATATCAATTATTTGAAGAAACGATTGAAAAAGATATTATTTTCGGGCCCATAACAATGGGAGCAACAAATGAAGAGGCTAAAGCGATAGCACGAGAAGTTATTGAGGAAGTAGGACTTTCAGTTGATTATTTAGAAAAATCACCATTTCAACTTTCTGGTGGTCAAAAAAGAAGGGTGGCTCTTGCTGGAATAATGGCCATGAAGCCTGATTTCCTAGTGTTCGATGAACCTACTGCCGGTTTGGACCCAGCTGGTGCAAAAGATATTTTGGAATTATTTAAATGAATGAATGAAAATGGTAAAACTATAATTATAGTAACACATGATTTAGATAATGTATTAGAATATACAAATAGAACAATGATGTTAGGTAATGGAAAACTACTTAAGGATGGATCAACAATTGATGTTCTAGAGGATACCAACTTTTTACTTGAAAGTGGTCTAGAGCCTCCTAAACTATTGGCATTTGCTAATGAACTTAGAAAGAGAGGTATGCCAATCGGAAAAGTTAAAACTATTGATGATCTTGCAAATGAGATAAATAAATATATGGAAAAATAATAATTAAATAATTAAGAAAGGGAGATAAATAATGAAAATTAATATTGGTAGATATGTACATTCAAATTCATTTATACACAGATTAGACTCAAGAGTAAAGCTTTTTGGTGCAGTTGCATTTATTGTTTTAATCTTATTATCAACAAATTTCTTCTCCTCATTACTATTATTATTTCCATTAATTATTGTTTTTGTAATTTCAACAAAAAAGCCATTAAAATTATTAGGAATGACTGCAACACCTTTATGAATCGCAACATTTATATTTATAATTAATGTTTTTACAAATCATACCCCACCTGTTGAAGATTGAAAATGAGATATGCATGTATGATGAAGTTATCCTCCTTTATCAATCGAAGTTTCTTGAAAGACAGTGGTTGATACTTTGAACATTGCTCTAAGAATATATTCCATTTTATTAGTTATGACTATTTTGACACTAACTACTAAACCGGTTCTTTTAACAAAGGCTCTTGAATTTTATTTTATGCCATTGAAATGAATGAGAATTCCAGTAAATATTTTCATACAGATAATAACTATTGCCTTAAGATTTATTCCGACATTATTAGATGAAGCTGGAAGAATACTTAAAGCTCAAGCATCTCGTGGTGTCGATTTTTCAAATGGAAATATGAGAACTAAGGTAAAGGCAACCATTGTTTTAATTGTTCCATTATTTGTTTCAGCTTTCACAAAAGCAGATGATTTATCAAATGCAATGGAAACAAGAGGATATGATCCTTATGCAAAAAGGGTAGATTATAGAACATGAAATCTAACAATAATGGGAGGTATTTGTTTTCTATCAATTTTGGCAATTATTGTATGTTTTGCTTTTATACAAAATGGGATTATTCCAATTCCATTATGATGACAAAATATGCCAACAAAATTAGTGTAAATTATTATGAATAATATAAAAAGAGAAATAGATTTGCTTGTTGAAAAAATTAATAAATGAAATGATGAATATTTTAATTTTGATTCTCCAACAGTTTCTGATAAAGTTTATGACACTGCTTTAAGAAAATTAGTTAAATTAGAAACACAATATCCCGAATATATATCTAATGATTCTCCTACTGCTAATGTAGGTTCAAATATAGTAAATAAATTTAAGAAAATTGTTCATAAGCAAAAGATGCTTTCTTTGGATAAGGCTTATTCCTTAGAGGATATTCAAAAATTTATAAATAATGTAAAAAAAATAACAAAAAATGAAAATATAAATTTTTATCTTGAACCTAAAATTGATGGTTTATCAATTGCCTTACAATATGAAGATGGTAAATTAGTTAGAGCATTAACGCGTGGTGATGGTACAACTGGTGAAGATGTTACGGATAATGTTTTCAATATAATAAGTGATATTCCATCTTCAATTGATTATAAAAAGAATATTGAAATAAGGGGTGAGATATATATATCTAAATCTAATTTTGCTGCTTTAAAAAATATTGATTCTAAATTTGCAAATCCTAGAAATATGGCAAGTGGCACACTTAGACAAAATGATAGAAACATTGTAAGGGAAAGAAGGTTATCTTGTTTTGTTTATGAAATAGTTTCACCTGAACTACATAAAATGGATTCTTTCCATAAGTCATTATTATTTTTAACAAAACAAGGCTTTAGAACATTGAATAATGGTTTAATTACAAGTGATATTAATAAGATTAATGATTACCTTATGAATTTCGAAAAATCAAGAAGCGAATTAGATTTTGAAACAGATGGAATTGTAATCAAATTAGATGAAATACAACATTACAATGAATTAGGTTTTACATCAAAATTCCCTAAATATAACATTGCTTATAAATTTAATGATGAGCTTGTAGAAACTAAATTAATTGGAATAACAGTAACTATTGGAAGGACTGGTATGGTAACTTATAATGCACAATTAGAACCAGTTTTACTAAAAGGAACAGTTGTTTCGGCTGCAACTTTACATAACTTTAATTATATTGATAACCTAAATATTAATATTGGAGATGATGTCTTAATAAAAAAAGCAGGAGAAATAATCCCTAAGGTATTTGCACTTTCAAAAAAGAATAATAAAGAAAAATACCAAAAAGAAAATAAATGTCCTTTTTGTAAAGAGATGCTTATTGATAATGAATTAATGACTGATCAATTTTGTGTCAACAATCTATGTCCTGAAATAAGTATTAGGAAAATAATTCATTTTGCTTCAAGACAAGCCATGAATATTACAGGATTAGGTGAATCATGAGTAAGAAAATTTTATGAACTAGAAATGATAAAAAAATATCCTGATATCTATTTGTTAAGTGAAAATACCAAAGAAATTATGAATATTCCAAGAATAGGTGATAAGTTTTTAAATAATCTTTTGAGAGAAATAAATAACTCAAAGAAAAACAGCTTAACTTCAATACTATTTGCAATAGGAATAAATCATCTTGGAGATAGAAACTGTAAAATAGTTGCTTCCAAAATTGGTTCCCTCGAAAATTTTATTGAATTTAATTTTACAACACTAAATGAAATAAAAGATTTGGGACCAATAACAATAAACTCATTAATTGAATTTCAAAAAAATAATGAGAATATGGATGATTTGAGAAAATTAATTTCTTTAGGTATCAATCCAACATACGAGATTATTGATAATAATAATGAAAGTTTTTTTACTAATAAAAAATTTGTAATCACTGGAAAATTTTCAATGAGTAGAAATGAAATAAAAAGTATAGTTGAGAAAAATGGAGGAAAAGTTATTTCAGCAATTTCACCTAATATTGATTATCTAATATGTGGGGATGATTTCGGAACCAAGAAGACTAAAGCAGATGAATTAAATGTTAAAATTCTTTATGAAAACTCATTAATTGAATTAATAAAAGAATTATAAAAAATGTTAAAATTCTAATTAATGATAATAATTTAAAATTAAGGATTTAAAATGGCAGGACATTCGAAATGATCAAATATTAAGCATAGAAAAGGGGCACAAGATGCTATAAGAGCAAAAGTTTTTGCTAAATTTTCAAAAGAAATCATGGTTGCAGCCTCATTGGGTGGTCCAGATATTTCTTCCAATCCAGCATTAAGATTGGCTGTAACTAAAGCTAAGGCAAAATCAATGCCTAAAGCTAATATAGAAAAAGCTATTGAAAAAGGTTCTGGTACTAGTTCTGGTGGAGCAAATTTTAAAGAAATTATATATTCTGGTAATCTTAGACATGGAATTATTTTATTAGTTATGTGTTTATCTGATAATTATAATCGCGTTTCTTCCGAAGTTCAATTTCTTTTTAGGAAAGCAAATGGCTCAGTTGGGAAAGCCGGAGCAATTCCATATAACTTCGAAAGAAGAGGAATCCTTGAAGTTAAAATTAATGATAAAGATGAAGATGAACTTACTATGATGGCAATAGATGCAGGTGCAATTGATGTTGAAATAGAAGATGGGTATTTAACTATCTATACTGAACCTTCAAATCTAAATAATGTTAAAGAAGCTTTAGAAAAAACCGGAATCCAAGAATTTGAAACGGCTGAGGTTAGTTACACTTCTCAAGATAAGATAAAACTTTCAAAAGAAGAGACAGAAAAATTTATGGAAACACTTGAAAGATTTGAGGATAATGAAGATATCCAAGAAGTATTTCATAATGTAGATTTATCAGTTCTAGAATAATTACCATTTTTTGAATGCTTTTATTTTTATGGTATATTTATTAATATGAATTATTTAGTAATAGTGGAATCACCAAATAAAGAAAAAACAATAAAAAAGTATCTTGGTGATGATTACGAAGTTTTAGCTTCAGTTGGACACATTGTTAAAATGACAACTTCTGGTGAAGGTAGATTAGGAATTGATTTTGAAAATTGAGAACCTAAATATGCAATTGAACCATCTAAAAAAGAAGTGGTTGAAAAGCTAAAAAGAGAAGCAAAAAAAGCTGCTATTGTTTATATAGCAACTGATCTTGATCGTGAAGGTGAGGCTATCGGTGATAATCTAATTGAATTTCTAGATATTAAGGATAAATATAAAAGAATTAGATATAATGAAATTACAAAAGAAGCTGTTCTTAATGCTATTGCTCATCCCTCAGTTATAGATGAAAATCTAGTTAAAGCCCAAAAATCGAGAAGAATGCTTGATCGTATTATTGGCTTTAAACTAACAAATTTGATTAAAACCAAATTATCAAATTATCCAATTTCACCTACTGCAGGTCGAGTACAATCAATAGCTTTAAAATTAGTTGTTGATCGTGAAAATGAAATTAGAAACTTCATTCCAGTACAATATCACACAATAGATGCAATCATTAATGAGGAAATTACAGCCAATTATTTTAATCCTAATAATAAAGATATTGATAAGAGTTGAGTGCTTCCAGAAAATATTGATGAAATTTTTAATGCTTTGAAGGGCCCATTAACTGTTGATGACATTTCGACGACCATTAAGAATGATGCTAGTGTAACTCCTCTTAAACAAGC
>JBOFVX010000026.1:0-2488 GCA_051653325.1 Metamycoplasmataceae bacterium
GATACTTAACAAGGTATAAGAATAATTGTGATATTATTATTTTATATAACATTAAAAGAAAAGTGGAGATAAAATGTCAGAAAAAAAATATACTTATGAAGAGTTAGGTCAAATTAGTTTTATGATTATTACTTTTGCAGGTACTGCTAAATCAGATGCTATGTTAGCAATTTATAGCGCGAAAAAATACGACTTTAAAGATGCAAAGGAGAAATTGGAATCGGCTGAAAAAAATATGATTGAAGCAGAGAAACAACATGCTGATTTAGTTCAAAAAGAAGCTGCAGGTGCAGAAATTAAAATTCCTTTGTTATTAATGCATGCGGAAGACCAATTATTATCGACTCAAACATTAATGTTAATGGCTGAAGAGTTTGTTAATTTATATAAAAAACTTTCAGAAATGGAGAAATAAATATATGTTAGGAATTTCAGTTTACCCAGAAAAAGCAAAAAAACAAGAAATAATTGATTATATTAATTTAGCAGCTAAATACGGTTTTAAAAGAGTATTTACTTGTTTATTATCAGCAGATGGAACTAAAGAAGAAATTAAGAAAGAATTTCATGAAATAATTACATCAGCTACAAAAAAAGGTATGGAAGTTGTTTTAGATATTGCTCCATCAGTTTTTACTAAATTAAATATTTCCTATGAAGATTTATCTTTTTTTAAGGAATTAGGAGCGACAGGTATTAGGTTGGATGAAGGGTTTGATGGATTAAAAGAATCAGTTATGACTTTTAATAAATATGATCTTGATATTGAAATAAATATGTCTTCTGGAACAAAATATGTTGATAATATAGTTTCATTTGCACCAAACAAAAAGAAATTGATTGGTTGTCATAATTTTTATCCAATGGAATATTCTGCACTTTCATTGGAAACATTCATTTCAACTTCTAAACAATATAAAGAACTTGGAATTAGAAGTGCGGCCTTTGTTAATTCACATGCTGCTGATCATGGACCATGACCAGTTATGGATGGTTTATGTACAATAGAAATGCATAGAACAATGCCAATAACATCGCAAGTTAAACACTTCATGTTAATGGACTTAGTTGATGATATTATCATCGGAAATGCATTTGCAAGTGAAGAAGAATTAAAAGCCATTTCAGAAATTGGCAATATAATCCCCTTAGATATTAAGTTTGAAAAAACTGCGACAGAAATTGAAAAGAAAATTGTTTTAGATGAACCACACTTTAATAGAGGAGATAGATCTGATTATTTAATTAGATCTACTCAACCTAGAATTAAATATAAAGGTGAAGATTTTAAACCCTTAAATACTAAAAAACAAATAACCAAAGGTGCTATTGTAATAGGGAATAACAATTTTGGTCAATATAAAGGTGAATTACACCTTGTTAAAATGGATCACTTAGACATCAAAAGTAGAAAAAACAATGTTGCAAGAGTAGCTGACCATGATTTATTTTTATTAGACTATATTAAACCTTGATCTAAATTTTCGTTTAAAGAAATAAAATAAGACAATCAAATTAAATAAAAAAATAACTCACTGCGAGTTATTTTTTTTAATTGTTAATACTATTTATTGTAGTGCTCAACAATTAATGATTCGTTAATGTCAGTATTTAATTCTTTTCTTTCTGGAAGTCTATCCAATTTGAAAACAAAATCTTTTTCTACCTTAACTCAAGCGGCAACTTCTTTTCTAGTTTTGGCATCCAAAACTTGAACATTCTTTCTACTCTTTTCTTTTAGAGTGACAACATCACCTACTTTAATTTGCATTGAAGGAATATCAGCCTTTTTATTATTAAGTGTAAAGTGACCATGATTTACAAGTTGTCTAGCTTGTTTTCTTGTCTCTGCTAGTCCTGTTCTATAAACAAAACTATCTAATCTAGTTTCAAGCATTTGCATAAAGTTAACACCTGCTTGACCTTGTCTTTTTGAAGCTTTTTCAAATGTATTCTTGAATTGTTTTTCACTAATCCCATACATGTATCTTAGTTTTTGCTTCTCATATAGATGCAATCCATATTCAGAAACTTTTACTCTTTTTTGACCATGTTGACCAGGAGCATATTGACGACCCTTACCTTTTGCAAATTCTTTACCATTTTCTAAAATCGAAAACCCATAACGACGCGATTTTTTAAATGATGATTTAGTATATCTTGACATATTTAAGTACCTCTTTCTTGCATAACGAGGGATATATCCTTATTTTATTTATTTAAATATAATGTTTTCGTTTTACAGCTAAAACTACTCTCAAATCTTTTAGGGAATTTAAATAACAACAAAATAATATATAACTGCTGTGTTGTGCTTTTTAATTTTATCATAATTGTTATTTTTATAAAAAGATAATAAAAAACTACATTAAATTTATTTCTAAAATGATTTATTGCATATGCTATAATTAATTTACATAAATTAGAGATAGAATTGGATACTTAAATTAATTATGCTAGATATAAAGAATATTTTCTTAAATGCGAA
>JBOFVX010000027.1:0-11402 GCA_051653325.1 Metamycoplasmataceae bacterium
TATTTAAATTCTAATATTCCATTTCTCTTAATTTGATTATTCTTATTATTCATATAGTCTATTTTACATCAAAATCTTTTAAATTAATTATTATAAAATTTGTAAAAAAAATTAATTATAAAATTACTATTTTAAAAATTTTTCAATCATATTTAAAATATTTTTGGCTTTCGAGTAATCCATTCGATGACTTCCAACTATCGACATTTCTTTCGAGTAATTTCCAACGGTTATTTTTTTAGAAATCATTGATGTATTAAAGGGACCAATATCAATTTTTAAATTTTCACCCTCTCCACTTCTACCTTCAATTGAATCTCAAATTGATTCATGTTCAATCAAATTAATTAATTTAGATAAATCGTGTCTTTTAATATCTTCGGATTCTATTATAAAAGATTTACCATAAATTTTACGATTATGAATAGCAGCAAAATCAAATATTTCACTAACAAAAGAAACTATTAATTCTTCTGCATTTTTGATCTTTTCTTTTAATATTTGTGAAAGTAATTCTAACCTTTCACTCAATTCATTTATTGGGACATCAACTAATCTTTCCTGAAGTAATCTCACAGCAATTCTCAAGTCATTAGCTTTTATTCTTTCATTTAAAGTAAAAATTTTATTTTCCACTCTACCTGTTGAGGTGATTAACACAATTATTGATTGGTTATTATCTATTTCTGTCAAAGTGATGGATTTTAATAATTCTTTATCATTAATATTTGAAGTGACAAATGTTAATCCAACAAGATCTGAAATCTCACTAGCCGCTTGTTCAATTGTTTCATCAATGGAAACTCATCTTTTAGAAAATATATCTTTTAGTTTTAGTTCAATCATCTTATCCGGTGAAGAAGTAAGGTTTTCAGCATAATATTTTATCCCTTCAATTGAAGGTATTCTTCCACTTGAAGAATGATGCTTTTCAATATAACCTTCTTTCTCTAAAACTGCCATTGCATTTCTAACAGTGGCTGGTGAAACGGTTAAATTATTTTGTTTAATTAGATTTTCACTACCAATTGGCAATCCATAACTAATAAAAGATTCAACAATCATTTTTAGATAAGTATCTTGTTTTCTTTTATTCTTCTTAATATTCATAATTTAAATTATACATTGTTGGAACTATATTTCTATGTAGTTATCAATATCAAAATAACTATTACTATCATGAGAATTAAAAATGATTGTTTTATTTTTAGCAAATATTTTGAGTGTTCTATCTATCGCTGATAATTGTTCTTTGTTTAAACAAGATTCTGGAAAATCAAAAAGAATAACGAATGTATCAAAGTACAGCCCTCGAGCAATTGATAACATTTGTTTCTCACTATCTGAAATTTGTAATCCTTGAGAATTAATATTTTTATCTAGGATTTCTTTCTTTTTAATAAGTTCTTCAATTCCAAGAGATTGAATAATACTATTATATCTCTTAGTATCAGGGTATAAACTTTCAAGTTCCAATGAAGAAGAAAATAACTTTGGAGAAAATGCTTGATAAGTAATATTCTTTCTTAAGTATTCAATATTGTAATCTTTAATATTAATTCCATCTAGTAATATTTCACCAGAATCCACTTCATAGTATCTCATTAGAAGTTTAAAAATGGTTGTCAAACCACTTACACCATCACTGTGTAAGAGTGTTCTTGAATTTTTTGGAATCGAAATATTAAAGTTATTGAACACAGGAACAGTGTTTTCTTTGGTTCTATATGAAAAAGTAACGTTCCTAAATTCAATATCACCTTCAAAATGTTTTTTAACACTCCCTTCTTCGTTTTCAAATTTTCAACCATGAAATTCTTTAATCCTTACAATATTAGCATTTAGTACAATTGCATCTGCTGCTAGTGATGCAGTTTTTTCAATTGGAATAATTAAAATATTTGAAGCAACAACTAAACCTAATAATTCGGATGAGTTTATTTTATTTTGATTTAACAATATAGCTCCCATGATTAGAATTACTGTTGAAATTAAGATTGATGCTGTTACCCCAGTTCAATTAAAAAATGTTGATTTTTTTATAAATTTTTTAATTGAATTGTAATAATTATTTTGTATTGCATCAAACTTTTCAACAGTTGTTAAAGAATTACTAAATGATTTTATTTCCGAAACCATTTGAACATGTTCACCAACCCCAATACTCATAAATGTTGCTAATGTCTTGTTATATTGTTGATGATAAACTAGATTTTGTTTGAATATCACATAGATAATTAGTGTTATTAAATAAACTGTAAAAATAACTAATCCAACAATTCAATTAACATAAAATACAAAGGCAAAGCCACCAATCATTAAACAAATAATTGTTATTGATTCTTGGATTAGTCGACTAGCATATTTCCTTACATCTTGAAGATCACTAAAGAATCTTGAGAAAAAAATTCCTATTGGTGCATTATCAAAAGTTTCCATCGACAAATGATGAATTTTTTCCATCATTTCTTCTCTTATTTGTGTTTCAATTTTAACATTGAAAATGTCTGCCATATAATTAGAAATGTAAAAAATAATAATTCTAACTATGGCTATAAGAGCTATTATAGAAACTGTGGTTATTAAATGGTTCCAATCACTATCTGCGGCATTTAAATCGATTAATTGACTAAGAAAAGGCAAACTAATTGTAATAAGAGCTGTAAGGAGTGATAGTATTGCTAATGTAATAGTTCATTTCTTGTTTTGTTTATAGTATTTTCAAAATAATAATCAAGATTCTTTATAATTGGTTTTAATTTCTTTTCTTGATTCTATAAAGCTCTTATTAATTTTCATTTAGTTAGAATTATATTATAAATTCACTAAATTAATATAAATATTAAAGTATAAAAAAATCAACATTTAATTTTCATAAATGTTGATTTAATTTAAACATATTTGATCAGTTTTTCCCGGAATACTTTAGATTTTTGAAAGTGATGTATTGATAAAGTTTGAAGCATTGTTCAGATACCTCCAACTATTCAATAAATCTGAACACCGGCTTCAAATATAACTGCCATGAATACAAATATACCCATGATAATATTTTGAGTCTTGTTCGCTTTTTTCATTGCTTCTTTTTCAGCAACATTGGAGCGTTCGTTCATTCTTTTCTTATTTAAGTATCTTGGTAAGAATTGTGATCCAGCTTGTACAATAACAGCAAGTACTATTAGAATTAAGTATTGCCATTCACCATCGAATAATTCCCGCCAAGATGTTTGAGAAAAGTTAATTCCTCAGAGCGATGTTGATTTAATGAATGGGATACCTTGAATTATTCTTCACATCGCAAGAAATATAGGCATCGATACAAGTGTAGATAAGATTGGAGTAAGCATATTTATATTATTCTTTTTATAAAGTTCTGCTGTTTCCTGTCTTTTCTTTTGTTCCATTTGCTTGTTGCCTTTATAAGCAGCATATTTCGCGTCAATTTTTGCTTTCTTAGGTGCAAGTTCTTGTTGTTTCGTTTGTGCAAATACCGATTTATAAGTTAAAAGTAGTGTTAGCATTCTAGCTAATATAACGGATATTATAATAGATAGTAATGCAACTCCTCCATCTCAATGTACTGGAAGAGATACCACCAATGAATTAACCAAAAATGATATTGGGAATACTATAAATCCATAGAATGGACCAAGTCCTCAAGCATCAGATCAAGTTACAATTGGTTTCTGACTAATCACAGAACCACCAGTTATCAATTTGTATGAATTATTATTATCTACCCCAAACTCTAACTTAAATGGAACTGTGCCAGGTGTTGGTCACGGGTCAGGATTATCTCCCGTAAAATTTAACCTTGGAATTGAATACCCTGATTGCCCTAATAAAGCAAGAACATTTTGTTGATATGCCAATATTGCCATTCTAATTTCATTTGAGTATCTCTCATTACTTACTTGAAGATCATTAATAAATGAAGAATTAGAATTTAGTAATGTTGATTCTGTAACTGGAGGATTAGGAATGAATTTACCTGATTGTAATTCATTTAAACTTCTCAATCTTCTTTCTGGGATAGAAAGTTCATTTTCTTTTTCTTCTAAAGTGCTGTTAAATGGTAAATTATCAATTGCATTTAATTGGTTAAATTGCATTATAACATTAACTAAAGATTGTAAGTGATCTCTTGAAAATTTTTCTGACGCAAAAGCTGTATTTAAATCAACCTCTAACATAATCTTCTCGAATTCAAATGAATATTCAAAACTATTAATTTCTAATCTATCACTATCTTTATTGGGATCAAGAGGTGTCTTACCATCAGACTTTAAGTATTGACCCTTTTCATTCACTTTAACCGGTTCAGTTTCACCAGGTCTAAATGCTTGGAATCTTCCACCAGATCTAGCGAATTCTCAGGTTTCCAATTCTTTTTTATCGGTTGGTTTTTCATCAGGTAGTTTTTGAATAAAAATTGGTATCTCTAGTAAATTATTAGCATAATTATAGGTTAATGTTGGCGATTGATTTAATGTTTCTAACATATTGGAATTCATAAACACAATATTATTTTCAGTTCCTGTACCACGAATTAATTGGCCATTTTCAGAAGTGGAATTAATATCTAAAGTACTTCCGATAAGTTTAAACTCATCATCAGTTCCTTTTTTAAGAATTCTCATTGAAGATGAGTGATTATCATATTTACCATATAAGTCATCTCTACCTGTTTGAGTACTTATTTGATTTTTTAGACTAGTTATTGTTTCATTCTTATTTGTTACTAGATAATTTTGCTTAATATCTTCAACTAAAAGTTGTTGGTAAAGCAAATTACCATTATTATCTCTAATATTATTACCATATTTGTCTAATAATGGTCTATCTAGATCATCAATTATTTTGTAAGTTTTAACAAAAGGTGAAATATCGTCACGGTTACGATAGAATTCAATACCACTACCAGTTATTGAGGATGATTGGATAGCAATTGATTGGATGCAGCCAGTTAATGAAAGACTTAAAAGAAACATATAAAACCCAATTTTTGCTCATTTAAAGCCAAGTTTAAACTTTTCTTTAGGGGTTTTTTTAACATTTTTATTATCTTGTGTTCCCTTAAAAAAATCGTATTTATCAGATCTTTTAATTTGCTTACTCATTAATTTACCTTTTTGTTAACCTTTCTATAAATTTTCTTATTGCTTTTTCTTTTTCAATATAGGTTAATTTCATATAATCTTTTCTAATTATTAAAATTATTTTATATTTGATATTTTGATAATCAATATTTGATACTATAGCTCTTATTTGTCTTCTTAAGTAATTTCTTCCAACAGCATTAACAAATTTTTTCGGAATTGATATTCCAATTTGGAATGAATCACTTTCAATATAATATAAAATCAATTCATTAGAGACAAACTGTTTTTTATTTCTAATGATATTTTGAAATTCTTGTGTTTTTTTAACAATTTCTTGTTTTTTCATTATTTATCAGAAACAGTTAACTTAGATCTCCCTTTTGCTCTTCTAGCTGATAGGATTTTTCTTCCACCTGGAGTTGACATTCTTGCTCTAAAACCATGTGTTTTTGCGTGTTTTCTTTTATTTGGTTGATAAGTTCTTTTCACGATATTCCCCTAATTCCGTAATTTGATTATTGCTTGATAAAATCATTTTTAATACTTAAATATAACAATTTATAAATAAAGTATAACAAAAATAAATTATTTATTGACTAATATATGGATTTTCCATGTTTTTATTACTTATTTCAATAAGTGATAATAAATTAGTTTAATATTGATAAATATGGATATGAATACTAATACTAATCAATTATATACAAAAAATTTTCTTATTGAATTTGAAAAAGCACTAGATGATCATGTAACTTTTTCTAATTTTATTGCTGGAGTTAAAGTTCAAATTGCAAATCCAAATTTGATACATGTAATTTTCGCAACTAAAGAAGGTGTTAACTATATAAAATCTAAATATCCTCATATAATTAAAGCAATTAATGACAAAATATTCACTAATGTCACAAAAATTGTATATATTGATAAAAATAGTTATCAAAATATTTCAACTTTTGATACAAAAAATAATAAAAATGATTTATTAAAAAAAGCGAAAATCAAAGCCAATTTAACATTTGATAATTATATTGATGCTAACTTTAATTCTGAGGCCATTAAGGGTGCAAAAAAAATTATTGAAAATGATAAGGTTATTTTTTCTCCATTATTTATTTATTCTGCATCAGGATTAGGTAAAACACACCTTATGAATGCGATTGGGAATGAATTAATTAACAAGAATAAAAAGGTTTGTTATATTGCTGCTGATTTATTTACCAAAAAACTAGTGCCTTTTTTGATGGATAGTAATCAAGAAAAGATTAATAAAATTATTGATATTTACAAAGATTTTGAAGTTCTTATTTTTGATGATATTCAAATGTATGCAGGGAAAAATTCAACACTAGCTGTTCTTTTCAATATTATTAATCATCATATTAGTGAGAATAAACAAATCATTATTACATCGGATAAGAAACCAGAGCTTCTTGGAGGATTTGAAGAAAGATTCATCACTAGGTTCCAAGGAGGCTTAACAATCGAAATCAAAAATCCTTCGTATGATGATTTAATGAAAATATTGAAAGTTAAATTATTAAAAGAAAATATTAATCCCTCTAACTGAGAAGATGAAGCACTTAAATTTATTGTTAAAAATCACTCTAATTCAATTAGAAATTTAGAAGGTGCTATTAATCGTGTTAAGTTTCATGAAGAAGAAATCGGAAACATTAAATATACACAACAGGTAATTGGAAAAATATTTTCTTCTTTGAAACAACAAAAGGAGAACATCACTAAGGAAAGAATAGTTGATGTTGTTGCTAAATATTATGGTTTATCAAGAACAGATTTACAGAATAAAAGTAGAAGAAAAGATATTGTTTTAGCTAGACATATTTCTATGTGATTAATACGAGATATATTAGATGTCACATATAAGGAAATTGGATTGTTTTTCAAAAATAGAGATCATTCAACCGTTCTAACTGCAATTGAAAAAATTGATAGTCAAATGAAAATGAATGATTCTATAAAATCAGCACTTAAGAAGTTAAGACAAAAAATTGAATCAATTAATTAAATTTTATGCATAAATAGCATAAGGTAAATAGTATGCTAGAAGGGCTGCAATTATTCCTATAATTCAAATTGAAGTAGCTATTTTATAAAAGCGAGTGTATTTACGAATATTTTTATTTTGTACATCCTTACTTTCATAAGAAATGACTCTCTTTACTCTTGAATATTTGTCAAGTCTTTTCTCTCCCATTCAAACAGTTAAAAGTAATAGTCCTGAAAGGATGGTGGGTATGATGAAGAACAAGATAGTTGAAAGTAGTGAAAAGATTACTGAAATTTGACCTACATCAATTAAATTTCCATGAACATCAGTATCTTTAAATAATACTTGGAATATTTCTGTTTGAAGGAGCTGACTTGTACCAGAACCACCTGGTGTAATGGAGATTGCATTGGCTGCAATTAATATAGAATAACAAATTAAAAAGTTAAGATATTGACCACCCCACAACTCATCATTGGGTTTCATTAGTCCTGATGCAATTGCTAGAACTGCTCCACAACTCACAAAGTAAGGTATGCTTCTTCAAACAACCAATTCTCCTGTTATTCAGAAATTCCTAAATATTGTCAAAGAACTAGCTCTAATCTTCATAAATGCATACTGAAAGGCGGCTGCTTGCGAGCTAGGATCTCTAGAGATCATGAATGGGTTTAGTGAAATTACTTGAATGCATAATTTTATAAATATAGCTTGTGCTCTTCCACTGAAAGACAATATTCCTATAAATAATGCACCGATAATATTTCCAAAAAAACCAATTAAAACAAATATGAAAAGACTTAGTGATACTGCGCTTCCAGTTTGAAATAAATCTTCATAAAGGGATAAACCTAAAGGGATAAAAATAATTGAAAAAATTGCTCCAACAACTTGATATAAAAGTGAAGTTGCTAAGAAAGTTGCAATTAATGATTCCCTATCTAAACCTTTACGAATAAGGTATCAATAGGAGGCGATGTCTCCACCAACAGACAATGGAGTAATATTAGTTATAACCACTCCAACACAAGAAGCAATAATTAAATGTCTAATCTTGACTGTTTGACCCTGGACTTTTAACATCCGACCAATTAAAATAGCGTTGCAAATAACTTGTATCATAAACATTAGAACTATAACCGGAATAAGAAAGGTCAGGATATTGTTTGTTCTTATTAATTTGTTTAATTCATCAAAAATCAATAACGGATTACCATCTTTGCTATATAATGTGTTGAACAAAATAATGAAAATTCCAATAAAAATTGTTATAAAAACAAAATATTTAAAGAAGTCTTTCCAGCTTGTTTTTTTCTTTGAATAATCTTCATTAAATATTTTAATAGACTCAATTATCTTTTTCTCTTTAACAATCAAATTAATATAATTTTCATTTTTTTCTAATGAATTAATTACTTGTTTTTTGCTTTTTTTGAAATTACTTGTTTTATTATCAAAAATTAAAGATAAATATGAAACTAAGGAACCAGTTATATGAGAATAATCAAAAGAAATTTTTGTATTATCTTCTAATTGGATTTTAACTATTGTTGTTCCGAAACTCTCATTTTCTACTTTGTCAAATCTAATGATTTTTTGATCATTAAATCTCTTCGTTTTTGACATTATATTAAAGAATCTTCTGGCTGTAACATAATCCATATTTTGTTTGTTAAGAGAATGTCTGAATATTCCATATTCCATACTTATTTCTAACATAACATCATAAAGAGTTTTATTAATGTCTTTGAAGAAAGATATCATTTCTAAAAATAATTGCAAATTATGAAGCGGATCAGAAATATAATTATATTGACCATTTGAAATGAAATAACTGGTTCCATTTGTTGCCAGGATCATTCCCGATTCCAAATCTTTGTTTTCTGAAAGCATTGAAGAAAAAATTTTATATTCTTTAACAACTATTTTGTTTTTTTTTGCGATAATCGAAATTAGATCACTAGTGCTTATACTTTTAACAATATATTTGTCTTTAAAATATTCTGGATCATTATTCATATATTTTATTTGATAGTATAAATACATTGCTGCTAAATCATTTAAATCATAAAAAATATATTGTTTTTTATGTTTGATGGCGATCTCGAATAAATTATTATTAGACAAAAAACTTAATGCTATATCTGATCTATTTCTAATAGAACTAAAGATCGCCTTTTTTATGTTCTTATTTTCACTAGGTTTGGAATTTTTTGAAGTAATATATTTAATATTATTTCTAGAAAAAAAATTATTTAAAATTTCGTCATTCATATTATAACTATTATTAACAGAAATAATAATGTTTGATAAATCTTTGGCTTCTGGTAATGACGAAAGATATTTATTTATATCAAGAGGTTCTAACATATCAATGGGTTCATCATAAACTTTCAAATTCAATTCTGATGTTCTAAATGTTTTTGTATTTCTATTAAATAATGATGAGTCAAAATGTGAAAGTAGTGACCCATCATTATTAAAAAAATCAATTGAGAGAAGGTCAAGTTGTTGGCGATATGAAGAAAATGAAATCATGCCACCAAATGATTCATCAGTATTCAAAAAACTTGTCGCTAGGTTAATCGAATCGTTATTAGAAAGGAAATAAACGTTAATATTTTGAGATTTAAGTGTTGATGAAAATACTTGTGAATATACCTTTATATCTAAGTTGTTATCACTAATGACTAGAAAGTTTTTATGACTAATGTTTTTCTCAGTAATATAAGAAATATATTTATCACCAATGCTAGCAATAGTAAGGTCATTTATTGAGTTAGATGAATGATCTATTTTTGAAATTATTCGACCGTTAGTCATATCTAAAGATAAACGTATTTTGTTTGAATATTCATTGACATTTCTTATTTTTTTTAATGATTTTACAAAAACGTTTTTTGTCTTATTTTCATTTATTACACTTAGAGAGTCATTATTCATTTAATAATTATAGATTATTTGCCTAATTAAAGATAAAAAAATAACCCGACATTTTAAATTGTCAGGTTATTTTATTTATTAAAATATTACTATTTTTTAGGTACTAATTCGAATATTGGATCTCCAACATTGATTTTACCGTTTTTAGCTAAAATTTTAACTTCTCTACCTTGAATAGATTCGTTTAGAACTAATACAGGACTAATGTTTGAAGTAGCTAATTTTTTCAAGTTTGCAACATCAACATCAGCAATTGGATCACCTTGTTGAACAGTGTATCCAGTATCAACATACTGAGTAAATAGATCAACTGGATTTCCAGATTTATCTTTTAATCCAATTGAATCAATTCCTAAGTGAACCATAATACTTGTTCCACCTTCAGATTTAATTACATAAGCATGTCCACCTGGGAAAGCAAGTTCCACGTTACCACTTATAGGGGCACCGATTCTTTCGCTTGTTGTTTCAATTCCAACTCCATTTCCAACCATCATTTCTGAGAATGTTTGATCTGGAATATCTTTTAAGCTAACAACATTTCCAGCAATAGGAGAATAAACAATTAGTTTCTCGCTACTATTAACATTATTAACTTTCTTCGAATGTTTTGAATCATCTCTACTTAAACTAAGTAATTCTGAGAATAATTTTGATTCCAATTCTGGATCTTCATGGATCTCATCTTGAATTCTCATTATCTCATTTTTAATTAGATCTGCTTTTGCTCCAAAAATTGAATATACAGATTGTGCTGAAGGTTTAATAACACCAGCAGCACCAAGTTGCATTAATCTTTCGTGATCAACAACATCTTGTTTAGCTGTTTGAATTCTTAGTTTTGTAATACATGCATCTGTGTTTTTAATATTACTTAATCCACCGTATGCTTGAATAACATTAAGTGCTAAAATTCTATTTTCTGTTAAATTTGTATTTCTATTTTTATAATCAGCTTTTGTAAATAATTTAGTATTATCTCCACGTCCTGGTGTTGCAATATCAAATTTCTTGATTGCCCACAAGAAGAAGAAGTAATAAATAGGTATATAAGGTAGACCAATTAATAGCGATACTCAGGCATTTGATCCACCTGGTATTTGGATTGCTCCATAAATAACTCAGTCTAATGCTCCACCTGAGAATGTCATTCCGATGTGTGGGGCAATAGAAGGGAACATTAATCCTACTCATACCATTGCACCAAATGATAATGCACAGAAGAATGCATGGAATCCTCAGAATAATCATGGTGCTAAGAATAAGAATGTAAATTCAATAGGTTCAGTAATCCCTGTTAGAAATGCTGTTGCTCCAGCAGAAATTACAATTGAACCTGCCATTTTACG
>JBOFVX010000028.1:0-3479 GCA_051653325.1 Metamycoplasmataceae bacterium
TTAGAAGGATTAACAATATATGGCGCATGAACCACAATATCCTGAGGTTTAATAATATTAGAGTATTTTTCTTTATATTCCTCTAACATATATTTTTCTGTAGAAATTCTATTTGTATTTTGAGGAGCGCCTAAATATATCATCATGGTATTTGCGCCATAAGAAATAGCTTCCTCTGCTGCGCCTGCTAAATAATTTGGGGCCTTGAATGAAATATGAGAACCTAATTTAATCATTTAAATCCCCTTTTAAGATGTGGAATATTCTTCTGGTAATTTCTGTATCATACTTAGCACCATGTAATTTGTTGGCATTAAAATTTAAATTATATTTAATTGCCAAATCAATTAATTTATAACCCTTTGCATAAGCACTAACTTTATCTCTTTTTCTTGCCATTTTCATAGTGTCATATGTCTTATTTTGTAAGATTGGAAAATGATTTTTGCTAAGTGATCCATTTAAAAAAGGTAAATCAAAAGCATCGATATTATGACCAATTAAAATATCATCACCAATAAAATCAATTATTTTAATAGCATGTTCTCTGAAGGATTTTTTATCTTTAAGTATTTCATCAGTTATTTTAGTTATTTCCTTAATCTCATTAGATAATTTAATTCCTGGATTAAAATATGCATGATATGTATCAACTATATTTCCTGATCTATCTTCTTTAATTAAATATATTTCGATAATTTCATCTTCAATTGGGTTAAAACCAGTTGTCTCTAAGTCAAAATAAATAAACATAATTAATCCTTATAAAATCCAAAAATAATTCTTAATAAAAGTATATCAATTAAATGACCCATTTTTATAAATAAAAATACTCATCAAGAGCATTTTAATATTATTAAGCTTTAGTAACTTTTTTGGTTACAGGTTTTTTTACTGTTTTTTTTGCAGCAACCTCTTTAGTTTTAGGTGCTTTCTTAATTGTTTGAATTTTTTTAACTTTTGGAGATACAATACGCTCAGGATAAACAGAAACCACTTTTCTATTTCTTTTGTCTTCATATTTGACATATCCATCAATTAATGAATATAATGTATCATCATTTCCACGACCTACATTATAACCAGGATGAATTCTAGTTCCTCTTTGTCTAAAGATTATTGATCCAGCACTTCCATATTGACCATCACTTAGTTTTCATCCAAGACGTCTTCCGGCAGAATCACGTCCGTTCTTACTAGAACCAGCTGCTTTTGTCTTTGCCATATTTTACACCTAACCTTTCATCTCAATTATTTTTACACGTGTGTAAGGTTGGCGATGTCCAAGCTTTCTTTTGTGTGTTGATTTAGCGTTATGACGGTACACAACAATTTTCTTGTGCTTTCCTTGTTTTTCAATAACTCCACTTACTGAAGCTTTCTCTAAAAATGGAGTACCTATTTTATCTCCCATAACTAGCACTTCATTAAAAGTAACAGTATCTCCTGCTTCACCATCTATTTTTTCAATATAGATAACTGAATCTTTTTCCACAAGTAGCTGCTTACCACCTGTTTTAATTATTGCAATCATTGCATCTCCTATTTTAAATTCTCATCCTTGAGGCGACATTCAAGTCTTGAAAGCCTCTTTGGTATGGTTACAAAAAAGTAACTTAAAATGATTATACAAAATTTCAATTTAATTCTTACTATTTTTTATAAGAAATCTTCTTTCATGATCTTCAAACATTTTTAACTAAATTTTATATTAATATTAATCATATTTTTTTTGATAAGTTATAATATTTAAAAAACAAGTGGAGTGTTTATGTTAGCAGATTTAGGTTTTTATTTAGCAATTCTTACCTTTGTTTCTATTATTTTTGTCCCTTTATTTAATAGTAGATTAACCATAGTGTTTGGTAATTATTATGTAATGGGATTTGTAGGAATTGCTTTTTTTATTTATTTTTGAGTTATTAGATATCAAGAAGATGCAACTAATTATATAAATGGCACATATCTAATCAATGGCGAACATAGCTCTAGTTTAGAAGCGAATACTGGAAATATTCAAGTTTCTAAAGCTTTCCTTTTAGACTTATGTCCATTTTCAGCTCTTTTAATGTCAATGCTCTTTACCTTTGATAGAGATAGAGTTGTTCTGAAAGCGGCTGCTCCTTATGCATTTTTTGGAGGTGTAGTATCAATTTTTGGTCAAATAATTAATGAAGGAGTTGGATCTGCTAATAATAATTTTTATCTAGTTACAAATGGATGAGATTTCACTTTTGGTAATGAAGGTTACTTTTTAATGCATTATTTTTTAATTGTTTTTTCATTAATTATTTTAATGAATTCTAAAGGTTATGGACTTTATGGAATGATTGGAACAGTTGTATATATATTAACTTACTTTACTTATGTTATTATCATTGTTAATATTTTTGATGTAAAACAAAATGCTACAGGATTAGTTCCGGGAGATTGATCACCAACAGGTCAGTATGCAACAGTTTCTAAAATTTTTGGTGGAATCTCATTCCCAAATATCGCAGTATTATGTTATTCACTAGTAGCTGTTTATATCTTTATTTGAATGTTTTTAAGAAATATATTTATTTTCGATAATAAATGAAAACATAAAAACATTATTGTTTTCCCAAGGGTGACAATATCACTTAGAAGTGTTTTTATTAAGATGAATAAAGCCATTTCAAATATTTAGTCATCATCATGTTCAAACTTATTTATAAAGAAAAAGGAATTTCTAGCTTCAAAGCCATCTCACAATTTGCGAAAGAAAATAATATTAAAAAAATTGGTCATACCGGCACATTAGATCCAATAGCAAGGGGTTTGCTTTTAGTTGCAACAGATGATGACACCAAGCTAATAGAATACATAACTAACAAAAATAAAACCTACATTGCTGAAGCAACTTTTAATATTGAAACTGATTCTTATGATAGTGAAGGCAAGATAATTAAAATTTATGATAAAGAAATTACATTAGAAATGATTAAAAGCGTAATCCCTAGTTTTATTGGTGAAATTGAACAAATTCCACCTATTTTTTCTGCCAAAAAAATAAATGGAAAGAAAGCTTATGAATTTGCAAGAAATGATCAGAAAGTAATTCTCCAACCAATTAAAGTTAATGTAAATGAATTAAATATTATTTCATTTTCTAACTATAAATTGACTTTTGAAATAAGTGTATCTAATGGAACTTATATCAGATCAATAATCCACGATCTAGGAAAGTCTTTAAATACAGGTGCCATCATGTCAGAACTTGAAAGAACAAAAATACATGGATTATCTAAGGGGGAAGTGGATATTGATTTTAAAAAATTAATTAATTTACCATTTATTGAAATAGAACAAGAAACATTAATAAATTTACTGCAAGGCAAAAAAGTTTCAATCAAAAAACCTGATAATAAATATGGCATTCTTTCTTTTGATAAAAATGATATAATTGGAATCATTAAAATAAAAAATAATGAAGTTCTTGAAAGAAAATTATTCGG
>JBOFVX010000029.1:0-3597 GCA_051653325.1 Metamycoplasmataceae bacterium
AATTAAAAATATCTGAAAAGAAAGTTAGTGATAAATACTTTTCTTTTTACAAAGAAATGCTGAGAAAATACAATATAAATACAATTGTTGATATGCCAACTGTTACTGAAAACATGGATATCATTATTCAATCTATTCAGAAGCTTGAAAAGGAGAAAAAAGTTTATGTTTCTGGAAATTCAGTTTATTTTGACATTAAATCCATAAAATCATATGGTTCAATATCTAATAAAAAATTTGATGAATTTGTCAATAACGAAAAGAACACTGATAAGAAAAATAACATTGAAGATTTTGTTGTTTGAAAATCTAAAACTGATGGTTTAACATGAGATAGTCCTTGAGGTAAAGGAAGACCAGGATGACACACAGAGTGTTTTGCTTTTTCTGATGTGTATGGACAAGCAAAACTAGACATTCACGGAGGAGGCATTGATTTAAAATTCCCTCATCATGAAAATGAAAATGCACAATTTGTTGGGCTTCATGATCGTGATATTACAGAAGAATGAATTCATTTAGGTCTAGTAAATCTAAATGGCCAAAAAATGTCAAAATCAGAAAAAAATATATTGTATGCTGATGATTTCTTGGCTATAGATAATTATTATTATAATGCTGATATTTTTAGACTAATTTTATTGAATTCTAATTATAGAAATACAATTGAATTTACGGATCAACTATATAAGGATAATTATAAAAAATTAAATTCACTTATTAAGATATATAATTCTTTATTAATTGAAGACAATTATATTTTTTCTAAATTGACTGATATTGAACATGTTTTAAAGAATATAGAAACACTTAACTTTTCAGCTGCAATGAAAGATATAAATGGAATGATCAAATTATTCAATGAAAGCAAGACTATTAAAACAGGCAATAATCTAATAAGCATCTTCAAAATTTTAGGTTTTAAATTTACAGAGAAAGTTATTTCCGAAAATGATAAAGTGATTTATCAGATGTGAAAGCAAGAGAAAAATTTGAAGAATTGAGAACAGGCAGATAAACTCAGAAAAAAATTATCACACATATTAGGACAAAAATAGGCAAAAAAGGAGTTAAGTTATATGGTTAAATTACTTTGTGGTAAAAACACCGTGTTGGAAGCAATTGCAAATACAATGGATATAAAGATTATTTATTTATTGAAACCACAAAATAATTTACACACAAAAACACCAATTAAAATAATTTCTAAAGAAGAAATGAATGAAATGACAGACTTGAATCACCAAGGATATATTGCCATTCTTAACGAATTTAAATATTACAATTTAGAAGTAATTTTTAAAGATAAACCTAAAATAATATTAATATTAGATCATCTTGAAGACCCACAAAATTTTGGATCAATATTAAGGAGCGCAAATGCTTCAGGGATAAAGCATATTATAATACCCAACATAAGATCAGTTGATGTCAATGAAACAGTTTTTAAGGTATCGTCAGGTGGAATAGTTGGTATGAAAATAATAAAGGTTAATTCATTACAAGCAACTGTAACAAAATTAAAAAAAGAAATGTTTTGAATTTATGCAACATCTTTGGATCAAGAAGCTAGTGACTTTTCAAAAGCTAATTATAATTTTCCACTTGCCTTAATAATAGGTAATGAGGGAAAGGGTGTTTCTAGGTCTCTTTTAAAGGAGTCTGATCAAAATATTTTTATAAAAATGGAAGGGACGGTTCAATCATTGAATGTTGCAGTAGCAACGGGAATTTTTTTATTCTATTTAAAAAATAGAAAGGAAGAATAAATGTCAAATTCCAAAAAAGCGATTAGGAAAATCTATATCGACAATAATGATATGTTCATTAAGAATGCATATTATATCTCAAAGAAATTTTATTCGATCCCGGTTGATGAAAATGATTTAATTTTAGATTGCTTGCAACAATTGTTAAAAAAAGCTGAATTATTCAAACCTACAAAAGAATTAACATTAGAGCAATATTTACTTTCGAATATTAAATATATTATGTTTTCATATTGTAGATCTTTCACTAGAAAAAATAGTGCTATCCTCAATAATTATTTATCTTTTGATTTAATCGAAAATCATCATGGTGATACATATAGAACCTTCGAAATTAATTATGATTTTTTAACTGAATTTCAATCTAAAATTTTTGATGATTTATTTATCAATAATTTATCCATTAAAGAGGTTGCAGTTAAAAATACCACCACCTCTCATTTTGTGAAAAATGAGGTTAAAAAAATTAGAGAAAATATAAACAGACAAATGGAAAATTTTGTTAGTTAATCATCTCAATTTCTTGTTAATTAATGACAATCATATTTAATAAAGAATTTTTTTTAATTAGGTATAATTGTTAATAATGAAAAAAAAAGTTGCATTAGCATGCCAAAATTGTAAGATAAAAAATTATTACACTAACAAATCAAGTACCGATCGAATAGTAATTAATAAGTTTTGTAATAATTGTCGTGCTCATCATGAGCATAAGGAGGAGAAATAATGGAAGAAATTGAAAATGCTTCTAATGTCGAAAAAACAAATGAATCAATAAATACTGATAATATTGCTCTTACTGAAAAACCATATGTAATTAGAAATTTCAAAAAAGAATTAAAA
The DNA here is from genome assembly GCA_051653325.1 of Metamycoplasmataceae bacterium. Classification (GTDB taxonomy): domain Bacteria; phylum Bacillota_I; class Bacilli_A; order Mycoplasmatales; family Metamycoplasmataceae; genus UBA710. Next base: position 2,613 of record JBOFVX010000029.1, read on the forward strand.
AGGGTTAAGTGACCATTAGAAAAAAAACACAATAAAAGTTTTTTTTATATTTTTCTTTTTATAATATTTTTGACAGGTTTTTTTGCTTTAATATCATTGGGAGCAACAGAGCTAATAGAATTAATGGGGGCAAAATAATATGAGTGATAAATTAAAAATGGAATGATACATGGTTTCCACAGTTTCAAAAAAAGAAGAAAGTGTAATCGAAAATTTAAAGAATAAAATCTCAGCCGAAGGCATGAATCATCTTTTTGAAGATTTTAAAATTTTCAAACAACCAATAATAACTAGTGCCGAATTACTTAAAAAATCAAAGGGTAAAGAATATAAAATTAAAATGGAAAACATGTATAAGGGCTATATATTTGTTAAAGTTGTTATGACTGATGATGCATGATTTTTGATTAGAAATACTGAAAACGTTACAGGTCTAGTAGGATCGTCTGGTAAAGGTACAAAACCAACACCTATTAGTGAAAGACAAATTAGAAAATCTACTGAAATGGAGAAATTAAAAAATCAAGAATTTAAAGATTTAGAGTATAAAAACCCTTTTGAAATTGGTGTTATGGTTCAAATTGTTCAAGGATCTTTCACAGGAGAAAAAGGAAGAATTATCGAAACAGACATTGAGAATCAATTAGCTATAGTTGAAATTGAGTCTTTTGGAAGAAAGGTTCCTACCGAATTTTCCTATAAGGCACTTTCAACTATTTCAAACAATAATTAATTTTTTTGAAATTTTATTTTAATTTTTCCACTATAATATTTAAGCATTTCAAAATATAACAAATGTATAATTTGGAGGAGTAGCAAAGCGGCCAAATGCGGGTGGCTGTAACCCATTTTCTTCGGATTCGGGGGTTCGAATCCCTCCTCCTCCACCATTTTGCCCCTTGGCCAAGCGGAAAGGCATCGGCTTTTGGTGCCGACATGCGTAGGTTCGAATCCTACAGGGGCAGCCATATCATCCGTTAGGGTG
>JBOFVX010000030.1:0-1724 GCA_051653325.1 Metamycoplasmataceae bacterium
AAGCAGTTGTTGTGACAATGACACCAATGACTGGTAATGAGCCCCGTTTTGTAACCTTGGCAGCAAATTCAGGTTATACAATAGGAAATATGCTAAGTCTTAATTCAAATAATTTTATAATTCCAATTAATTATGTGATTAACAAAGTGACCAATGTTCCAAGTAATATTAAACCAAGTGATATTGTTGGAGATAACTACAAAAGGTGACCAGTTGTTTCGAAATTATTTACAGGATCAGATTTTAATGAACAAATGCTAGTAAATCTTGATATTGAATTAATTACAATTACTGTAAATTCAAGCTACCAAATTAAATTAACTCCTTTAACAGACTTTTACATTAATGGTGGATTAGATGGAATAACTTCAGATGCATTTACTTTAGCCATTATAAATCTTAATATTATAACTGAACATACTAATCCTCAAGATATAACATTAAAAAATCTTGAAGATAGTGCATATATTCACTCTATTCAATTTTTAGATAAATTATTTAACTTAAATTCTTTAACTCAAACTGATATTGATAATGGTGTAAATGTTTAATATACTTTTATTAGTGGTACTCAATATAAAATTAAATTAACTGCAAAATCAATCGACTATAAAATTAATGGTCAGAACATACTTGAATCAGATTCATTTAGGATTGTACGAAATATTAATATTACTAGAATTAGTTCTGTTATTGCAGATGTATCAACATTTGACCTGCGTACACCAGGTGCTTTAAAATCTTTAAATACACTTCAAAAAGTATTTAATATTGAAGCTGATCAAGACTTAATCGATTTAGGTTTAGTGGTTAGAATTAATGACCTTCTTGATCCACTTGTTTCTATTGGTCTCCAAGCAAGATCTGGTTATATTATTGACAATGGTGTAACTAATGTTGGAAGCATTACATCAGTAGCCTTTCCTGAATTAACTGGAATAGAAGGATCGAAAAGAGATACTCCACTTTCTCCTACTCCCTTAACTTCAGATGATATTGATAATTTACATTCCATGGAAACATTAAGTAATTTCTTTGATGGTCTTACACCAGAAATTCTTACAAACGATACAACCTCAGAGTTAAATACTTTAGATAATGTATTTTACACAATTACACTAAAAGCTAATGATGGTAAGTTATTTAGAACAGGAAAAGAAATTACTTCTATAGAATTTAAATATAATATTGTTATTAATATTACTAAAATTGAACCAATTTTAGACACTCCAACTGAAAGTGATTTAAGTGGACCAGATTTAGAATCTATGACTACCTTAAGTAAATTATTTAATTTGACTGATGATGATTTAACTAAAATAACTGTTAGAACCATACCACGGCGTGTTCAATTAGGAACAAAGGAAGGTTATATTTTTAGTAATAATTCTATTCGTTTAAATTCTGCTATTTTTACACCCAAACCTTAATTAGGTTCTTAAAATATAAAAGTTCAAATATAAAAATAAAGTCAATTGGACCTTATTTTTATTATTTATGATATAATTACATAATCAATTAATTTAGTTTTATTAGATATTATCTAACAAACGTAAAGAATATAAAACGATTAAGAGTGAGGCCGATATGATAAGTAATTTTAAAAAGATTGCATTAGGAATTATGAGTATGGGTGGAATATTAGTTCCGCTTGTTGTAGTTGCTTCTTGTGGTTCTGCATCAAAAGATGAGGATTTTAAAATAACAGCTAAAACTGACCCAAC
>JBOFVX010000031.1:0-1644 GCA_051653325.1 Metamycoplasmataceae bacterium
AAGTCTTAACACACATCTATTTACCACCTCAAGTAATTACTATCGGGGAAAATGCTTTCAGTAATAACAATATTTCCCATATCAATTTTGACACTAACCAAGTGAGAGAAATTGGTAAAAATGCGTTTCGAAACAACAACATGATTACTTTATCTCTTCCAAATACTGTTTCAAATATCTCTGATAATGCATTTGCGGATAATAAAATTACCAGCTTAACAATCGATAACCAAGAGATATTCGTTTGAAACGATGTGTTTTTGAATAATGATTTTCTTTCTGATTCAGAAATCATTTTACCAACAAAATTAAATAATGCTGCTGAGCGTCAAAGAATAGGAATTATTATTAAAGAAGTGACGGAAATAGTAGTTGAAGGATTAAAAATTACTTCTGAAGGAAAAATAATGGGTTTTGACGGAACACCACCTTCAACGACTTTAGTAATAAAAGAGAATTATTCTGGCTTACAAATTAAATCAATCGCTGATAACGCATTTGAAGGAAAACAATTAACAAATATTGTCTTCCCTGATATTCCTATCAAAATCGGTAGATTAGCATTTTCCAACAATTCTTTATCATCCCTAACTATTCCAAATTCAATTACCGATATTAGTGTTGGTGCATTTTCATATAACGTTATTGAATCTATCACTTTACCAAACACTCTTACTTCGATTGGAGCTAACGCCTTTGCTTATAATCAATTAACTAATATAACTCTTCCCGAATCATTATTATCTTTAGGAGAATCGGCTTTTAGTAATAATAGATTAACATCCATTTTTATTCCAAGATCTCTTAGAAGGATTGAATCAGCCACCTTTGACTCAAACCAACTTCGAGAAGTTGCATTTGCCCCTCTTTCAACATTATTAACTATTTCAAACTCCGCCTTTGCAAATAATCAATTAACAACTCTAATTTTACCAGACCTATTAGACTCTATCGGACAAGCAGCTTTCCAAAATAATCAACTAACAAGTGTCGTTATTCCTTCTGACGTTTCACATATTGGCGATAATGCATTTGCTGATAATTCAATAGTTAATATTACATTACCTTCAGCTTTTGATACACCTGAAGAAAGATTACGTATAGGATTAGTTCCACTACCTTAAATTGGCAACTAATAAACTAAAACCAAGAAGGAATTATTTAGACTTTTTAGCTTCCTCCTGCTAACGGAATGTTAATACCTTTTAATTATCACAAGCTATTTGATAATGCTAGTTCAAAGGATAGGAAATTCATACCCACAAATCCAAAGATAAAAGAAAGAATAGAATTTTGTGACGTTTCAATGGATCATGAAATCACCAAATAATGTTTGAGTAGAACAAAAAAGGCTTTTGAATTTTCAGAAAAACTAAATTTACAAAATGAATAAATTATTTACTTCCTCCAAACTACAAAGATATAATATTAAAAAGCGGAATATCACAAGAGTATCTAGACAGGAATAAAGCAATCAATATTAGTGATAAAACAAAAAGAATATATGAAAAGACATTTAGAAGCAATGAATAAGTAATACTTATATAGATGTTATGATATGTAATTATAGAAATAAGGTGATATGAAGAATTATTATAAAAATGGAATAAAACATGAATAATATTAGCATTGAAGAAATTTGAA
>JBOFVX010000032.1:0-28235 GCA_051653325.1 Metamycoplasmataceae bacterium
TTGATATTTTATAAAATAATACAGTATCAGTATTAGCTTTTTCTTGTGCATCTTTTTCTAAAGCATTTTTTAAATATCTGTTTTCATGATTTTTTTCATCTTCCCTTGTTCAACCTATTTCAATATTATCAGTAATTGATGTTAAAGTCTTGTCTATTAAAACTTGAGAAAATGAATAAGCCACGAAAGAAACTGCGGAAATTGTAGATAATGTGACGGCTAAGGTAGCCATTATTTTTTTATTTTTTGCCATAATTCGATCCCTTTCTATATGAATTTAAATTCACAAACATTTCTTAAACATTGAAAAGCTAATTGCACTATTGAATACAAAGATAACAATTGCCAGAATAAAATATTTTCTTTTTTCCTTCATTGCTCACTGAAAAAATCATTCATTATTTATAATAATTTTCATTAAAATAAATAAATTTATTATAAGAAGAATTACTCAAAGTCCAAATGTTGCACTTGCTAAACTAATTCACAAAACTTCACTCAGTGGATATAGAAAAATATTTGCTAATGTATATATAAGAAACCCAAATAGGACAAAATTTAATAAAGAAACATAAAAACCACAATTTACTATTTTAGAAAAATATTCTTTATTAACAGTATTTTCTTTTTTCATCTTAGTTAAATTAAGCCCTTTGTTTCTTTGAAGTGAAGAGCTATAAATATCATTCAAGAAAAAACAGGTAATACTCAAAAAATGATTGACGATGTTCAAAATGGAAATTCATTTTCATCTTTCAAAATATAACTATTCTTATTTAAAATAACTTTTGCATATAAAATTATATTAATTACACATGCAAATAGGAAAAATACTGAACAAGTAATTAAAATTGGTACTCAATATGTTTGAAATGAATCAAGAGTAATTAAAACTGTTCCAGCTGCAACTAGGGCAAATAAACCAAAAGCTAAAATTGATAAAATTGCTCCGATGATTGATATTGCTAATAATGATTTTTTATTTGTGGTTTTTGTGTTTTTATTCATAAGTAATAAAATTATAACATGAAAATAAAATTGAAATGATAAATTTTTATTTATTTTTAAATTTAATTGTTTCTTGAATAGAACCGTCTACTTTTCTAATAATTACTGTCGATTCATTATTTCCAGCTAAATCCTTTACAATCGCAAGAGCTTCGTCTTTGGTATCAACAACTCTTGTTACCTTAGAAGCATTTTCTTTCTTGATCTCTCATCCAAGCTTTTTCCCAGTCTTATCTTTTCTTACTGAAACATAATAAATATTTCTACCTAATGTTTTTGATGCAGTTTTTGATGCAGTTTTTGATGCAGATGAATTTGAGCCAGCCGCTTGTTCTTTTGGTTGAATAAGAATTTCTAAATTCATTTTGTTTATTCTGTTATATTGTTTCATTGTTTTTTCCTTTTTGATTTTAGTTAATCTTTTTCGATTTGAATCTGCTTTCACTTCAAATAAATTCATAATAATAGTCAAGAGCTGCTTCTTTAATAAAATCGGCCTTTGTGAAAAATGGGATATTTAATCAAGCAAGTTTATGGAACTTGATATTATTTTGACCCATTAGTGTAAATAGATTTATTAATTCAGAAATTTCATCTCCAATTAATATTACCCCTAATATTTCGTGCTTTTTGTTAGTGAATACTTTAATTCTTCCTGTCTTAGATTCTAGTTTTATTTTATAATCATTTTTAAATTCATATATAAATTCATTATAAGGTATTTGAGAATGTTCGATTTGATTTTTATTCATTCCATAAAATGAAATAGATGGTTCAATGTTTAGAGAAAAAGAAAAATTATTTATATCAAGTCTTTCAGAATTTCCAGTAAAACTCCCTGCTAATAAATGGGCTTGATAATATCCTTGATTTGGATAAAAATGTAATCCATTTGCCGAACCAATTGCATAAAAATTCGCTTGACTTTTCATTTTAAATGAAGAATCAATAATAAAAGCATTATTACTATTTCTATATAGTTCAATTTGGCTTTCAATATTTGAAGTATATGCAACTTTCTCGGTGTTAATAATTTTATTAACGTCTATATGGCTTTCTATTGAACCAGTTAATAAAGTAATTCTAATTAATGAATCAGTAATTAGTTGATGATTAATAGCTGTTGATTCTAAACATCATGACATTAATTCATTCTTGTATTCTTTTTTTAGTGTTGCTTCTATTTCATCATCAAAATCATTAAATGGGTTGATGTTTTTATCTACAAAATATACTTTTATTCCAATTTTAGTTAATGCTTGACCTAACTCAAGAGCAATTCAATTTGTTCCATAAATGGCAACAGTATCAATCGAATGATCCAAAGTTGAAATTTGATTTGGATCCATATACATATCTTCAGTCAAACCTTGAAGATGTAATGGTTTATATATTGAGCCAGTAGCAAAAACCAATCTTTTAAATTTAAATTTAGTATCATTAATCTCTATAACTTTTTCAGAAAGAATTCTTGGAGAACCCACCATAAAGGTAACTGACGAATCTTTAAAGATGTCTTCATTAAATTCTTGACTTTTCTCATCTCTTGCTTTTGACATCTCAGTTGATAAATTCGTTATAAAATCGTCTGTGCTAATTCCCTTTCATTTATTAGAAACATAAGAAAATAATTTTACTTCTAAACTTGATTTTGCACCAGCATAATGTTCATCAATTAATAAAACATTCCCTTCATATTTCATTAACAGCTTAGCAAAAGAAACTCCCGTATAACCTGCCCCAATAATTACAACACTATATTCGGGTAATTCATTTTTTTGGTTCTTTTTTTTTATCATAATTAATATGTCCTTAAATAGTCTATCTATAAGTTTTATATTATTATAACAAAAAATAATTGATAAATTCTAGTAATATTTATTTTGATGTATAGATTTTTTGTAGAGAATAAAGAGAATGATCATTTCATTTTATCAAGAGAATTATTGAATCATTTAAAGGTGATTAGAATTAGAAACGAAAATATAATTTGTATTTTTGAAGGAAGATTTTATATTTGCAAACTTGAAAATAATTTAGCAACTATTATTGAGGAATTAAATGAAAATCATGAGTTCGAGAATCAAGTTATTTTATGTGCTTCATTAATTAATATTAAAAAATTTGAATGATTAATACAAAAAGCAGCAGAACTTGGTACTACTAAATTAATTCCCATAATTACAAAAAATACAAATAAAAAATATTATGATGTTTCGCAAACAAAAATTAAAAGATGAAGAGAAATTTCTAAGAATGCATGTGAACAAGCTTTTAGAAATAAAATAATGGAAATAGTAGAACCAGTTAATTTTGAGAAAGCAATAAAACTTGAAGCTAAAAATAAAATTATTGCTCACGAGAAGTTCAAAGGGGATAAAATATCTTTCCTAAATGATGATGTTATAATTATAGTTGGACCAGAGGGTGGTTTTACAGAAAATGAAGTTGAAACAGCAACAAATTTTGGGTTTGAAGTTGTTTCATTAGGAAACAGAATATTGAGAGCTGAAACTTCATCGATTTTTTTGCTTTCCATAATAAAATAATGTTATAATAAATAAGCAATATTTACTTTTAGCATTAAGTGAATACCATAAATATTAGTATAATAAAAGAAAAAAAGAAGGTCCGCAATGAGACAAACAACAATTGTTAAACATAAAGAAGTTCATAAGAATTGATATGTTATTGATGCAGAAGGTCAAGTTTTAGGTAGACTTGCCGCTTTGGCTGCAACATACCTAAGAGGTAAAAACAAACCAACATTTACACCAAATGTTGATATGGGTGACAATATTATTGTTATTAATGCGGACAAGATTATCTTAACAGCAAATAAAGAAAATGATAAAGTGTACTATTCTCACTCTGGATATCCTGGAGGACTTAAAACAACTAATCCTGCTGAATTAAGAGCCAAGAAACCAATATCAATTGTCGAAAGAGCTATCAAAGGAATGATTCCACACACTAAATTAGGAAGTAAGCAATATAGAAACCTTTATGTTTATGCAGGCCCTGAGCATGAACAAGTAGCACAAAAACCTGTAAAGTTAGAGGTTAAATAATGGCAAAGGCAAAAGATGAAATAGTTTATAGAGGGCTAGGAAGAAGGAAATCTTCAACAGCAAGAGTTATTATTAAAGAAGGAACTGGAAAATTCATAATCAATAAAAGAGAATCTAAAGAATATTTAAGATCGGATATTTTGATTAAGGATGCATTACAGCCTATTGAAATCTTAGAATCATTAAATAAATGAGATATTAATGTTAATGTTAAAGGTGGGGGGCTTGCGGGTCAAGCCGGGGCAATTCGTTTAGGTATTGCAAGAGCATTAATATTATCAAGCGCGGATTATAGACCTAAACTTAAAAAAGAAGGTATGCTAACGCGTGATGCAAGAATTAAAGAACGTAAAAAACCAGGTTTACGTAAAGCTAGAAAGGCTCGTCAATTCTCAAAACGTTAATCTTTAACAAAGAAAGTAATTCTGGTACCAGACTTACTTATATGGGAGCGTAGCTCAGCTGGTTAGAGCACACGACTGATAATCGTGAGGTCGATGGTTCGAGCCCATTCGTTCCCACCATATAAATAAATTTACCAACAAAAAAACACCCTTATTAATTAAGTGGGTGTTTTTATTTATATAAAATATATTATTTAATAATTAATTCAAACTTAGGAGTTTGTTTTTTCTTATTCTTAATAACTTTAAAAACCACTTTGCCCTCTCAATTATAAGTTAAACCTGCTTTAATTTTTTTATTAGTTTCATTAATTATTCAATTAGTTAAATTCTCTTTAGAGGCAAACTCTATTCCAATTCTTTCACCAATCTCTGGCATGGGAGTGTCTCCTAAAATAATTAACTTATGTATTTCAATCTCTGTAATTTTTTCTTCCTTGTCATGTTCATCATATATCTCACCAACCAATTCTTCAATAATATCCTCTAAAGTTATTAAACCTATAATATTATTATCATTGCTTGACCTTTTAACAAAAGCCATCCCCACAGCACTTGATCTAAAAACATCTAGTGCATAATGTAAATTATTGTTTATAGTAATAGAAGGAACATCAATAATATAATTATGTATTAATGAATCAGAAGAAAGGTTGAAAATATCTTTCAATAATAGAACACCAATAAAGTTATTTTTATTTTTAACAGGTAATCTTGAAAAACCTGTTTTTTGAAATAGATCTTTTGCTTCTTGAATTGTTGCATTTTTAGGAAGATAGGTTATTTTTTCAATCTTAACATAATGTTTTCTAATTTTTTCTGAATCAAGATCAAGAGCTCTTGTGGCCAAGGATAATTCACGATGCTCAAGTACACCTTCTTTATAACCCATTTTTAGAATTGTTTTCATTTCATCTTCAGTATTTGTTACTTCTGCTTCCAAAGCAAATCTTGATAAGAAAAATGTCAAGGGGAAAAGTAATCATCTAAAGCCTTCTAAAATAAAAACAACTTTTTGTAAATAACCTCATGCATATCTTTTCGCAAATATTTTAGGAATAACTTCTCCAAAAATAACAAGTAAAGGAGTGGCAACAAAAATTGGTAGAATGACGGATAGATAATTACTTGCACCTAGAGCTCAGGAAAATAGAAAGGCAATAATACTTGAAATGGCAACATTAGCAATATTATTACCTATAAGAATTGTTGCTATTGTTCAACTATAGCTTTTGACATGTTTTTTAATTAATTTACCTGTTTTAGGGTGTTTCTTTCTATTTAATTCCATAGTCGCCGGAGAGAGAGATGTGTATGCTGTTTCTGCGGCCGAAAAAAGTGCAGATATTAAGAATAATAAAAATAATCCCAAAAATAATAAAACTAATATTGTCGTGTCCATATTATTATTTACCCCTATCTATGAACTTACCTTTTGAAAGATTAAAGCCAAGTGTTATTGTTCCTATTGAACCATTTCGATGTTTCGAAATAATAAAATCTGTCGGATGAAGGATAGTTGGTTGACTGACTTCCTCTTTATCTTTATGATAATAATCCTCTCGATAAAGGAAACTTACAATGTCAGCATCTTGTTCAATTGCCCCAGATTCTCTTAAATCGGACATCATTGGTGTTTTATCCTCTCTTTGTTCGACTTTACGACTTAACTGAGAAAGAGCAATGATCGGAATTTCTAATTCTCTTGCTAACTGTTTTAATGTTCTTGAAATAATAGATACTTCTTGTTGCCTATTGTTTGAGTTTGAATCATGTGTTAAAGGAATTAGTTGTAAATAATCAATTACTATTAAATCCAATTTATCTTTATTTTTTAATCTTCTAGCCTTTCAAACAATTTCATTTAATTTAATAGTTGGTGAATCATCAATAAAGAGACTTGTTTTCTCAATTTTGTCTTGAACTAAATATAATCTTGTCCAATCTGTTTCATCCATCTTAGAAGGATTCTTTAATTTATTTCCATCTATGTTTCCCTCAATCGATATAATCCTTGTTAAAAGTTGTTCAGCTGGCATCTCCAACGAGAAAAATGCTACATTATGATGTTTTGACACATTACTTGCAATATTAAGAGCAAAAGCAGTTTTACCCATTGAAGGCCGAGCAGCAATAATAATTAAATCACCTTTTTGCAACCCCGAAGTCATTATGTCTAAAGAATGGAATCCAGTAACGAGTCCTGTTAAATGTTTGTCATTTTGTCTATTGGCAATATCCTCAACAACTTTCTTAATTAACTTTTTGGATTCAACAATATCTTGAGTTTTTTTCATTCTTTCTAGATTGTAGATCGCCAACTGGAATTCCTCAATTAATTCTTCGTAATTAGCGTTTGTCGAATCTAGTCTTTTTATAATATCCTTTGTGATCTCTCCCATTTTTCTAAGATTTGATTTTGAAGTAAGTTTCTCAAAATAAGTTGTTAGATTTGTCTCATATCCTGAAACTTCAATTAAATGTTGAAGATATTCACCATTATCAACCTTATCAAATAGCTTTTTTTCTTTTAAATAATTTATTAAATTTGCACTTTCAATTACTTGGTTATTATCAACCAAATATTGAATTGATTGAAAAACAATTCTATTTTTTGGATGATAGAAATCATCGCTATTTAAATATGCAGCAATCTTCATGGCAACTGAATTATTTTGAATAGCTAATCCTAAAATTGCCTCTTCAATTTCATGAGCTATATGAATATTATTTGTGTTATTTTTACTCATTTTTATTCACCAATATCTTTAATTTTGCTTCAATCTTTTCAAATAACTTTATTGTAATCAATGTTATCCCCAATGATGTTATTTGAATATGAGGAATAGAATGTTTTTCTAGTTGGATCCCTAATTCTTTCAATTTTATATTCACTTGCTTGGTTGTTATCGAACCATGAACAATTAAATTTGTAACTTTAAGACTAAATTCTAATGTCAAATTTTCAATTTGTTCTTTCAAAATATTAGCCTCTTGAATTCTTTCTTTATGAAGTTTGTTTTTCTCTTCCAATCTTTTTTCTAATTGAAAATTTGATGATTTATTAAATGGTTCAGCAAATCCATTTTTAATTAAGAAATTTGTCCCATAACCTGGAGAAACTTCTATAACATCATTCACTTTTCCATCTTTACAATTTTTAATTATAATAACTTTCATTTTCTCTCCTAGTCCTTATTACTAATAATAGCCTGAATAACATTATCGGTAAAAACATCAATAGTTTCCTTAGATTTAGAATCAGAGAAAGCAGCCGCGGCTGAGAAATGGCCACCACCACCTACTTCTTCAGCTATTATTTGAACGTTAGTTTTAATTCCACGTGCTGATAATTTAAAAGTATCATTATCAGAAGCGTGACGTTTTTCTTGCTTGGCAATAACAAATGCCGCTTTTCTTCCATCAATTTTAAGAATTTCATCAGCAGCCATTGAAACAACATCACTTGGAACAACCTCATCATATGAAGTTATTCAATAACCTTGTTTGATTTCTCTTAGGTTTGCTAATATCTTGTTGATTAATTCATTAGTTTCATTTGAAATTTTTAGAATGGCAATTGATTCATCTGACTTAGCTCCTCATTCACCAAGTAGTGAAGCAGCAAAAAATGTTTTAGAGCTTGTTGATTTTTGGAATTGGTTTGAATCCATATACAATCCATTCATTAACATTTGAATAGTATTTACTGAAAGAATTGATTTTAATTGATTGAAGGCAATCATTTCCGTAATAATCTCACAAGTTGATGAAGCAGTTGATTCAATATAAACATTTAAATCAACAAGAGCATCATCAAGTTTGGAAATTCTATGATGATCAAAAATAAAGATATTATTCGGAAGAGGTTTAATAAATACCTTTGGATTTTCAACCCTAGTAGAATCAGCACAATCTACGACAATAACCAATGTTCTTTTGTCAGTAATTGAATTAGCCTTTGATGGGGAAATAAATATTTTTGTATGGTTCGGTATATATTTATTGATAGATTTTTTGGCAGTGTCATCAAATGTTTGATTTTGAATATATACTTCTTTATCGAAATGCTTAGCCATTTCATAAAGCGCCATTGAAGCACCAACTGCATCCAGGTCCACAAATTTATGTCCGTAGATGATTACCTTTTGAATTGCAGGATCTAGTAATCTTTCTTTTAGATTTTGAGAGATATGTTTTATTTTAGTTCTACTTTCATTAATGGCAATTTCTGATTTAGAACCATAGTATTTTGGTTTATCTTTATCGGAAATAATTGTTACTTGATCTCCACCACGAGATTGAGATTGTCTAATTCCGATTTTAGCCATTTCATTTAATTTCTCAAATTTATTTGATCTAATACCAAATCCAACTGATACTGAAACTCTAACATTTTTTAAGGAATCATTATTTTTTAAGGAATCAAATTCATAGAAATTTGTTTCAATCATTTTATCTAAATTAGCTTTATTGGTTATTAAAATAAATTTACCATTAACATATTGACGAAATGTTAAATTATATTTTCTTGAAATTAAATCAAGTAGGTTAATAACCATTGATTGAATTATAAAAATTTCCTCCTCTGACAATATTGATTGAAATTGTTGAAAGTTGTCGATATCTAGTTCACCAATAACAGTTTTTTCTAATTCATGGTGATTAATGGCTGTTTGCTCAGAAGTAATATCTTTAAAAGTAATCATTAATTGTTTGGGGAAATATTTAACTTTATAAAACAAATTATTTCTTGAAATAATAGTTTCATACTCATCCATTACTGATGAAATATTTAGTGAAGGAACTAATTCGGTTATTTGTTTTTTAATAACTTTTTTGCCAAATCTTGAATAAATGAAATCTGAAATCCAAATTATTTTACCTGCTGATGACAATACTATAATACCCATTCCTGATCTAGCAACAACGTTTTCAAAGTAAAAATTTATTGATTTCTTAATGTTTAAACTTCATACTCTTGATCACTTATGATTTAGCACTACGAATACTATCATTGTAATTAAAGACAAAATCAAAATTATTATAATAATAACTTTAGCTATTATAGGCATTTTGATTGAAATAAGAGAAATGATTCCCCCAAGCATTAATGCTAATAATAAAGCAAATACAGTAATCCAGATAAGTTTAGTGTTTATTTTCATAGTTTATATTACATTATAGCAATTTTATTTATATTTTCAAGTATTAACTATTGTCAAAAAAATAAAAAATAGTTTTTCACAACTATTTTCAAAATTATTTTCTAACTCTTTCAGAAATGAAAGGAATTAAAGCCATGATTCTCGCTCTTTTAATGCTTGTGGACAACAATCTTTGGTGTCTTGAGCATGTTCCAGTAACTCTAGATGGTAAGATCTTACCATGTGAATTTATAAATCTACCAATTAAAGCGGTATCCTTAAAATCAATATATTCAATCTTTTCTAAACAAAAGAAACAAGGTTTCTTTTTAAAAATTTTTTTAGTTGGTTTTTTATTAAAATTATTCATAATTTACTCCTTTATATATTATAAATCTAGTTCTCAAGGAACTTCGTCATTTTCTTCTTCTGAGAATGAAGGTTCTTGGGTGTTTGGCATAGAAGGTTTTGCTTCAAAAACTGCTGTTACATAATCATCATTATTTGAAGATGTTCTTGCTTGAACTACGCTTCTTGGTTCCAAATGTTTCACTGAACTTGGCACTACTGAAAAAGAATTAACGATTTCATTTTTATCATTTCTATAATTTGATGATTGAATCATTCCTTCAATCGATAATAAATCGCCTTTATTTACATATTTATTAAAATATTCAGCTGTTGACCCAAAAATAGTTAATGGAATAAAATCCGAAACATCTTTAGAAAAATCTCTACTAATAGCAATTGTTGCTCTAGCATAAGTCTTTGCACTCTTAGATTCAAACATGGTTGGCTTGCCTGAAATTCTTCCTACTAGTAATACCTTATTCATTCTATTCTTCTTCCAAAGCTGTTGTTTTTGGTTTTCTTAAATATGGTTTTTTAACTGATGAATCAGTTGATGAATTTGAAGTTCTTGCCTCAGATCCTTCTTCCCTTTTAATGTATGGTTTTTTAACGAATGGTTTTTTAACTTTTTTGGGGTTAGCTTTTCTATTTAATCCTTTTTCAGAATCTAAATTAATAGCCAATTGTCTCCAAATGGTTTTGGTTATATTACATTTTCTAGTGAATTCAATAATTTCTTCGCCAGTTGCCGAAACATTTATTAAAACATAAATTGCAGATTTTGATTTATTGATTTTATATGCTAGTTCAGTATTTTCTAATTTTGTAACCTTTAAATCTTTTGCTGATTTAAAGGTGGAATCACAAATTTCTTGTGCTATTTGAGTACTTGAACTAGGGTCTAAAATCAACATGATTTCATATTTTGACATGTTGACCTCCTTATGGTCTTTTTATCTGGACTAATATGTTAGTCAAGGAGTTTAAATTACTCATTAAACATTATAATATATAATCAAAGAAATAAATAGAGAAAATTAAGAATCGATAGTTTCATAATTTATAGAATAAATGAATTCTCTTAATTTATCAATGTTCTTATTTTTCTGAGATGAACATAGAAAAATTTCTTTATCATTAAAAGAAGAAATAATTAAATTTTGTTTAATCTTGTGTCTTTGGGATTGAGTTGTTAGATCAATTTTTGTGCCAACTAATATAATTTTTAGATTTTTACTAGATAAATAATTTCAAAATAAAATATCTTCCTTCAATAATCCGTGCCTAGCATCAAATAATAAAAATACATGTGATAGTTTTTGCGATTCATTAAAATATTCATCAAGCATTATATGCATTTTTTCTTTATTGGTTTTTGACATTTTAGCAAACCCATAACCCGGTAAATCCACCACCATAATTCCCTTATCAGTATAAAAATAATTAATAAGTTGAGTCCGGCCTGGAGTCTTTGATGTTTTAGCTAATTTATTATTATTTGAAAGAGCATTTATTAATGATGACTTACCAACATTACTTCTTCCAATAAAACACACTTCATTAAAGTCATGTTCTAATCAATTTTCCTTTGATGATGAGGATTTAACAAAATTTCACATATATTTTAATAATACTTTATTAATCAATTTTCATCTTCTTTTTATGACGAAGGATAGTGGAAGAAATATTCTTGTGATTATATTCAGGAAAAAATAAAATTGTTTCCAATTTATGATTAAGAGAATTATTGATATTTGCAAGGTGACATTCATATTTAAAGTCTAAATTGTCTCTTGAACTTCTAATGATAAATTCAGCACCTAATTCACTAGCTAATGTTGCCGTTAATTTATCATCATTTATTCTAACAATAACTTTATCATTATTAATAAAATGATCCTTAATTGAAAGAGCATTTAATGTTAAATCATTATTTATTTCTTTATCCGGATTCAAAGTAACTATAACATATATAAGATCAAATAACTTAAGAGCTTTATTGATTATTGAAATGTGTCCTTTATGAAAGGGATTAAAAGAACCAGGATAAATTGCTATTTTCATTTATTAATTTTACAAAATAAAAACAATATTTACAAATATTGTTTTTATTTTTTATTTAGTTCAAAGAATTCTGTTATAGAAGTCCTGGAACAATTACTGCTCCAATTAACCCTAATGATGCAATACTTATCAATATTGCAACAATTAAAATTATTTTAATAACTTGTCTATTGGATAATTTAGAATTTTTTCTAATTCCCGCTAGTGACATTGACGAAATAACAATCATACCTACAGCGATTAATCCTACTAAAATTGGTCAAACAATTCTAACATTAAGGAAAGGATTAATCTGGAATAAAGCATTTTGTTCTTCAATAAATCTATCTAAAATATCAGCTTCTGTTTTGATTTGGTTAGATAATCTTATTGTTTCAGATAAATCTTCAGAAAAAAGATTTGTATAACGTTGAATATCGTTTCCAACTTCTTGAATACGTGATCAAGCAAAGACATTAATATGAGAAACAATTCCCGATTCTAAAATATTCACTATTTTTCTAGCATCATCACTTGGCGATACCACACCTTTTGGTGGGTTATATTTTCTAAATGTTAATGAGTTATAAATATTTGCTGAAGTAATTAACGAATTGAAAACATTGTACTGATAATTTAGTTCAAGAATTGAAACTTGTTCAAATGAAGATGGATTGAATTTATTAAAAATTGTTGTAATAACTTTGTCTAAATTATCACCTTTTCATTCTAACTTAATTTCTTCCCCTGTTTTCAATGAGTTTTCAGTAATTTCATTAATTCCATAACCAAAAATTGATAAAAGTCTATCATAAATATTTACTGAATCAATTTGTGTTTGTAATACTGAAGATGTAAAGTCTGAAAGTATTTTTGGATTGCTATTGAACCCAATAAATAAATCCAAAATAGATTCGGTTCCACCATTAGTTGAAGCTGCTCCAAATATCGCATTTCCAAAAAATGTTGTTTCTGTTCCATATTCTTTAAGGCCAAAATATAATAGAGAAAATAGTGATTCCATTTTTTGAGAACCAGTCAATTGTGAGACAGTCTCTAAAATTTTAGGATTCTTACTTTTTAAGTTAAATAAACCATTTTCTTCATCAAATATTAAGAATGAATCTACTGTAGACATTCTAGTTTTATCTATTAATTCAGAATCTAAATATTTTTTAATTTCAAAGTAATAGAAAGTGCTAATAGGATTTGTAAGAGTGGTTCTCATTTCTGAGAATTTAATTCTAACTAGTTCAGCAAGTTGTTGTTCAATCAATAAATCCTTGATTGGGCTCGAACCATCAATAATTTCTTTTACATTATCAATAATTAAAGTTCTTTGCGCTTTATTTTCAATTGATAATAAAGTTCCTCTAACAATATTTTGAGCTGTTCCACCAGGTCCAATTTCATAAATATTTCTTGTACTTTCACTTGAAGTAGAACTAATTAATTGAGATATTATTTGTTGATATATTGCATATTCTTCAACAATATTACTGTACATTTCTTTACCTGTGTAATCATTTGATTGATTTTTTCAAGTAATATTTCTATATTTTCCACCTGATAATTCATAATCAACTTTGTTATAAAATTTTTGACCTAATTTTTCACGACCAATTGGATCAATCTCTCTTGATCATGCTTCATAAATCCTTGATAATTCTGTAATTACTTGGTTTTCAGAATTAACTCATTTTATTGGACTAGTTGTTGAAACTTCAGGAACTACTGGAACTACTGGAACAAATCCAGGATCCTCAAAGAATATTTTATCTGTGATTCTATTTCCAAGAGAGATTGTTACTCCACCAGAAGAAGGGATTGGAGAACCTGAGATTGCAAGAGCCATTAAATCATTTAAATAAATGCCTTGTTTGAACAAGTTGTTTGAAATTGATTTTTCAGTTTTTAATGAAATCCCTAATTCTTCCAATCTTGTCTCTGGTAAATTCAATTCAGCAAGAACTTCATCTGAAAATTCGACATTTTTAGTAGAAAGGTTTACAGGATTCCCCCCCTTAACCCCAATAGATATATTTTGTTTGACAGTTGAAGAAACCTTATCTCCATCAAAATCGTATAAATCTTTATAAATATTTTCATCAATATTTTTGTAGAATAAAATTAAATTTAATTCTGTTTCATCACCTACATAAAATTCATATTTCTTATTAATTTGAGGATTTGTGGTTCCTGGAACATTTGAACTATTTGCATTTGTCATAAGTAAATTAGTTGAATAGAAATCTATTGAGTCTACTATGTCTACATCAGGATAAATAGGAAGATCATCAATTTGTGAATTTATAATACCGAAGTTTGAAATACCTTCAGTTCTAATGTTTGTTAATTGTTCACCATCTCTTAACCTAGCGACAACCAAAAGTTTATCATCGTCTGTTTTTGATAATACAAAATTATCTAACGTTGATCTAAAGTTATTTGTACCTACAGAATTGTTTCCTAAGTTTGTTCATCTACCAAATATTTCAAGATTATCTTTATTGTTAACTAAAGTATCAGTGGAAATTTGATCATTTTTATTTCTAATAATCAAACTTCCTCTAGCGGCAAGACCAGTAAAAGCAGTTGATGAGTAACTAAAATCAATTTTAATATCTTCTTGAACAGCTGGATAATCAATTTCAGCAATCGTTACAACAGTTTTATAATCACCAGGAATATTTATATCTGTTACTGTTCCTGTTAAAAGGTTAACAATTTTTGCTTGTCTATTTTCAATCGCTCTTATTCTATAGGTAGAACTTTGTCCTGAAACTAGACCTGATAATTCCATAATATTTTTGTGTAATTCATCTGGTTCCCCAGCAACATCAATAAACTCTTGAAATCCAAGTGTTTCTTTGATATTTTCTCAAACATCTATTTGTCCAGCATTACGCAATGCTTCTCTAATGATAAAGTTTTCAGAATCTGCTCACAACTCAAGATCTGAAATTTTCTCCATTATATATTTATATGAAGGGTTCGAAGAAAATTGACGGTATGTTTCCAAATTAATTCTAATTCTATTTCATTCATCTTTAGCAATGGGAATTTCCACAGGGGTTTCTGCACCCTGATCAGGATTTCTGAAATTAAAACTATCAAAGTAAAACTCAGGATTTAATAAATTATCTTTCGTTACTTCATTAAAACTTCTATTTAAGTCATTTGATTTTATATTGGTATTGACATTATTTGGTTGTGAGACTCCAGGAGAAATTAATAATGCTGTTGAAGCAGTAAGACCAATAACACTACCTAACGTTTTTAAAATCAAAGATGCTTTTTTGTTTTTTAATATATTCATAATTATGCTCCAACCTTACTACTTTTTTCTTTTGATTCCATAGATTTTTTTTCTTTTAAGGAATTTTCTTCTCAAGATTTTTTTTCACCAATTTCTTCTTTTTTGCTAGATTTGTTAGATATTTCTTTTTTGAAACCATTTATTTTAGCGAAAGCAAAGATCTTAATTCCTAAATTGAACGAAGAAGCAATTAATGCTGGCAAGATAGTCAAGATAACTATTTCGGCTCCTTCAAAAATGTTGGTTGAAGATTCTGGTGTAAATGTTGATTGGAATAATGCCATTCCTAAAATTGCCACTGAAGCAACAATATTAATAATTGTTGATGTAGTGTTTTTAATATTCGGGAAATTCACACCAATTAAAATATTTGTTATATTAATAATAAATATTGCTAAGAAACAAGATGAAAGTGAAATAAATACTGAAATTTCAACACCTGTCGAAAGTCCAACAATAACAACTGTTTTAACTAATAAAAATCATGTAATGAAATCCATTAATAATGAATTATCGATACTTGATAATAATTTCGTTTTGCTACCTTTTATTTTAAAAGTAACAATTAACAATAAATAAGTAATTAGTACAATAGTATCAATTCCAATTGAAACAATAGACATTATTTCAAGACTTGAAGCTGATCATATATCTAAAAGTGGTGATGCTTTCACAATCCCTAGGATAACAAGAGTTAAAGAAGGAGCTAAAATCATTAAGAATGATATGTTCCTAAAATTTTCAATCTTTTGAATTTCTTTTTCTGTCTTATCAGCAAGAATAGATTCTTTGAATGATTTAACATATGTGTAGGCAAATATTGAATATAATGAACCAAGAACAAATACTCCTAATTGAACTATTAAAAGAATTGTTTTCATTTCAGGCATTAAGCTTGCTGCTCATGAGATCATTGCTAAAACAGGGAAAATAAATAGAGTAACTAATGATAATTTTCATTTTAACCATGAAGTAGGAAATGAGCCTCCCAACTTCTTTAGACTAATTGTCAATGTTATTCCACCAATAATAAATCAAGCACATATTCCAAGACCAAATAATAATGTTTGCATTTCAGTTGCATCATTTATTTCTTGAATTGTCCCACTTACAGGATAAGCAAATGCTGGAAGAGATAAAATTATAGCAATTAGAGATAAAATGATTGCATTAAATAAATGAGTAACATAATAATTAATCGTGAATAATTTTCTTAAAGAACCCTTATAAATTCAAGATATAACTCCAGCCGAAATTAGAAATGAAAATAGACCGATAAAAATATTAACCAAATCTAAATATTGAAAATTATTATCATCTAAATCACGGGCACCTGAAAACAAGAACGTAAGCGATAATAATGCAATGAATAATGAATATAAAAAGTATGAGAAACCTTTTAAATAATTGTCTCATCTAATTTTTTTAGTTAATATGTCTTTGTTTTGAGTTATGTATTCTTTATCTCTGTTCAGATCTAAAGATTGTGTTGTTTCATATGCCATAGTTTCTCCAATAATTTTATGTAATTATAACATTTTAATTCATAAATTTGCTTATTTTTTGATATTTGGTTAATATCTTTTTCAAAAAATTAATTTTATTAAGGTTTGAAACCTGTTGTAACATTAACTGTATATTCTACACTAACATCCCCATATAATTTGTGCACCATTTTAACAAAAACTGATATTGCTGCATTGCCATTTAATGAAATGCTGCTTGCTGAACTTATAACATAGTCATATTCTGGGTATCTTTGTAATTGATTTGGGAAGAATTCAAATGCCTCAAAATCTGGCGAGTAAATGATTTCATTAATAGTTTTATTTTGATAGGCTGGCGAAATAAATGGTTTTAATTGCCAATTGCTAGTTACATCATTTGCAACAATATCATCCAATTCTTTCTGTTGAACTGATAATAATCCGCCTAATGTTGTTGTATATGTTTTGGAGTTCAAATTTAAAATTTGAGTAATTGTAACTGTGAAGATTAACGTTTCCTCCATTGCATCATCATCCATTAATTTTACTTCCTTAATTTCATATAAGAAGTTTGAAATTGATAGTTGACCAATAAATTCTAAATATTGTAGAGGGTTGTCATTATTAATTGAAGTTATTATTTCTCTAGCTGTAGGGATATATATATCGCTATTTAGTCCAAGTTTTAATTCTTTTGCATTTTCAATGAAATTAGAATAATCAACATCCGAAAAATCCTTTACTATAATAGTTGCACTTTTAAAGGGAGATAAATTATCATCAACTTCAAATAAAATAATTGTGTTTTGAATTGAAATATTATCTTCTATATTCTTTCTAATCTCTCATTCAGGTAAAGTTGAGCCACTTAATCTTATGAAGTCATTAATAAATTCTGTAATTTCTACTTCTGTTGAATATAAGTCAAGAGTTTTCAATGCCAATAAACTACCGCCATTTTTTTGAAAAATAAATTTTCCTGAGGCATCTTTATGAAAATCAGGGGATTTAATTGTTATAGTGCTTGGATCAATAGTTGTATTTGGTTCAGGAAGAACTGAAACATCTAGATAATCGACATATCTTGGGAAAACCTCAATAGTTTGATTTATTACTGATTGTGAAGAAATATCTGGTGATGAAAATTCTTCAGGAAGAATAACATCATAATTACCTGTTGCAGATTCACTAGTAGAGACTTGTATAGTTATTCTTAATTTTTGACCCAAAGCTTCTTTAGCAATGATATTGTATTTTAGATTTTTATTGTAACCATCAACATCTTTAAAATCAAAATCTTTATCTGTTGCAAATGAAGCCATCCAATCAGATGAAAAAAATGTTAATTTTTCATCAATAGAGGGAACAATCTTTAAATCTATAGCTGCATTTAATTGTTGAGTTAAAGTTTTTACATTTTCTTTGTAGTAATTAACAACTGCTCAACCACTTACACCTGCTCCGGTAAAAACAAGAGTAGATGCAAGACCTACTAATAATAATTTCTTCATAGAATTAACCTCTTTTAACAATATTAATTTATAAATTATAATACTTTCCATACAAATTTATTTAAAAATTATATGTTATTCCTGAATTTATGTCATTATAGACTATGTTTTGAGCACTTCCTGGTTTAATTTCGTAATTCGGTTTTTTAAATGCATTTGCTTCAATAACTAATATTGTTGATAAATCAACTTCAGTGCTGCCTCAATAATTAACTAAATCATTTAAAAAGAATTGAGGAATTAAATGGATAGTGTTAGCAAAACTAATTTTACTTATTTCTAAACCATTTAATGTTTCTATATTTTCTGCAATGTTCACTTGACCAAGAATTAATTCTTTAAATATTATTTCTTTTGTATTAATATTATATTCTCAAGGTAATTTTTTTTCTTCGGAAGTTGGAGTATAAACTGCTCTCTGAACTTTATTTCAAACTATTGAATCAAATGCAAAACTACTAACTAATTTTACTGTACGAGGGATATTAACAATTGTTAAATTACGATTACCTGTAAATGCTCCTCTTGGAATTGCAAATCTTGATCCTACTTGAATGTTTAAGGTTTTAATGTTGTTATTATTAAAAGCGCTGAAACCCAACTTAACAAGAGTATGATTAAGTGTTAAATTTCCTTCAATGCCATTGAATTTTGATATCTGAGAATTTGAAAAAGCACCATCACCAATTTCATTAACAAGATCTAAACCTACAACTTCATCTATACGAATCCAACTAAAAAGATTGCTTGCTATTTTAGCAAAATTTGGTGTTTCTAAAATAGTCATTTTTTTAATTCATCTAATGTTTGAAGAATTAAATAATGTAAATGAATTAGGTGTAATTATGTCTGGATTCCATATGAAATTATCAATAATTTTAGAGGAGTCCCTTAATTGAAGGTTTATTTGATTTATTGCTGTTATAAAATTGTATCCACCTTGTATTATTACATCGAAATTAATTGTTATCTCTCCTTCAAGATTTTCGGCAAACAAATTAGGTATTAATAAATTTTCATCATAAATTTCAATAATTGTATGTGAATCAAAAGAATTATTGTTGATGACAACTTTTGAACTTAATCTCACTAATTCTAAATCAGGATTCTGATTAAATACTGAATAACCTATAAATGCTATCTCAGGAATAATAATACTTGTTAAATCATTTCTTGAAAAAGCCTGATTTTGAATACTGGTTACACTAGGGAGATTTATCATCAATAACTTATTATTATAAAAAGCGTTGGAATTAATAATTGTAGCCTTAGGAAGGCTAAGATTTGTTAATAAATTATTGCTAAAAGAAGAGTTTGAAATAGTTTCAACATTAGGTAAATTAATCTCATATATTCTGTTATTATTAAAAGCTGAAGAACCAATAATTCTTACTGAAGGTAGATTAATAGAAACAATTAGATTATTTTCAAAAGAAGATGAACCAATTACTGAAAGATTTTGAAATTCTAAATGTCCTGTTAATTTTGTGTTATTAAAGGCGTTGTTTCCAATTTCAGTTATTAAATCTTTATTATAATTTAATAATATGTTTGATAAATCAATATCTTTAAAGGCGTTTTCCGGAATTTTCCCAATTCCGTCAGGAAGAGTTATTTCAGTTATTATATTTAGGTACATAATATTCAAATTGAAATCCTTATTAAAAATTGTTGTGTCATTTAGAATTAAATGATTATTTTGAATGTTTAAATTGATAGGTATTTCTCTTGTAACTTGCAATTCCAATGAATTAATTGTTCTTATTAAATTATCATTAACTTTTAAAGTATTTCTTGATATATAAATTTTGTTTGATTTTGGTATTATTTGATTTTTAAAAATTAAATCGAAGTTTGAAAATGTGGGTGTTTCAGAATTTTCTAAATATAAAGAATCAATTATATTATTATCAAAATTATCAACACCAAAATAATTATTCAAATTTTTAGTCTTTTCATAATTTAATAATTGATTGATCGTACTGCTATTCCTTAAATCTAAAACACCATTCACAACTAATGACTTTATGTCCACATGTAAGTCCCTATTAATTATTCTATTAGATTCTTTAATGGCTTTAATATTTAAGGAGATGATTTCTTGTGGAATAATAATATTATTTATAGTTCAGCCACTTAATGATAATAAGTTATTAATAGTCAACTTATTTTGGCTAGAAAAGATAAGTGTATTTGTTTTTATTTTTAAATTATTTATATTATAAATTTCAGTATCTGGAATAGCAATTGTAGAATCAAATAATTCTGAAGGTAGAATGATCTTTTGAATTAATAATTGTTCATCACGTAACACCAATTGTAATAATTCAAATAATTTATTTAAGGTATCTACATTGTGCTTTGTAAAATCTAAAGTCATCTCTGTTTCATCGTAATATAAGAGTAATCCTAATTGAGCAATAAGTGTATTTCCATATTTAACATTTTGATCAAAAGAATCATCACTTATATAAGTAATTGTGTTGGTTGTGTTGAAATTAAGGATTTTATTATTTAGGAATAATTTTGGAGTAATCTCATTTGTATTTTTTGGCAATTTAACTGAGGTAATATAATTACTTTGAAAAACACCATTACCATCATCTAAAGGTAATTCTCAATCATCAAAACTCGCAAAATCCAATTCTCCATATATAGCTGTATTATTGAATTTATTATTGAATTTAATAATGTTATCGCTAGTACGATTTATAAACAAAACTTCAGCACTTACATCTACTTTATTTATTCCACTATCATCTATTACAAAAACAAATAATGGAATATTGGGATTCTTAAAATTATTAGTTATTGAAATAGCTATATCTTCTTTAAATTCTGTATTTGTTCCCAACTTTGAAGTAAATGTTCCTATGACAAATTTTTGGTTGTTTGCATCATATCTAGAAGATTTAATGTCATTATTGAGCTCAATATCAAAGCCTCAAGGGATTTCAAAATCAAGTATATCAAATCATTTATCTTGATGCCCTGGTTCAAAAAGGAACAATTCCAGAAATTCTTTTAAACTATATTTATTTTTTATTAGTTCATTTAGATTTAGTGATTGTAAATAATGTCTAGATCTCGAAATATATTCAGTTCTATTTATAAACCCTGACATTTCTGATTGTTCTTCAAGAATGGTTTTCCCATCTTGTGAAAAAGATAATTGGAATCTTATTACATTTCCGCTAGGTTGAGTCTCAGAATAACTAAAATTAACTTCAATTGACATTTCATCTAATATTTCTTGAAGGTTATAATTTATTTCGAAATTTTCAAGAGATGTACTAGCATTATCGATATACAATTTAACAGGAAAGTCCTTCACATCATTATTAATGGCAACCACCAAATTGTTTGTATTATTTGCTATAAATTCTTCAATTGTTTCTTTATTGAAATCATTAGAACTATTACTACATGAAGTCATAGTAATTAACGGAGAAGTGATTATGGATATTAAGGCAAGATTACTAAATAAAATTCTTTTTACTTTCATAATTTTCAACTCCTATATATAAATTCATTAAATAATTTATTCTTTTGAGAAACTTTGAAATTTTTGGAAACTATCAAAATAACCAGTGTATTCTTCACTTTCTTTAGTAATATTAACTGATGAATCAGAAATTAAAAAAACCTTATACATAAATTTTAATGTAGCCTTTTCATTGTTAGGGATAATTTCTATTATTTCAAGATCGTATAAAGAATTATTAAGATTTACAATTTTCGAAAATTGAATATTATCTATAATAACATTCTCAACTAAGAATTTTCCTTCGGGTGAAGGTGTAGGTTGAGAAATAGTGAAGTTAGATTTATAAAATAAGGAACCAGCCTCTTGATCATAAAATTTATTTAATGCTTCTTGTTCTGTAGATACAGAAATTTCATCAAAGGCATAAATAGAACCAATAATAATAATAGGTGCCCCAACCGCTATTGCTGATCCCATAGTTATAAGTGCTAATTTAATTTTGTTTCCCATATTTAAATCCTCTCTATTATTGATCTCTATTTTTTGATTACGAAACTGCTGTTATAATTGCTACAACAGCAAATACAGAAACAACCATAAATGCGAATGCACTAATAATTATATAAAGTTTTTTCTTCTTTTCGTTTCTATCTAACATAAATAATCTTTCCTTATCCTAATTATAAATAATTTGAATTATAACATGAAATTAATTATATAATTGGATTATTAATCAAAATATAAGTTTATTTATAGTAAAAAGTGAATAAAAAAACACTATTATAAGTGTTTTTTATTTCAATTATAAAGTTTTGGTTTCTTCTAAACTTGCTTCATATTTAGTAATAACTTCTTCAACAACTCCAACATATGAGAAGAATGAATCAGGAATGTGATTTAATTCTCCAGATAAAATTTTTTCCATACTTGACAATGATTCTTCAAGGGTTACAAATTTACCTTTCATTCCTGAGAATTTTTCAGAAATTACAAATGGTTGTGTTAAGAATCTTTTTGCTCTTCTTCCAATTCTAACATTTTTCTTATCAACTTCAGTTAATGAATCAAATCCTAAAATATTAATGATATCTTCAAGTGATTTTAATTTCTCTAAGAACTTAATAGTTGACTTAGCAATATTAATGTGTTTTTGAGAAGTATACTTTCTTGATAATAGTTTTGAAGATGAAGCCAATGGATCAACAGCAGGATAAATACCCTCTGCAGCTAATTGTCTACTCAAAATGATAGTTGAATCAAAGTGGGCAAAAGCAGCAACAGCAGCTGGATCTGTAAAGTCGTCGGCAGGAATATACATGGCTTGAATAGAAGTTATATCTCCATCCATTGTTGAGTTAATTCTCTCTTGTAGTTTACCCATTTCTGAAACTAAAGTAGGTTGATATCCAACAGCTGATGGAGTTTTTTCTAATAGTGTGGAAATCTCTGAACCAGCTTGTACATAACGGAATATGTTATCCATAAATAATAGAACAGATTTTCCTAAGTTATTTCTAAAGTATTCAGCAACTTTAACTCCTGTGAAACCTGAACGGAATCTTAATCCTGGAGATTCATTCATTTGACCAAAAATAAATGTTGTTTTACTCAAGAAACCTAATTCACCTGCTTCTTTTCATAATTCATGACCTTCACGAATACGTTCACCAATCCCTGTAAAAATTGATAATCCATCATGGTGTTTAATAAAGGTATTAATAAGTTCTTGGACAACGATTGTTTTACCAACCCCCGCTCCTCCAAGAAGACCTGTTTTACCACCTTTGGGAATTGGTAATAAAATATCAATAACTTTAATTCCTGTTTCTAAAATTTCTGTTTTAGGGATAATGTCATATCTTTGTTTTTCATATTTACCACTAACTTGCATTGGTGTATATAATTTACCAGTTAATTTATAACTTGGGTTATCAAGAATACGACCAACCGGATCAACAACACGACCTAGAATAGCTTCACTTATTGGCAAAGAATATGGTTGGTTTTTTGACTCTAATTCTGTACCAATAGTTAACCCTTGCTCCTTACCTAATACGAATGTTGAAACCAATTTTTCATTAATAATATCAGATACCTCAAGAATACGTGTTTCACCATTTGGTAATTTAGCTTTAAAAATTGAACCAATTATTGGTTTTTCAACTGACTTAGTTAATTGAACTTTGTAAACTTGCGATTTAATTTCAACAATTAAACCCTTAATAACAACCGGTCTATCTTCTAAAGAAGAAATTGCATTTGTAGGTACAAAGTTTTCAAATTTTTTCTCTGAAGAAAGAGATTTTCTAATAAATTTAATGTCTGTTTGGGCTAAAAGAATTGCTTTAATTGTTTTAACTTTATCTGTACGATTAATTTGTAATATACTATGGATATCACAAAGAACATCAAGTTGTTGTTCATTCATTAATGCTAATTGTTCAGGTAAATATATTTTGTACTTTGTGCTTTCAGTTAAGTTACTGAATGATTTTGCAACCTCACTATTCATTTTTTCTAATGTAGGAGAAACTGAAATAGATTTTGTAGATGATTGATTACCTAATTTTAATGATTGAGTTTTACCTAATTTTAATGATTGAGTTTTACCCATTTTTAATGTTTGAGTTTTTCCAACTTTAATAGCTTGAGTTTTAAAAGTTGCATACTTCTCTCTATTTTTAACAACAAAGTTAATAATCATGTCATCATTCTTTGAATCAAAATCAATAATTTTGTCAATAATTGTTTTTTTGGTTATTTTTCCAGGAGTTGCAATTTTACCAAATTTTGCAACTTTCTTTAAATTGTCAAGAGTAAGTTTTTTTAGAAAATCCTCTTTTTCTTTTCTAGAATTAAATTTCATATGCTATCCCCTTTTCGTATCCTCTTCTTTCATAAGACAATAATACTCTTCCGTCATTTCTTATGTCTTTGAAAGTCTTAATAAATTCAGGATTGTTACGTAATCATTTATTTTCAGATAAAATGTGATATTTCAATAGTGGTAAAATAAGGTGTTTTAAATATAGTTGAACAATATCATTTGTAATTGATTTTCTATTTAATAAACTAGCCATTTTAATACCAAGAACATCTTTTGATAAAAATACTTTAAGAATGTTTTTAATTACATACATTTCATTTTCTGATTCATATTTTTCATTATTATAGAAAGATAGGAATCCATTTTTAAGAAGGAAAAATAGGATTACTGAAGTATTGTAATCAATAACTTCATATTCTTTTTGATCAATCATCATCTCAAATGCTTTACCTTTTTTGTTTCTTTCTCTATCTTCTACAGATAAATTTGAATTAAATGAAGCTAATTTTTTCTGATCTTCATATTCCGAAATTAAACGCTTAAGTCCTGAAGTAGCTTTAATCATAGAAGGAGTTTGTACAGCTGAACCTAAACGAGAAACAGAAACTGTAATTTCTAAAGCTGGTCTTCTACCTTCATTGAAAACTGTTGTAGAAGTATAAATTTGACCATCGGTTATGGAAATTAAGTTTGTAGGAATATATCCCGAAATATCTCCTGCTAATGTTTGAGCGATTGGAAGTATAGTGATTGAACCACCACCAAATTTATCAGTAAATTTACCACATCTTTCAAGTAATCTTGAGTGAGTAAAGAAGATATCTCCAGGAAAGGCTTCACGACCAGGAGCTCCACCAATTAAAAGTGAAAGTTCACGATATGCATCAGCGTGGTTAGATAAATCATCAAAAATTAGCAAAATGTCATTACCTTGTTCTTGGTAATATTCAGCAATTGAAGCTGCAATATAAGGAACAAGATATTTTGCAGTAGCAGTATCATCAGAAGCGGCAGTTAAGATAATTGATTTATGCATAACCTTTTTTTCTTGAAGTGTATTAAAGATTTCAACCACTTCCTCACGCTTTTTACCAATAGCAACATAAATATTCTTAACATTGGTTTTCTCTTGAGCAATCATAGCAGTTACAGCTATTGATGTTTTTCCTGTTCCTCTATCACCAATAATAAGCTCTTTTTGTCCTCTACCAACAGGTAAAATTCCATCGATAGCAGATGTACCAGTAACTAATGGTTCATTTAGAAGTTCTCTAGCATAAATAGGTTTTGCCTCTGCAAAAACATCTCTTGATTCAAGTTTTTTAACTTCATTAACTTTGCTTTCTGAAATCATTGGAATCCCATCAACATCAATAACCGATCCTCAATAGTTATTAAAAATATCAGCTGTATATTGCTCACCTGTAGCATAAGCCCTTGAGCCAATTTGTAATGAATTTTGCGACTCTACTTTAAGTAGAGCAACATAAGCTTTTACACCTGTGGCTTTAAGGACAATACCATTAACATTTTTACCAAATCTAATTTCTTCAAGAAATTGATAATTGTGTTCTCCTTCAATTGTAATAATATTATCTTTGATAGCTATTATTTTTAATTCGTTTTGTTTTGTCATAAATACTCCTTTTTATTTCCTTATCTCTCATGCTACTATTGATTTTAACAATACTTTTTTCGATACTTTTATTGCTTCATTTTGATGTTGTAATAGTTTGAATACATTGTTATTATTTTCATAATTCTCGGCTGAGAAATAATTCGATAATTGATTATATGCTTTCAATGTCGATTGATTTCTAGATAATTCTAACATATCTTCCAATTGTTCCAAATTGACTGATTTTGAATCTGAAAAATTCTTGTAAACTTCTGCTAACATCTTATCTGGAATTATATCAAATTTACCATTTAACATCACTAAATCACCCGAAGTGTTAGAAACACGCATTACATCCTCGGCCATAACAAAATGTGTTTTTATTTCTGCACCGTCAATACTTTTGTCTCTATACTTTATCACTAATGCTGCAACATCATAAAATGTTATAATGTCTGATTTGCTACCTCTTGAAATAAAATTGTTTCCTAGTTTTAATTGAATAGGTTTATAGTCAATTGTTAAGATTGTTATATCAATTATGATTTCATTATCTCTTGAATAAATTGAATTTAGTAATTCTGGATTTATAGAAGTGGTTAATAATAATTGTCTCTTATTTGAATTTTCCATTATTTTGTCGCCCCCTTATTAATATTATTAATATTAAATAGGTGAACTTCTTCTTCTTCTTTTCTAACTTTAAAGGCTGTATACAATAGCAACGATTGCAATGTGGACTCTTCTTTTCTAGCTTTGTTGTAAAGTAAGATTAAAGCTGCCTTTTGATCAGTTAATTTATGCTTCTTTTCTTCAAGTAAATGGAGTTCTAAATTATATTGCTCAATATCACTTATAACTTTAGTTTCATAAATACCTTGTTTGATAATTGTTTTTGTTAATTGTTCATGTAAAACATAAATATCAGGGTTTCATTCAGCCTTTCCAATATTTATATTAGAAACAATTTTTTTGTGAAATTCAAGAGATTCATTAATATTTAAATCATTATTCTTTTTATCTTCTTCATCGAGAGTTTTTTCTGATTTAGAATTAGATTTTACTGCAAAGTTTTCAAAAGGAAGAATTTGTCTAGAAATAATTTTATTATGACTTTCTTTTGAAATCTGAGCTATCATTAGCATAGCTTTATTAAATAAGTTATTTTTTATACCTATCTCAATTAATGCACTTATTCTTTGAGAAAAGTCTTCAAAATTTTCATAAGTAGAATAATCAAAATGTTCAATTACATTTAACTCGAGTTTTTGGCACATAAGATTAACATTCGACCCAAAAGTAACTATATAATCATTTGGCGTAACTGTTTCAAGAATAATTTCCTCCATTTTCTTAAGCATATTTTTAGTATAAAGGTCTATCTTTTTTGGATCAACTAAAAAGTAAATAGTTGAATCAACCTTATTTCTTGAAATAGCTTTAAAATTATTTGGATTCTTCTCAAAAAACGTTATTCCTTTTTTAACAAATCAACGTTCTTCTATGGCATTAAGTAAACTTAAATTTGATTCCTTTAAGTTTTGGATGTTGTCTAACTTATTTATTTCTTTTCTTAATAACTGTAAAACACGTGTTTTAGATGTTTCAACATAACTAAGAAAAAACGTCAATTTATCTGTTTTATCTTTAACTTCTTTTAATTTCATACAACACTCCCTTTCTTTATATAACTATTAGAATTATTTTTTATTTTTATTACTACTTGCTAATGTATGAACAAGTTTATTGAAATCATCAGCTGCTTTTTCATCAACAAATAATGAAGTAATACCACTTATACCTCTAACTAAAATTGTTCCAGGGAAGAATTCAGCCTCATGTCCATTATTAAGAGCATTATCCAATAATTTAATAAATGAATCAATAATTAAATAATTATTACCCTCATCCTTAACTAAAGAAGTTCATTCAACAATACCTATTGGGGGTAACAATTTAGGG
>JBOFVX010000033.1:0-79737 GCA_051653325.1 Metamycoplasmataceae bacterium
TATGTGAGAATTTTAAAGAAAAGTATAAAAAAGAACTAAATAAAAATGACTGATTGTTGTTCTTACGTGAAAATGGTAGAAAAGTTGAGAAGTTTTTGATTGAATATAATGAATCAGTTAATGATACTTCAAAAGCAGAAATTATTTTTGCAGAATTCGTTACAAACAAAAAAGTTATTAATGATATAAATAATTGTGAGCTGCCATTAAAATCAGTTAAAACTATTTCAAAGAATATGCATGAGATTGTGGATATGTTTAATGAATTCATTAAAAATATTGATGTCTTGGAATCAGAATTCGTTGAGGATTTTATTGAATATAGAGAATTCTTTTTGTTTGATAATGCCTTTTTATTAGAACTTGACAAAGTTAAATCAATATTTAGTTCTAATAATCAATTAATACTTAGAGAATGATCATGACTTTCAGTTCCGTATATTAAAACATTGTATTTAGAAAACTTTACAATGTTTGATTTGGAAAGTGTTGGCGAAATAATGAAACAAATATCTGCCCCAATTACTCAAGATCAATTTATAAAACTTAAAACTATTTCATTATGAAATGATATTGTTAAAGAAATCCCAATGTTTTTAGAAATAAAGGGAATTCATTTACAAGATATTATTACTCAGTTAAGAAAAGAAGCAATACGTTCATCATCAATTGTCGAAGAATTAATTTTTAAAAAATATGTAAATTCATTAAGAAACTATCTAATTAAATTATCAAAAGATGATAAGGATGAAATCGCTAATGTATTGCGTATTGCTTCATCTGGTACATATCCTTCTATAACTCAATTTGTAAAAAGATATTATGAATCACTTAAAAAACTGTTCCCGGTCTGAGTTTGTCGTCCAGATAATGTTTCAGATATGATTCCATTACGTGTAGATGAATTTTATTATGGAATATTTGATGAAGCTTCACAGATGTCTATTGAAAGATCATATCCATTAGTTTATAGATGTAAAGTTAAGGTTGTTTCTGGTGATGATAAACAATTAAAACCATCTTCATTTTTCATGTCTAAAGGTACAGAGGGTGAATTTGACCTTGATGATTTTGATGCAGCTGAATCTTTATTAGAAAGAGCTAAAGTATCATGATGAAATGAATTTCACCTCAAAAATCACTACAGATCAGATTCGAAAGAATTAATTGAATTCTCAAATAAATTCATTTACAACAATAATTTGGAAGTAGCAACTAAATGCGGAATTACTGAGAAAGGTATAGAAGTTTATGATGTTAAAGGTACATGAAATCAAATGAACAAAGAAGAAGCTGATATGGTTATCGATTTATTGATTAAACACCACAAAACATATGAAAAAATTCTTGTTGTTACCTTTAATTCAAAACAATCACAATTGATTGAGAATTTACTAATTGAAAAATCATCTAAATTTCCCGAGTTATTAAAAGAAAAAATAGAAAATAATAGCATTATAATAACTAACCTTGAAAATGTCCAAGGAAATGAAGGTGACTTAGTAATCTTATCAATTTCATATGGTAAAAATGAAGATGGAATTATTAAAAATAATTTTGGTCCATTAAATGCAAAGGGTGGTTCTAACCGTTTAAATGTTGCTATCACTAGAGCAAGATCAAAAATGATTGTTGTTAAATCAATGATGGGTAATGAAATCAAAATTTCAAATATAAATAATAAGAACGCAATAATATTTAAAAAGTTCATTGAATATTTAGATGCTACAAAAGCCAATAAAACAATTGAAATTGTTAATTCAGAAATGGAAAATATTGATGAAATTAATGAAGGAACAATGTTATTAAATGTAGATAGAGTTGGTATAGAAGATTTAGATTTCACATCAACAATTTCTAAAAATATTTATGGAGACTTAATTAAAAATCTAAGCAGTAAATATGAAATTCAAATAAATATTAAAGTGGGATCTAAAAAAATTGATTTATTAATATTAGATAAGAAATCTAAAAAGATATTAAAGGCATTATTAATTGAAGAATGAAAAACAAATCGTTCAGTTAAAGAAATGATTGAAGAAATAGATCGTCAATACTTTCTTGAAGATAGAGGATATAGTGTATTCAAAATTAAAGAATATGAATGAAATATTGATAAAGTAAAATTAATTGACAAGATAAAGTCTTCACTTGTTAATGATTCGAGTCAATTAGATTACATTATTTGACAATCAGAGAAATAATTACTTTAACCATATTAGAAAACGAACATAATGTTATCATTATTGTTATATAGAAATATGATAATTAATATAAATTGAGTATTTATATAAATACAAAGAGGAGATGAAATGAAAGATAAAAATATTGAAAATTTGAAAGTATTGCAAGCTTCATTAATGGTATTTACTAATAAAGTTTATAACCTTCACTGAAATATGGCAAATAAGAATTTCTTTTCTTTGCATAAGAATACGGAAAAATTATTTAAGAAAATGACATTATTTTATGATGATGTTGCTGAAAAAATTGTCATGAATAATCACTTTGCAATAGGAACATTGAAAGAACAATTGAAATATAGTGTAATTGAAGAAGTTGATCCCAAAAATTTTAATGAGGATGAGATTTCCAAAATTATTGTCAAAGACCTAACTACCATCATTAACTTATGTGATAAAGTCGAAGGTAAAAATACCATTCAACCAATGTTAGATGAAATTTATATTTCGGCAGATAAGTGAAGATGACAATTTAGTAAAATTAGTAAATAAAAATAATAAAAAAAACAAGGAATATTCCTTGTTTTTTGTTAATGTTATTATTTTTTATATAATAAATAATTTTCTAATATTATTTGTGCAGCCATTTTATCTCTATTCATTTTCTGTTTGGATCTTGACATATTCATATCTATCATTCTTTCTGTTGATTGTTTAGAACTATATCTTTCATCAAATAAAATAACAGGTATGTTAAAATTGGTTTCAAGTTTAATTTTAAATTTTGTAACAATATTGCTCATGATGGAAGCATCACCACTAGGCATTAAGGGATTACCTAAAACAAGAGCTTCAATTGGTCCTTGTTCCAAATTGATTTCCTCTAATCTAGCTATAATTTTGTTAAAGTCTTGAGCTTCATAAAAAATTGTTTCAAGTGGTTGTGAAATAATTTGTAAGGGGTCCGTTATAGCGATACCACATTTTTTTGTACCTAAATCTAATGCTATTAATCGTTTCATTATAATAAATTCTTAATATCTTCAAATGTGATTTCTTCTGAAGAAACTCCTTGTCAAATTAAATTATTTCCACCACCTTTAATTTCTTTCGTTTGTGCTATTTTACTTGCAAAATCTTTAGCATTAATATTTTTAGAAGCAATAACAAGCATTGAGTTGCCATCAAATTTTGAAAGAAGCACAATAAGTGAATTATGAGATTTTTCTCTTAGTGAAATCGCAAGATTTTTCACTTTATCTTTATCAATAGAATTTGCAAAATATATATTAATATTTTTGATTATTGTTGGTTCTAGAACAACATCAACTGAGACTTTATTGGTTTTTAAAAGTTTTTTAAATATTTCCTTGGCTTTGTTTATTTCATTATTAATATTATCTAAATATTTATTCAAATCATCATTAGGTTTTATTAGATGAGCTGATTTTGTGTTGTCAAGTTTCATAATCTTCTTATCTAATGAATTTAATAATTCTAATTGCTTATTAATTTGCTCTTTCATATATTTATTGACTAGAAAATTAGAGGAGATTGCTCTTATTCTATAAATACCAGATCCTTTACTATCGATGGAAACGATTTTAAATTTCTCAATATTTTTGGTTTCATCTATGTGAGTTCCACCACATAAATCAATGGTCACATCATCAAATTTAACTACACGCACATTTTCAGTATTAAAATATTCCATTTCTTCAATAGTCATAATTGCACCCATTTTTTTAGCTTGTTTAGTAGTGGTTATAATGTATTCACGACTAATGTTTCTTTCGATTATTTTATTAATAAAATCTTCTATTTTTTTAACCTCTTGCTCAGTTGGTCTTTGTTTAAGTGGAAAATCAAAAGTTAGTCTATCTTGATTATTATCAGAACCCAGTTGAACAATTTGATCACCATATATGCTTCTCAATGCAGCAAATAATAAATGTGTTGAAGAGTGGTTTCTCATCAATCCTATTCTTGTTTTTTCATCTACAAAAGCATCAATAGATTCTTTAGAATTGATTATCCCTTTTACTTTATGGATGTGATTATTGTTTTTATCTTTAAAAACATCAATTACTTCGATTTTGTTTTCGCTTTGCATTAAGTAACCTCTATCATGTAATTGACCACCACTTGTTGCATAAAAAGGAGTTTTATCTAAAACCAAGTATCCAACACCATTTATATCATTCACTTTTTCTTTTTCATTCAGTAAGAATAATATTTTCGAATGAGAGAAAAGTGTATCATATCCAATAAAATCACTCATTTGTTTATCGATAAGATTCAAGGAATTCAAAGCTTTTTCAAAATTATTATGCTCTTTATTTGCTTTGCTTATTAATGAATGCTCTTCTTTGAGTAATTGTAATTTTTCTAAATCTAGTTTAATATTATTCTCAACAAGAATATCGTTGGTCATTTCAATTGGAAAACCATATGTCTCAAATAATTTAAACGCAACATCTACGTTGAAATAATCTGTTGTATTTTTCATTTCATCTTCAAGAATTTTTTTACCTTTTCTTATTGTTTTGGAAAAATTCTCTTCCTCAATTCTTATGATTGATGAAACTTTCTTGACATCAATATCAAAAATTAATGTATCTTTAGTAACTTGTACTAATTTATTTAAAAATGTTGTTTCTTTAATTCCTAATTTAATTCCTGAATAATAAGCCCTTCTTATTAATCGTCTAATTATATATCCTCTTTGTGTATTTGAAGGCTCAGCTCCATCACTAATTGCATTTACAACGGCTCTCATATGATCGGAAATAATCTTGAAATGTTTATTAATTTTTTCTTGTCTGGAATCTTTTAGAAAATAATTTTCAATAACATATTTCTTCTTTGTATATCTTTCGATTTTTTTAATTATGTCTTGAAATAGATCTGTATCAAAATTAGTTGGCACATCTTGCATTATTGATACTATTCTTTCTAATCCTGCACCAGTATCGATATTTTTTTGTGCTAATTCAACATATTCATTATTGCCTAAATTATTATATTGACTAAAAACAATATTTCATATCTCTATATATCTATCATTCTCAATATCATCTCTAATAAGTTCAGAACCACCTATGTGATATTTTTCGCCCCGATCATAGAAGATTTCAGTATTAGGACCACAGGGTCCAGAACCAACATCCCAAAAATTCAAATCTCTATTTCCAGGAATTAATTGATGCTCTTTATATCCTAAAGATAGTCATTTATCTCTAACTTCTAAATCCTCCTCAAAATAAGTAATATAAATTCTATTCTTGTCAAGTTTTAGAACATTAATTATGAATTCATCAGCAAACTCAATGGCTTCTTTCTTGAAATAATCTCCAATTGAAAAATTTCCAAGCATCTCGAAAAAAGTATGATGTCTAGCAGTAATACCAACATTTTCAATATCATTAGTTCTAATTGATTTTTGTGAATTTACTAGTCTAGGATGTGGAGGAGTTTTTTTACCAGAAAAATAATCCTTCAAAGTTGCTACACCAGAATTAATTCACAATAAAGAGGGATCTTTGTAAGGGATTAATGATTTAGAAGGAATAAATAAATGGTCCTTTGATTCAAAGAATTCTATTCATTTATTTCGTACATCTTTAGAGTTCATATTACATAATTTTACAATAAAAAAACAAACCAATGGTTTGTTTATAAATAATTTAGAAATATTTGAAAATTAATAAGTAAATTCTTTTGTTGAGTGTTTATCAGCAACAAGATATTTATCACCTTTTTTAACACCAAATGGGATTAATGCATTAGCAGCTTTTGAATAATCTTTTTTAATTTCTCCAAAATATTTAACTGAATCTAAAGAAACAAACACACTATTTGTAATACCAAATTTACCAATCATATCTTTATCATTTACAATACCAATAATGGCTGTGTTTGGTCTATATTTTGCTATAGTTTGTAAAAGTGCTCCTGTTGTAGAACGAACAACAACAAATTTGTAATTTCCTGATTGAGTTCTCTTGGCAATTTCATAAGCAATTTTATTTCTATCATCTTTAGAAGAATTATTAAAGGCTTCTTCCATTTGTACAGGGTAGTATAGTTTGTTATAAAATTCTTTTTCAGCTCTTTTGTTAATTGTCGACATTACCTTAACAGATTCAACTGGGAAATCTCCTGATGCAGATTCTCCAGATAACATTGTTGCATCAGCACCTAATTCTGTTGCTCAATAAACGTCAGTCACTTCAGCTCTTGTTGGTTGTGGTGATTTTTCCATAGAATCTAACATTTGTGTTGCAACAATAACAGTTTTGCCTAGTTTACGACATTTTCTAATAATTCTTTTTTGGTGATATGGAACTTCATAATAAGGAATTTCTAAACCAAGATCACCACGAGCAATCATAATTCCATCAGATTCATCAATGATTTCATCAATTCTTTCAATACCTACACTTGATTCAATTTTAGAAATAATTTGAACTTTTTGTCCACCAGCTTTATTTGCAACTTCTCTCAATTCTTTTACATTCGCAGCTGAATTAACAAATGAAGCAGCTATATAATCAATTCCATTTTTAATTCCGAACCTAATATCTTCTTTATCTCTCTCTGATAGAAAAGGTAATGAGAATTCAATTCCTGGAAGATTAATTCTTTTGTTTGATTTCAATAAATGTGTATTTACTGTTTTAACAACAACTGAGTCTTTAGATACAGATGTAACAAATGTAACTAATTTACCATCATCAAATAAAACTTTATCTCCCTTTTTAACATCCTTAACCATCGCATAAGAAACTGTTATCTCAGAAGAAGTACCAATTTTAGAAAGATAGTCTTCATTTGAAGTATAAACAATAATTTCAGTGTTCGCTTTAATTAATTGAGCACCATCTTTCATTTTCCCAACTCTAATTTCGGGTCCTTTTGTATCAAGCAAAATTGAAATCGGAATATTAAGTTCCTTTTCTATTTGTCTAGTTAAAACAAATTTCCCTAGTTGTTCTTCTCTATCACCATGTGAAAAATTAGCTCTAATTGTTGTCATACCAGCAAGAACTAATTCTTTTAAAACCTCATATTTTTCTGATGAAGGACCAATTGTTCCTATTAATTTTGATCTTTTGTCTATGAAATTCACATATACCCCTTATTTGTATTTATATTTTAATTACTATTATATATAAATTAATCAATTTAAATTTTAAAAATGTTATAAACAACCTAAATAATCAATAATAAATAAGTTTTCTCGTGACCAAATAATAAATATAAAAATATTTTTTAGATTTTATAAGACTTAATGCTAAACCTAATTTTTCCATTAATATCTTTTAGATTAATATATCCATTATTTTCAAAATATTCACTATTAAGAGGATTTATCTCAAATAATAGTGCTCCATCATTTGATAGAAAATTAGCATGCTCTTTATCTATTTTTTTATAAAAAAACATACCTTCATCGCTAGCAAAAAGTGCTTTTTTAGGTTCAAACCACAAAACTGATTTACTCATTGAATCCTTTTCACTAATATTAATATAAGGGGGATTAGAAATTATAAGATCAAACTCACCGGAAATTTTTTCAAATACATTTGATCTTATTATTTTAATATCAACATTGTTTAATTGAGCATTAATTTTACTTTGTGATATTGCATTTCTATCAATATCTGAACAAACTACCACCAAATTTTTATTTCATTTTTTTAAAGCAATACCAATAAAACCAGTTCCAGAACAAAGATCTAGAATTTTAATATAATTATTCTTAACAATTAAATCCTTGGCAATTTCAATTAATTCTTCTGTTTCATATCTTGGAATGAGCACTTTTTTATTAACTTTAATCTTGACATCACTCATTTCAATATAGCCGATTATTTTTTGAACTGGCATACCAATTTTTATTTTTATTTTTTCTAATCAAGAAATTTTTTTTGTTAATCCGTAACGTTTCTTTTCCAAAACAAGATCTTCAATTGAAGGCATATTTAAGCAATACCTGCATTTTTAATTTTTTCCACTTGTTCTTCAGCCAATAATGCACTAATTAGAGTATTAAGTTTTCCATCTAAAATTCCTTTTAATGAACAGGAAAAATTTATTCTATGGTCGGTAACTCTATCTTGTGGGTAATTATAGGTTCTTATTTTCTCACTTCTAGCTCCTGAACCTGCCAATTTTCTAAATT
The DNA here is from genome assembly GCA_051653325.1 of Metamycoplasmataceae bacterium. Classification (GTDB taxonomy): domain Bacteria; phylum Bacillota_I; class Bacilli_A; order Mycoplasmatales; family Metamycoplasmataceae; genus UBA710. The sequence continues at coordinate 8,371 of JBOFVX010000033.1, forward strand.
GACCTTCAACTTCTTTTTTCTTTTGAACTTCTAAATCATATAATCTAGTTTTAAGAACTCTAAGTGCCATCTCTTTATTCGAAATTTGTGATTTTCCATCCTGACAACTTGCAACAACTCCTGTAGGAATATGTGTTATTCTAACAGCTGAGTCGGTTGTATTTACTGATTGCCCACCAGCGCCAGATGACCTATATGTATCAATTTTTAAATCAGCATTATTAATTTCTATTTCAATAGCTTCATCAGCTTCAGGCATAACAATAATTGTTGAAGTTGATGTATGAACTCTCCCTTGAGTTTCTGTTTGAGGAATTCTTTGAACTCTATGAACACCAGATTCAAATTTCAGTTTGGAATAAACTTTTTCTCCACTAACAGAAAAAACTATTTGTGAATATCCACCTGTGTTACTTGGATAAGAATCAAGAATTCTAACACTCATTGAATTTTGTTCAGCTCATTTAGAATATATTCTAAATAAATCTCCCGCAAAAATATTTGCTTCATCACCACCTGCTGCCCCTCTAATTTCCACGATAACATTATGATCATCATTTTCATCAACAGGAAGTAATAGAATTTTTAATTCTTCTGTATATATCTTCATTTTCTTTTCTGAGTCAATAATTTCAGATTTAGCCATTTGTATTATTTCATCATCTGATTCATTAAGCATAGCTTTGGAATCAGTAATAATATTTTCACACAAAATATATTCGTTAAATTTCTTTACGATTTCATTTATTTTATTACACTCTCTATTAATTGAGGTATATAGTTTTATATTTCCAAGAACTTCCGGTTTTGTAAGTTCTTCCATTAAGGAGTCATATTTTTTTTTAATCTCTACAAGAGAGTCATACATTACTTTTTCCATTTGTAAATTATTATACCCAATATTTGTTTTAAGAATATTAACATTCCAATAATTTAAAGTTTAATTCTTTTTAATGTAAAATTTGATATATGAAATCAGTTAGAACTAGATATGCTCCAAGTCCAACAGGATACTTACATATTGGCGGAGCTAGAACCGCCTTGTTTAATTACTTATTTGCAAAACACAATAAAGGACAGTTTCTTTTAAGAATTGAAGATACAGATTTTTCAAGAAATGTTCCTAATGGTGAAGAATCACAATTGGATAATTTAGAATGACTTGGAATTATTCCGGATGAATCACCAATTAATCCAAATTCAAAATATGGTAAGTACCGTCAAAGCGAAAAAATTGAAGTTTACAATAAATATATAGAAGAATTAATTAGAAGCAATAAGGCTTATAAAGCATATGATACTTCTGAAGAATTAGCATTACAAAAAGCAGAGCAGGAAAAATTTGGTAAGTTTTCTTTTAGATATGATCGTAACTGACTAAAGATATCAAAAGAAGAAGAAGAAAGAAGAGAAAATAATGGTGAATTTGTAGTTAGAATTTCTTTACCAAAGAGTAAAGAGTATAAATGAAATGATTTGGTAAGAGGAGAAATAGTAGTTAATTCTGATGAAATTGGCGATTGAGTTATCAAGAAAAGTGATGGGTTTCCAACATATAATTTTGCTGTTGTGATTGATGATGTAGATATGGAAATAACTCATGTTTTTCGTGGCGAAGAACATATCACAAATACTCCAAAACAATTAGCTGTTTATGAAGCATTTGAATGAGAACCTCCATTATTTGGGCATCTAACAATAATAACAAATATGGAGGGAAAAAAATTATCTAAAAGGGATTTAAGTCTTCATCAATTTATTGAAGATTATAAAAATGAAGGTTATTGTCATCAAGCAATTTTTAATTTTCTTGCACTTCTAGGTTGGACAAGCGAAGATGCAAAAGAAGTTATGTCTCCTTCGGAATTAATTGAAAAATTTGATTATAAAAGACTGTCGAAATCTCCTTCTAAATTTGATATACAAAAAATGAATTGATTTTCAAAAATTTACATGAAAAACGAAAGTAATGAAGATATTTTAAATAAATTAGTTTTCAATAAAAATCAGGATAGAAAATGACAAGAATTATTTTTAGACATTTATAAAGAAAATGCTACAAATATTAATGAATTACAAAAAAATATATTGATATATGAAGTTGATGAAATTACTGGCGATTATGAAAAAAATAAAGTAACCGAAATTTTTTCAAATGAAATATTATCGAGAGAATTTAGTATTGAAAATATTCAACTGGCAATAAATAATACAAAAGAAATAAGTGGACAAAGTGGTAAGAATTTATTTATGTCAATTAGAAAGATTGCCACTGGTCTAGAGCATGGACCTGAACTTGCAAAAGCAATATATTTGTTTGGTAAATCCAAAGTTGAAAGGAGACTTAAATAATGACAATAACTTTTAAATCAGTGTACGGGCAAAATGAAAATCAACAAGAAATAAAATTTGTATCTAATTTAGAGAAATCTGTTGAGAATGACATGAATATTTTAGAATTTTTAGAACCATCTAATAATATTCAAAATAGAATAGAATATAATAATGAGAAAATAGTGATTTATGCCGGCCCAACAACTATTCATTTAGAAAAAGACAAAAGGATAAAGAATAATTTTGTAACAGAGCATGGAACCATTATTATTATCTCTCATCTCATAGATATTTTGGTGGAGGAAAATAATATTTCCTTTAAATATTCATTAATTGATAATAATGATAATTTGATTAATGATTTTCATATTGATTTAATAATCTCTGAATAAAAGAATATAAAAAAACAAGAATTAATTTCTTGTTTTAATTATTTTATTGTTTACTAAGAATTATAATTTAGAGAATTTACTTAAAGTTCTAACAAATTGTGAAACATATGAGGTTTCATTGTCGTATCAAGCAATAACTTTGAATAATTGTTTTCCATCTTTACCTTGAATAACTTTTGTTAAAGCTGCATCATATAATGAACCTGCTGTTGAACCAATAACATCACTTGATACAATTGGATCTTTAACATATTCTAATGAAGGACTAGCCATTTTTTCAACAGCTTTATTAATTTGTTCTACTGTAACACCATCTTTTTCAAGTTCAAATGTTAAATCAACAACTGAACCTGTAATAACTGGAACTCTAAATGCCATACCATCTAGTTTTCCTGATAATTCAGGCAATACTAAACCAACTGCTGCTGCTGCTCCTGTTGAAGTAGGAATAATATTTACTCCACCAGCTCTTGCTCTTCTCAAATCACTGTGAGGTGCATCAACTAATCTTTGATCTCCTGTATATGCATGAACAGTTGTCATTAAACCTGATTTAATTTTGTATGCACTATTAATAGCATGAGCAACAGGCGCTAAACAGTTTGTTGTACATGAAGCTCCAGAAATAATAACATCTTCTTTTGTTAGAGTTTGATCATTAACTGAGTAAGCTATTGTTTTAACTCCACCAGTTGCAGGTGCAGAAATGGCAACTTTTTTAGCCCCAGCTTTAATGTGTTTTTCTGCTCCTTCTTTAGTTGTAAAGAAACCTGTTGATTCAACAACAACATCAATTTTTAGTTCTTTTCATGGTAAATTTAAAGGATCTCTCTCTGCACAAATTTTAATTGTTTTTCCATTTACTACTAAATTACCATCTTTTGCTTCAACTTTACCATCAAAACGACCTTGAGCACTATCATATTTAAGTAAATGTGCTAATGTTTTAGCATCTGTTAAGTCATTAATTGCAACAATGTTTAGTTCTTTTTCTAATCCTAAATCAAAGATTTGTCTAAAAACTAATCTTCCAATTCTTCCAAAACCATTTATAGCTATATTTTTCATTTTTTTCTCCAATATTTGTTTTTTTAAAGGTAGCCTCTCTAAACTACTATCATTATTATACAACTTTCAAAATAATTAACATAACTAAAATAATCTTTTTTATTAATATTGTTTTTTTAGTATACAAAATGAATATTTTAGACATATATTTATGATGAATAGTAGTAATAGAGGGATGTTATTGGAAACGATAATAAACAAAACAATAAAATATTATGATGAGAATGCTATAGCATTAATTCATAAAAAAAACTTAGATATTAAGTTTTCATCAATTGATGAAATGAGAAGAGTAAAAAATGGTGTTGTAGTGTCTAAGAGTACTGTTGATTACTATGGAATTTATAAAGGATCATTTATAGCGTTCGAAGCAAAATCATCTAATACTATGATTATTCCGAAAAATAATTTCAAGGATCATCAACATGAATATTTATTAAAGATAAGAAAATATGGTGGTAATGCATTTTATATTTTTTTATTCAAACAAACTAATGAAATTTTTCTTGCAGATATTTCACTTGTTAATTATAGAAGAAAAACTATAACTCTTGAATATATTAGAAATAAAGCAATTCAGCTCGAAATTATATATCCCGGAGTTATAGATTTTATTAAATTTTTATAATTTTCTAAGTCCTATAATTCTATAATGCTATAATGAATCTTTGAATGTTTTTGCTGGTGTGAATTTAGGAATGCTTTTAGCAGCAATAGAAATTTTGGCACCTGTTGAAGGATTAACACCAATTCTTGCTTTTCTTTCATTTTTTTTAAAAGTACCAAATCCAGCTATTGCTATTTGATCACCTTTCTTTAATTGATTAATAACAACATTAACAAATGAGTTAATTGTAAGTTCTACATCTTTTTGTGATAATTCAGTAATTTTTGATAATTCCTGAACCAGTTCTTTTTTATTCATATTGTTCTCCTCTAAAAATTTTTAACTGTTAGTTATTATAACATCATTTAGGATTTATTTCTGAAAACAAGAGAAATAGGTGTACCTTTAAAGTTAAAATATTCCCGCATTTGGTTTTCTATATACCTTTTATATGTAAAATGGAGATAATCCACATGATTGACAAATAAAATAAATGTGGGTATCGATCCATTTACTTGCTTAATATAATTGATACTGACCCTCTTACCTTTAAGTGAAGGTGCAGGTTGCATTTGCTGCATTTCTAATATTACTTCATTAAGTACTGAAGTTTTAACTTGTCTTTCAATATTAATTTTGACTGCAATAATTTCATTAAGTAATTTATCTAATTTGTTTCCTGTCAGTGCCGAAATGAAAACAATCGGCGCTCATGACATGAATTTGAATTCTTTCCTAATTTTCTTTTCAAATTCTACCATTGTATGAGTAGTTTTTTTAACTAAATCTCATTTATTAATGACAATAATTATGGGTTTTTTCATTTCCATGGCATAACCAGCAATTCTAGCATCAAAGTGAGATAACTCATTTGTAGCATCAATTACTAAAAGTGACAGATTACTTTCATCAAGAGAGTTAAAAGCTCTTCCTAATGCATAATGGTCAATTGATTCAACTAGTTTAGATTTTCTATTAATTCCAGCAGTATCAATGATTTCAAATTCTTCTTCACCAATTATTAATCTTGAATTTATTGAATCTCTTGTTGTTCCGGCTATTTCAGAAACTATTGCCCTTTCCTCTTTTAATAACTTGTTTAACAAACTACTTTTACCCGCATTTGGTTTTCCAATAATTGATAATTTAAATAAAGTGCTTTCTTCATCATCAGATTCACCAAATTCTTTAAAAATGGTTTCTAATAATTCCCCAACTCCATCACCATGTAAAGCAGAAATAGGTAAAATATTATCGACTCCTAATGTATAAAATGACGGATCAAATTCCTTATTTCCCTCCATTTTATTGGCTGCAATAATAATCTTTTTTCCACTTTTTCTAATAAGATCTATAACATAAAAATCTTCTTTAGTTATATCCATTCTTCCGTCTAATACAAATATTACAACCAAGGCTTCTTCAATAGCAATTTGTGCTTGAATTCTAATATCTTCTAGAAATGGTTTTTTTTCAGTGCTAATTCCACCAGTATCTATTACTGTAAAATGTTTTCCTAATCAGGTCACTTTATGATATAGTCTGTCTCTTGTAACTCCAGGTTCATCGTAAACTATCGATGTTCTTTTACCGATAATTTTATTATATAATGTGCTTTTACCTACATTAGGTCTTCCAATTATAGCAACTAAATTTTTATTCATTTTTTGTTCTTTCTTGAATAAGTTTTAGAATAATTTTATTGACTTCTTCAATACTAATATTAGAAGTGTCAATTTCTATAGCATCAGGCATTTTAATTAAAGGATCGATGTCACGAGTTGAATCCGTTTCATCTCTTTCTTTAAGATTTTTACCTACACTTTCCGCATCATAGTCTGCATTACTTTTTTCAAGTTGATCTATTCTTCTTTTTACTCTCACTTCAGAACTTGCTGTTAAAAATATTTTTAATTCAGCATCAGGAATTACAACACTACCAATATCTCTACCTTCCATAACAACACCTTTTTGTTTAGTATATTTTTGTTGTTTTAATACACAAAATTTTCTAACATCTTTATACGAAGCGACTAAAGATGCAGAAATGGAAACATCATCGCTCCTTAAAAAAGAAGTTACATTTTTGTTATTCAATAAAGTCTGCTCTTTGGGGAGAAGTTCTAAATTTATATTTACTAAATTTAGTACAACATCGTTTTCATTTTTGGTGTCAATATTATTATTTAAACAAAAATATGAAATTGCTCTATACATTAAACCAGTATTTATAAAAAGATAATGTAATTCTTCTGCAATTTTTTTTGCAATAGTGCTTTTCCCAACACCGGATGGTCCATCAATAGCTATATTAATTTTCTTCATAATTATTTCCCCAAATCTATCTTGGTGATTTTTATATTACTAAATTCATCACTATCAGTTTGTTCTGCAGCAAAATATTTCTGGATAAATTTATCATACTTATTACAAGTATAATTCTTTTCGTCGGCTTTCTTACCACTTCTTCTTTCAATATTATTTATTTGTTCTAAATTTTTATTTATCTCATCCATTCTTGATTGTGTTTTTACATCAATTGAATCAATCCTAGAGTGAAAGTTATTTTTAGAATTTAAAAAATCGGTATTATGAAATATTGTCGAAAGTTTTTTATATTGTTTATTGAATTCCTTATTTGAATTAATTAATGATTCTCTAATATTTTGATTCTCTAATATTTCTTCTCTATATTTCATTCATTTTTTTACTCTAGTTTCTTGATTTTCCATATTTAACAACTATTTTCTTACTTTTGAAATTCACTCGTCATGAAGTTTGTCTTTATAATTTTTTAGTATTTTTGAGATCTCATTACATTCTTTATCTTTTAATTTAGGGACATGTATCATAATGTTTAATTTCAAATCACCAAATTGACCTGTTTCAAGATTCTTAAAACCTCTTTTTTTAATATTGACGATTGTTCCAGATTTGATATCATTTTTTAATGAAATTTCTTCGATTCCATAAGGTGTTGGTACTTTTAATTTTTCTTCCCTTATTATACTAACAAACGAAATTGGAAAATCTAGTAAAATATCATCACCTGATCTTTTATAATAAGGATGATTCTTAACTGAAACAACTAAAATTAAATCACCGGATTCTCCACCATTTTTCCCAGGTCCACCATATCCTTTAATTAATAATGTTTGACCTTCTCTAATGCCGGCAGGTATTGTGATATTTGGAGTACTAACAGTTTTTAAAATTCCATTTCCATGACATTGAGTACATTTTTTTGTAATTGTTTTCCCTACACCACCACAAGTTCTACATGGAATTTGTTCAACCATTGCCCCAAAAGGAGTTTGAATTCTTCTTGTTTGTTCTCCAGTACCATTACAAGTTCCACAGTCTTTAATGTCTAATTTTGAAAAAGCACCTGATCCTTCACATTTAGAACAAGTGTCATATTTTGTTAATTTTTCTGAAAATTCTTTTCCTAAAACGGATTCTAAAAAGGTTATTTCAATTTTAGCTTGAAGATTTGAACCTTTCATCTTGGCGTTTCTATTTCTTTTTTGTTTAGAATGCCCTCCACCAAAAGGATTAAATGCATTAAAAATATCATTAAAAATATCTCCAAAACCAGATTGAGAAAAACCAGCTGAAGCACCTTCATTATAAGGGTGTTCTCCATGACCGAATGTATCATATCTTTTTCTTCTATCAGGATCAGATAAACATTCATGTGCTTCATTTATTTCTTTAAATTTTTCTTCAGCATCTTTAGAAGAATTTTTGTCGGGATGATATTTCATCGCTAATTGTCTATAAGCTTTTTTAATTTCTTTAGCATCAGCATTCTTTGAAACACCTAATATTTCATAATAATCTCTTTTACTCATAAAACTAATATTACCACAATAAAAATTTTAATTATTATAAATTGTCTAGTGCTTTATTAACTAAATCTCTCTTTTTTACTAGAAATTCTTCATCTGAAATTAAACCACTTGCATGCATTCTTTGCAACTCTGATAATTTAAAATCAATCTGATTCCTTAAGAAATTATTTGAGTTAATTAAATTAGTATTTCTATTGAAATCAAATTCATATGTGTTCATTGAAGGATCAAAAAATGGATTATTATTTTGTATTAAATTTGGACTCAACATATTCATATTCATTTGTTGATTTTGAGGAATAAATTCGCCGGTATTAAGGTTTAGCATTCCTGTGCTCATATGTGGTGCTTGTGGTGGAGGAGTAGGTATAAATTCGCCAGTATTAAGATTTAGCATTCCTGTGCTCATATGTGGTGCTTGTGGTGGAGGAGTAGGTATAAATTCACCAGTACTAAGATTTAGCATTCCTGAATTCATTTGATTATTATTTGGAATATTTTGTTGAAACATTGATTGATTATTTTGTTTATTTATTAAAGACATTCCACTAGTGTTATTCATATTATTCATGTGCATATTTAGCATTCCTGTGCTCATTTGATTTGGATTAATAACTTGTTGAGAAAACATGTTTTGTGGTCTTTGATTGTTGTTTGGCAAACTAGGAATCATCGAATTAAAATTATTGTTAACTAAAGTTCTATTGTTTAAGTTATTGCTATCAGGTAGTTGATTGTTGCTTTGCGGCATTTGTCTATGACCATTAATTTGTGGTCCCATTGACCTTATTCCATTCATTTGCTGTCCATTCATCATTAATCTTTGTCCATTTATTTGTTGACCATTCATAGGTCTCGGCCCATTCATTTGTTGCTCATTCATTTGTGGATTAGAATTACTAATCAATTGTTTTTCTCTACTTCTCAAAAATTTTGACATACACATTTCCAATCTAACTTTTAATTATGTTTTTAAATATATTATAATACCTTTGTTTGATAATTCAAACAATTTACACATTTAGTTAATAATTATAATACTTTTAATTATAATTTCTAATATAATTTCAAAATAAATCACATTATAATAATGCCGTTTTAGCTCAGAGGCAGAGCACTTCCATGGTAAGGAAGGGGTCACAAGTTCAATTCTTGTAAGCGGCACCATTTGGCAAAAGCCACCTAAAATATTTATTTATTTAAATTTAAAACAAATATTTCATTGATATAATTAAATTTTATATGGTTGGAATAGATATTACATCAATTGAAAGATTTAAAAACAAGGATGAAAAATTCGCAAAAAGAATACTTTCAGATCATGAATTCATCGATTGAATGAACAATGAATCTAAAGATGTTTTCTTAGCGACGAGATGAGCGATAAAAGAAGCTATTTTTAAAAGTGACAACAAATATTCAAACTTTAGTAAAGTAAATATCAAAAAGATCAATAACAAATACTGTTTTGATTCTTTTGGAATAAGCACATCAAGAGAAAATGAATATATTATAGCAATTGCTATAAAAAATAAGGATGTGAAAAATGAGTTTTAATTGAAAAGCAATAATAAAAAAGCCTCTATGGAATCAACGTGCAAGAAGATGTGGAAGGCTTCTAAAAAAAATGAAGGATGATCCTGAAAGGTTTTCTTTACAATGAAGAAATGATTTGGTGGCAAAATATGCTTCAAGTACGCTTAGTGATTTTAATGTAAAAGTAAAAATTGTTGGTGTAGAAAATTTATCAAATAATGGACCAGCAATCTTGATAGGTAATCACCAGGATTATTCTGATGCTTTTATTATGTTGAAAGCTTTACAAAAAACAACACATGAAAAGGATGAACAAAATAAAATTGCTACATTTTTAGCTAAAGAAGAATTAAAATATAACAATATTACAAGATATCCACTTGAATTAATTAATGTATTTTTTTTAGAAAGGGATAATTTAAGAAAATCGCTTGAAACATACAAGGAATTTGGTAAATTTGTGAAAACGCAAAAAACATACGGAATTATATTCCCTGAAGGGACTAGAAATAGAACAGGTACAATTGATGAATTCAAACCAGGTGCCTTTAAAATTGCTCAGAAAGAACTAATTCCAATTATTCCTTTTACAATAAATAATTCAGTTGGTGGTTTCAATTGAAGAAGAACCGGAACATTAGAAGTTGAAATTATTTTTCACAAAAGAATTCCTGCTGCTTCTTTCATTAATCAATCAACAAATGCACTTGCTTATAGAGTTCAGAAAGTTGTTGAATCAAATTTCGTACCGCCACAAAATGTTCACGAAGAAATAAGTGAAGCTTCTAAAAATAAGGCAGCAAAAAAAGAAGCTAAGTATTATAAAAATAAACAAAAACAAATTGATAGAGAGAATAAACAAAAATTAAAAATTGAGAAGCAAGAAAATAAGGTGAAAGAGCAAGATGAATTAGAAACAAAAAGATTTATCGAATCAGAAAATAAAAAGAAACAAAAAAAAGAAAATAAGAAAAGGGATTGAAAATGAAAAATCAAGAAAAAATAATATCTTCAGAAAGCTCATTGTTAGATCGTAATTTTTCTTTAGATAATTTTAATGGCCCATTAGACTTACTCTTAACTCTTGTAAAGAAAAAAAATATTAGTATTTTTGAAGTTGATTTGGTTGATTTAGCAACACAATATTTAGCAATAATTTCTGAAGTAACAAGAAAGAATATCGATATTGCAAGTGAGTACTTAGTGATTGCGGCGGATTTGATATATATTAAATCAAAATTAATTTTAGAGGATAAAGAAGCAGAGCTGGAGGTTGAAGAGGATAAATTAAAACTTTTAAGATTGCTTGCAGAATATGAAGAATTTAAAAACCTTTCAGCTAAACTTAGGGAACAAGAAGAAAAACGTAATGAAGTATTTATTAAGGAAGTATCGGATACAACAGATTTCATAAAAGATATTGATGACTCAGCATTGGATGGTTATGGAACTTCTATTAAATTAATTACAATCCTAAGGAAAATGTTTGAAAGAACACAAGCTGATAAGTTGAGGAAAATAAAATTTGAGACATTTAATTTATCACCTTCAGAAAGAAAAAAAGAAATTAGGCAATTAATTGATAATAATGGGGATAAAGAAATAACGTTTGAATTGTTATTCTCAGTTCCAACAATAAATCATTTTGTAATTACTTTAATAGCAATTTTAGATATGTCTAGAAAAGAAGAATTAGTCCTAAAACAAGTTGATCAGTTTGAAGAAATAAAAATATATAAAGGAGAAATGTACTAATGACATCAAGAGAGAAAGTAATTGAATCACTATTATATGTAAAGGGTGATCAGGGTATAAATAATGAAGATATAAAACAAGTATTTGTTTTAGAAACTATTGCAACTGCAAAAGAAATGATGAAAAAATTCATTGAGAAATTTAACGATGGAAATAGAGGGATAATGGTTGAAGAATATAATGGTATTTATAAATTAGTGACTATTCCAGAAGCTAAAGATTTTATTTCTGAATTAATAACCGGAGAACAAAAAAGGAAACTGTCTGATTCAGCAATTGAAACAGTTGGAATAATTGCTTATAAGGCACCAATCACAAAATCTTCAATAAATGATATTAGAGGTAAAAATTCTGATCATATAGTTAGTGTTTTATTATTAAAAGGTTTAATTGAAGAAGTAGGAATCTCTAAATCTCCAGGAACTCCTATTCTTTATGGAGTTACTGATAAATTTTATGATTATTTTAGAATAAGGTCTTTGAATCAATTACCAAGACTTTCTGAATTCAATAATATCGATTTAGATGTTGATGATGAAGATGAAATTGATTTATATTCTTCACAAAGAGATGAATAGATGAAGCTAATAAAATTAAAGGCTACTAAAAATGATGAAGGGAGAACTTGTTTTAAATATGTGATAAAGGTATTAGATAATGTTCCCGTTTCAAGAATTGAAAAACTTTTCAGAAAAAAAGATATTAAAGTTAATGATGTGCGTATTTCTAGTAAAGATTACATAATTAAAGAAAATGATAGAATTTGAATATATGGTTTGGATGATAGTTATAAGGATGATGATTTTATTAAATCATCAATAACATTTGAAAAAATTTTTGAAGACGAGAATATATTAGTCATAAATAAACCGATAAACATTGCAGTACATGGTGAACCTAATTGTTTGGATTTACAGGTTCTTTCATATTTAGGTTATAAAAAAATCGATTCTTTTAAACCATCTCATATTGGCCGACTTGATAAATCTACCTCAGGGTTAATTATTTATGCAAAGAATTATTCTACCCTAGTTCAAATGAATAAAAAGACAAGTTATTTTGAAAAATATTATGTTATGAAATCTGATTTCTCTTTTGAAAAACAACATTTTATTTTCTATGCAAATTATGATAAAAAAAATAAAAGATATAAATTATCTGCGGAACCTCCAGGAGAAAAAATGGAGACCATATTCTTCACACAAAGTAATCGAAAATATGCAAGAATAATCACGGGAAAGAAGCACCAAATTAGAATTACTTTACAACACTTAGGATATCCAATTAAAGGTGATAGAAGATATGGTGGTGATTACGGTAAAAGGGTTTTTTTACACTCAAATAAGATAGTTTTTCATAATTTGGATAATGATCTAGAATATTTAAATAGTACAATGTTTGTTTCAGAACCAAAATGATAGTATTATTAATAATAAGGAGTTTAATATGACAAGAGAAAAATTCATTCTAATGACAAATAAAATACTAATTAACATTGATGAAAATGTTTTGAACTCTCTTCAAGAAGAATTTTATTTTATACAAGAAAGTATGGATAAGATTAAAAATATTAATATTGAGGGCATTGAGCCTATGGCTAGAATTTCAAAACCAATAACATTTTTAAGAGAAGATATTGTCGGCCCTTCTTTAGATAAACAAAAACTGTTATCTAATGCAGCTGATCATAATGAAGATTATGTAATTATGAAAAGGATATTAAAATAATGATTATAAATAAGGGAAGCTTTGAAAAAGCTCGTACTGAATTGTTAAATGATGTGAATAATGCAGTTATTGAAGTATACGATAATAAAAATCATAGAATGGGTTCTCTTTCGGATTCTATTTTTACTTTAAAAGATGTTTTTGCTACTGAGGATTGAGTTACAACCTCTTCATCTAATATTTTGCTAGGATTTAAACCTTATTACAATGCAACGGCTTTTGAAAGGCTGATTGATGCAGGAGCCACCATTGTGGCAAAAGTTTTTTGTGATGAATTAGCAATGGCAGGAACTGGAACTTATTCAAGATCAGGAATAATAACTAACCCTCTTGATAAAAATAGAATAGTGGGTGGTTCATCTTCGGGTTCCGCTGCAACTCTAACAAGAAATATTACTTTCGCATTAGGTTCTGATACTGGTGATTCAGTTAGATTGCCAGCTTCTTTCATTGGGAAGGTAGGTTTTAAACCATCATACGGAGCTGTTTCGCGATGGGGTTTATTCGCTTATGCTTCTAGTTTGGATACAGTGAGTTGATTCACCCATAATGTTAATGATTCATTTGAAGTAGCTAAAGTACTTTATGGTTTTGATGAAAAGGATCTAACATCTATTGATTTAAAGTTAAATAATATTTCATTAGAAAAACCGAGAGTTGTTGCATATTTGGATTGTTTTGAATATTTAAATGAAAAAATTGCAAATAGTTATCACAAACTTATCCAACAATTAGAGGATGATGGAATAGTGGTTAAGAAAATAAGTTTGAATCTTGATTTGCTAAACGCCATTAAACCTGTTTATGACATAATTTCATTTTCGGAAGCCTCTTCTAATTTATCAAATTTAACTGGCGTGCATTTTGGGCAAAGGGTTGAAGGTGCTAATTGAAAGGAAACATTTTCCAAAACTAGAACAAAAGGTTTTGGATTCATGGTTCAAAGAAGATTGGCTTTGGGATCTTTCTATCTTGAAAAAGATAACCAAGAAAAATTATTTTTGAGATCCCAAAAGATTAGAAGATTGATTAATGATTGATTTACAAACATTCATAATAATTCTGATATTTTAATATATCCGGCTTCGCCAGATATTGCGCCCATGATTAATGATTTAGGTAAAAAACCTCAAAATTTCATGAACTGAATTTTAGCTAATTCAAATTTAATTGGGAACCCATCCATATCTATTAAATTAGATGAATATGAAAATATGCCTTTTAATATCTCGATTGATTCTAAAATTTATAATGATGAGAAGTTATTCTCATACTCTATATATATTGAAAAAATGATACTTAAGGACAAAAAATAATGATTAAGAATTTTGAAGTAGTTATTGGTATTGAAATCCATTTAGAACTGAATACCAAAACTAAACTTTTTTCTAATGCAAGAAATGATTTTCATTCATTGCCGAATACTAATGTTAATGTTATTGATTTAGGTTATCCAGGAACACTTCCATCTTTAAATAAGGAAGCAGTAATCAAGGCAATAAAGCTCGCTAAATCTCTTAAGATGAATATAGATAATGAATTACATTTTGATCGAAAAAATTATTACTATACAGACATACCTAAAGGGTTCCAAATTACACAACAATTTAGACCCATTGGTAAAAATGGTGTTTTAACTCTGTTTCTTAACAATGACAAAACTAAAGATGTTAGAATTAATAGAATCCATATTGAGGAAGATACTGCTAGACAAATTCATACTGAAACAGAAACATTAATTAATTATAATAGAGCGGGCATTCCATTGATTGAAATTGTTTCAGAAGCGGAAATAAATTCAGCTGATGAAGCAGTAAGTTATATTGATTCAATTAGAACTATAGCTTTATTTCTAGGCATTAGTGATTCTAAGATGTCTGAGGGCTCTTTAAGAGCTGATATAAATTTATCATTAAGAATGGTTGGTGACACTAAACTAGGTTCAAAAGTTGAGATAAAAAATATTAATTCATTAACTAATGTCAGAAAGGCTATTGAATTTGAAATAAGCTGTCAAACTAAAAAGATAATTAATGGATTGGAAATTAAACAAGAAACAAAAAGATTCAATGAAGACACTTTAGAAAATATTGTTATGAGAGAAAAGAATGATGATATTGATTACAAGTATTTTCAAGAACCTAATATACCGCCAATCATTTTAGATAAGAATTGGGTTGATCAAATAGTTATTGATGAATTACCTTGAGAAAAACGAAGAAGATATAGAAACGATGGTATCCCAGCATCTTACATCGAATTACTAATAAATAATTTATCTGCCTCAATTTTTTTTGATTCTATAAAATATAAAAATAGAGAAGTATTAGCAAAATTTTTTTTCTCTGAAGTTATGCAATTAGCCAAGAATTCTGCTTTGGAAGTTCAAAATTTAGGTATTAAACAAAGAGATATTACTGATTTGATTGATTTATCAATTAACAACGTCATTTCAGGAAAACAATTAAAGGAACTTTTCCCAAAATTAATTAACCTCAAGATTCCAGTTAAGGAGTTAGTTGAACAAGGTGGGTCAAAACAAATTTCTGATTATGAAAACTTATCAAGTTTGATAAATGATATAATTATAAAAAATTCTAATTTAAAAGAAGAATTTGTTGTGCGAAGAGAGAGATGTATAAAATTTGTTATGGGCCAACTTATGAAAATAACAAAGGGTCAAGCAAATCCAATCATTTCAACTGAAATTACAATTAAAGCTTTGGAGAAACATGTGAAAGAAAAATAAATTAAAATCTGGTTGAGAATCCCTAGAAAAACCAAAGCAAAAAAAAGAAAACTATAAATGAGTTTTAAAGCATGTATATAGAAATACCTCTGAGATAAGTGTATTTGATAAAATTATAAAGATGATCATTTGAGTTTCACTCAAATTAACATTAAATAGAAGAATATTATCTAATCCAATTAAAAAGAGAGATTTAATAAATACGACATATGAGAATATGTCTTCTCCAAAGTTTAATTTCATTCCTGCAGGTCTTGGTTTATACTTATTTTTCTCCATGATACCTATATCTATTATTGTAATTTTAGTTATTAGTGCAATTTCTTATATTCCTGTTTTGCTTGGTGATAGCAATTTGGGTTGGGATATCATCCTTAGAGAAGATGTTTTATCAAAAATAGTTCCTGGAGTGGACACTCTACTTATAATTATCGATACTACTGATGTAAACATCGTCTTCTTTAATACTACAATTATTCTTTTGCTACTTTCTTCAATATGATTTTCATCAAAAGGTTTATCGAAATTTATTGATAGTCAATCAGCAATTTATGATCATGTTGACCAAACAAATTTTATTATTAAAAGATTGCGAGGAATAATGATGGTTCCACTTATATCAATATTCTTTATAATATCTCTTTTATCATTGCTACCACTATTGGCTTTGTATCAAAAATATTGACCACCAATCTCCGAAACTGAACGAATTTTTGGTTGAGAATATGAAACATTGTTCTATTTCACTATGTTAATTTATTTAACTATATGAAGTTATATGGGTGTCGGATTATTATTTAGGTTTTCACCTCTATTTAAATTAAAGTGAAGAGAAATTGCACCAGGAATTATGATTACAATTATTCCTACAATTATCTTTATAATGTCATTTGGATATATTGCTTCATTTATAGATTATACACAGTATGGAGCGATTGGAACGTTTTTATATTCTATAACATTCGTTTTAGTTCTTTCATATTTCCTTTATGCAGGAATTTTAATAAATGCATCTTATTATAAGATATTTTTCTCTCAAAGAATAGTTCCCAAAAAATGATTTTTAACAAATATATTTTTAGAAAAATTAGATATATTCAAAAGACATAGATAGCAAGAATTATTAATTAAAATTAATAGCATTATCTAAATGGGATAATTCATCATATAGTGAATCAAAGATATCACTATTTGTTGTATGTATATTTGCAGATATTGAAATATCTTTAGTTTCATTTGTCGTTAAAATGTCTTCTTGAATGTTATTGTTTTGAATCTCTTGAGTATTATTTGAGTTTAATTCTTCAGGAGTATTTGTAAATATAAATGAGTTTTTTATTTTCTCTATAATTGCACTTCTTAATTCAAGAGGAGTATTTTGAGGTATTTCAATAATTACACCATCGACATTAATTTTCTCAGTTTGATTAGGAATAATATTAATATTATTTAGTAATGATATAAGAGTTTTAAAGGCAATTTCATGACACATTTCATTAAATTTAGAAGCACCTAGTTCTGCATAAACTTGATAAGGATTCTTTTGTGAGTATTGGACAATATTTGTTGAAGATCTTAATTTATCCATGATATCAATATGATATTGTCATTGTGAATCAATTGCCTCAATGAAAGTTGTTCTTTCATTGGATTGGATTCATTCTAGTGATGATTTTTCTATCGATATTTTTCTAGATTTAGTATATAAATCGGTAATAACCTTTTCAAAAAATAAAGGAATAGATTCATTAGTTAGATGTTTAAATTGTTCTTCTTCGAAAATTAAACCACACTCCTTCATAAATGTTTCATTAATGTAGCTTGTTAATTTACTGTAATTAACTAATCCTGTTTTTTCAAGTACACCTTCGACATATATTAATTGTTCACTGGAACTTTTAATTATTTTTTTAATTATTAGGAATAAATCCGGTTTGGATAAAATAATATCTCTTTGTTTGTAAAGTAAATCTCTTTGTCTTCTTATAACATCATCATAATTTAAAACTGATTTTCTACTATCATAGTTGAAACCCTCAATCTTTTTTTGAGCTCTTGCAAATGCTCTTAAAATGGTTTTACCTTCAATCTTATTTTCTCCAGAATCCTTGAAAATATCTTTCCATTTATCTTGCAATGAAAATCTTTGAATTAGCTGATCTTCTACTGAGAGAAAGAATTTTGATTCCCCAATATCACCTTGACGACCAGCACGACCTTTTAATTGATTATCAATTCTTCTTGATTCAGCTTTATTAGTTCCAAAAACAAAAAGACCACCTGCTTCAACTGCTCCAGGACCCAATTTAATATCTGTCCCACGACCAGCCATATTTGTTGCAATTGTAATAGCGTTTAATTCGCCAGCTCTAGAAATTATTTCCGCCTCTGCTTTATTTTGTTTAGCATTTAAGACTGTGTGAGGGATGTTATGCTTTAAAAGTAATTCATGTAAATATTCTGATTCTTTAACTTCAGCTGTACCAATAAGAATGGGTTGACCTTTAACTCTAATTCTTTCAATTTCATTTACCATAGCCTGAAATTTATATTTATAACTAATGTAAACTTCATCCTGATGATCAACTCTTTTTATTGGTTTATTTGTCGGTATAGCATTAACTCTCATATTATAAATATCTAGAAATTCTTGTTCCTCGGTTTTTGCAGTACCAGTCATTCCAGAAAGTTTTTTAAACATCCTAAAAAAATTTTGATAGGTGATTGTTGCCATTGTTTTAGTTTCGGGTTCTATTTGGATTTTTTCTTTCGCTTGTATTGCTTGTTGTAATCCCTCAGAGTATGATCTACCTTCCATTATTCTTCCAGTAAATGCATCAACTAATTCAATTTTTTCATTTAATACAATATATTCAACATCACGTTTCATTATTATTTGGGCACGCAAAGCATTTTGAATTCGGTGGACAATTTCAGAGTTTTGAATTTCATATATATTTTTAACATCATAAAAAGCATTGGCTTTATTCACTCCATTGTGATTTAAAGAAACTGATTGTGTTTCATGATCTATTTCATAATCAGATTCCGTTAGAGAGACTACGAATTGATTTGCAGTTTCATACAACATAGAATCATTTTTTTCGCCACCTGAAATTATTAAAGGTGTTTTTGCTTCATCAATTAATATTGAATCAACTTCATCAATTAATGCATAATTCAATCCTCTTTGTACCTTCTGATTTAAAGTAGCGACCATATTATCTCTTAAATAATCAAAACCTAATTCTGAATGAATTGAATACGTTATGTCACAGGCATATGCCATTCTTTTCTCATCTTTATTTGCCTTTGGTCTATTAATTCCTACAGTTAATCCTAACCAGTTAAATACTTGACCCGTTTCTTCAGCATCACGCGTTGCTAGATATTCATTAACTGTTGAAACAATGACTCCTTTTTCGCTAAGAGCATTTAAATATATTGGGGCGATAGAGGCGATAGTTTTTCCTTCACCTGTTTTCATCTCTGCAACAGAACCCATATCTAAAATTATTCCACCTAATATCTGAACATCAAAAGGTCTTTTATTAAGAATTCGAAATGTCGCTTCTCTTGCAACTGCAAAGGCTTCATTTCGAATACTTATTAAACTTTCACCTTTTTTTAATCTTTGCCTGAAAACACGAGTTTTATTTTTTAATTGATCATCAGTCAGATTCTTAATTGTTCTTTCAAGAGCATTAATTTTTTTTAATGATTCTTCAGCAGAACGAAGCTCAGCAGATTTAAAAATTTGGGATTCTTTTTTAACTCTCTTTTGCTCTTTTTTTTCTCTCTTTAAATCTGCAATTTTTGACTTGTCATGATCATAAGAATTTGTATTAGTAACATTCATATATATAATTTTATATAAAAAAAACTTTTTGTTATTAAAAAGTTTATTTCGTAATTATTTTGAATTGTATTTTATTAGCATATCAATAACTAAATCATTTACTATCTGAGGTTCAAGTTTCTCTTTTGGTAACATACCTTTTATCATATTAACATCTTCAATATTATAAACCTTTGCAAGCTTTTCATATTGTATTTCAAAATCTTTGTCACTCGCTTCAATCTTTTCAATTCTAGATAAATGTGCAAAAAGTAATGAAGTCTTGATATTTTTTTCAGCTTCGACTGTTAATTCTTTAGTAATATCATTATTTGACATCTTAGTCAATTCTAAATATTCTTTTTTTGTTATCCCTTGCTTCTTTAAACTTTCTTCAAGTTTTTTAGATAGCATTTGTACTTCTTTTAACATAAGAGTATTTGGAACTGGAATCTCATTCTGACTTAATAATCTTGAAAAAATTTCATTTTTAAATTTTATTCTTGCTTTTTCTAGATTTTCTCTTTTTGTTAAGTCTAATAAATATTTTCTTAATTCAGCAGGAGTTTTAACATCCTTAATATTTAATGTTTTAATAAAGGCTGCATCAAGCTCAGGTAAATCGAATGCTTTTATTTCTTTTATATTTAGTTTGAATTCTGCATTCTTATTTGCCAATTCTTTAACATGGTAATCTTTAGGGAAAGTAACTTTAATACTGCTTTCACCTAATTTTAAACCGATTATTTTGTCCTCAAAACCAGGAATAAAACTTCCAGAGCCTACTTTTAATTCAAAATCTTCAGCTTCTCCACCATCAAAGGCTTTTTTACCAACAAAGCCTTTAAAATCAAAAATGATTGTGTCATTTTTTTCAACTTTTGCATCTTTACCTTCTTTTGGTAATAATACAGCTGATTTTGATAAAAGATTTTTCTCTTGTTCAAGCACCTCTTGCTTCAACTTTTCATTAGTTACTGGTTTATCTAAAGAAACTCCTGTTTTTTTATAGTCTTTTAATTTGAATTCAGGAAACAAAGGATAAACAAAAATTATTTCTAACACATCACTAGTGACTTTTTCAACAGTATATGTTGGATGATCCAAAATAATTTCATCATCCTTAATTTCTTTTGAAGCAATTACAACATATTTATCAAGAAGAGATAAAATAGCTTTTTCTCATATTTGAGATTGGTCAATAAGTTCTTTAGCTTTCGCTAAAGGAACCTTACCTTTTCTAAATCCTTTGATGCTAACATTTTTTGCTAATGTCTCAAAGGCTTTAGTCTGTGCATTATTTCAATCATCTTTTGGAACTGGAACCGAAATTCTCATTTCTGAAGTTTTTTTATTGATTGTTTTTTTAATCATACTTTAATGTCTCTTTTCTTGAATTTGCAGATAGAACAAAATGCAAAAGGTTTTTAAGATAATTATACTAATTTTTGGAAATAGTTTCGAAAATTTTAGAAGCCTCTTTATTGCCTTGCAGAACCTTTTCATCACCTAGTAATGCTCTAGCAACTAAGATCATTTCTTCAACTACATTAACATATTTTAAACTTAAATTGTCTGGGAAAATAATTGATAAATAAATTAAAAATGATTCCATAGCAATCCTTTTAACAACTAAATCTTCAATATCCTTAGCTTCAATCCCTATTATATTTTGAATACAATATTTAGAATCAAAAACTGATTTTAATTTAGATGGATTAATTACTTTCTTATCAACGACAAAATCGTGGTTCATTTTCTGAACAATTAAACTTTCAACAAATATTGTTTTAGCATTTTTCACAATATTTGGTGATGATAAAATCTCCTGAATTTTTTCTTCAAACCCCACTCAATTAAATTGTGAAATTTGAGTTAAAGCTAAAGATAGTTTTCCACTTTTCTGACCCTCAGAAGTTATTATATCTAATACCTCTTCTCTAGTTAAGGTAATCTTTTTGTCATCAAAATCTCGAGAATACTCTTTAAATAATTTTTTCATTTCTGCTTGATAATCACTTGGTATATAAGGCATAGCAAGCTCTTTTTTAATTAATAAAACTGCCTGGTCTAAATCAGTTTCTCTTATTTTCTTAATTTCTTCTATTATTTCTCGATAATAATTTTTTTCTTCACTCATAATACTAATATCATATATTATTTCTTGAAAAAAAGCAAAAAAAAATGGCGATCACGGGAGGATTCGAACCTCCGACCACATGCTTAGAAGGCACGTGCTCTGTCCCCTGAGCTACGCGACCATTTTAATAATTAAATTTTATCATAATTAATTCTATTTTCAATAATGATAAGTAAGAAAATAATTTGAATCAAAATTTAGCCTTTCAATGCTTTAATGATATTCTTAGCTATAGTAGTGCTTACAACCTTCTCTAATTCCTCTGTTGAGGCATTATAAATATTATTATATGTTTTAAAATGATTAAGAATTTTCAATTCTGTTTTGGGCCCAATTCCTTCAATTTTAATCAGATTACCTTCCAAACTATTTTTGGAACTCTTGTTTCTATAAAATGATTTTGCGAATCTATCAACTTCTTCTTGCATTCCGCTCAAAAATAAATATGCGCTTTCATCAATACTCTTTTTTAAACCATTCTCTAAGATTATAAAATCTGTTTTATGTCTTTCATTTTTCACTAATCCAATTATAGAGGTATCAATTTTCAAATTTTTTAACGTCCTTTTAGCCTCATTTAGTTGTTGAATTCCACCATCAACGATTATTAAGTTTGGTATAGTTTTTTCTTGTTCAAAGTACCTTGTTAAACCTTGCTTTATATATTCAACATCGCTTTTTCTAGAATTTGAGATAATGCTAAATTTTCTATATTCTCCTTTTTGGGGTATTCCATTTCTATATGAAATTATTGCTGAAACTGTATTAGTATTTTTAAAATTGGAATTATCAATCATAATTATGTTATTAAGATCCTGTGCATTAGTTATATCGCATAAAAATTTTAATCCTCCAACAATTATTTTTTGTTTGTTCTCATATTCCATAATTTTTATATTAGAGTTAGCTTCAGCATTTTTAATAGCCGAATTTATAATCGCTAAGTATTTTCCTTTTTGGGGAATGACTATTTCTGTATCGAAAAATAAACTACTAGTTCGAAGTTCTAAATTGGTAATTATTTTTTTAGGCAGTTGTTTATTTTTATAGAATTGATTCACAAATTGTCTAATGGTTTCAGTTGTATCTATCTTAATCTCAAGCGTTTGAATATCACTATTGATTAATATTCCATTTCTATAAAATTGAATACAAAAAACTAAAAAATTTTCTTTTATTATTCCGACTAAAATATCAATATTTCTGTTATCCTTAAATTCAACTACTTGAACTTGTTTATGCATCTTTATAAATCTGATGACATCTTTATATTCGCCAGCTCTTTCATATTGTTCATTATCTGCCGCGTAAATCATTTTTCTTGTTAAATCTGATATTAAATCTGTATTATTTTTAGAGAGAATCTTTTTCGCAAGTATGAATTTTTTATTTCAAAAATCCATTTTTTCATTTTTAACAGGTAATCCTTTTTCATACAAACATTCGCTTCTTAAAAAATTTAACATTATTTTAGAACTACCATTGTTTATATATGGACCATAATAAAGGTTATTACTATTTTCGTTGTTGACAATGAATTTTATACTAATTGATAATCCTGTTTTATCTAATAATATATTTATATATGGATACTTTCGATCATCCATTAAAGAGATATTATAAAAAGGTTTGTATTTAGCAATTAAATTTCTTTCAAGCAACAAAGCCTCATTTTCATTGTTGCAAATAATAAAATCAAAATCTCTGATTGTTTCAACCATTTTGGTTGTTTTAAAAGAATTAATGGTTCCATTAAAATATTGTGTCATTCGCTTTTTTAGATTCTTTGCCTTGCCAACATAAATTATGTTTTTATTTATATCCTTTCATAAATATACACCGGCAGTTTCAGGCACATTCTTTAAGTCCATTATAATAGTTTGTTAATTTCCTCAATCATAACTTCAAGTGGAGTGTATTCATATTGAATATTCATAATTTTACCTTTCTGCAAAAAGACATGTGTAGGAATTCTTAGAACTTTATATTCACTTTTTTCATTTCTAAACAGTTTGGCTTCTTCAGCATCGACCTTAATGAACTTAACATTGTTATTATCTATAAAATGATTCTGTAATTCTTCTACTACTGGTTCCATCATAATACAATCTCCACATCAGTCAGCACCAATAAATAAATATGTTACTTTAGTATCTCCTAATATTTTTTGTGCCTCTTCTCATTTCATTAAATTAATCATCTTTATTCTTCTTTCCTTTTTTTAATTTTTTATTTTTTTGGTTGCGATCTACTATAAACTCACTTGTTTGTTTGTATGTATTAGGGACCTCAATTTTATTATTATTTTCATCATCTTCATTATTGAAAATAAATTCAGTATCATCAAAGTTCTTGTTGTTTTTTATTTTCATTTCTTGAGTTTTCTTTTCACTAAAAATAAAATTATCTGAATCCTCAAATGGATTATCGAAAGGAACTGTTTCGGTTTCCACTTCTTCTTTTTCCATCTTTCCTTTTCTATTAAGAGTTCTTTCTTGAGTATCTATTTCATTAACATTTTCAATAATCTTAGTTCCGAAATCTGCAACAACAATTCTATGTTCATCTTCAAAAGATAAATCTACTATTTTAGTTTCATGCTCTTTATTTTCTTTTTCTAATTCCCTTTTAGCTTTTCTTTTTCTGTCTCATCAATTCATTGGTGATCCAAAAAAAAGATAAAACACAGAATATGATATTAATAAAATGGAAGATATAATTGAAACAATTGTTCCACCAATCGAGTATAGGATTGATAATACAAAATTAGTAATTATTCCAGCATTCATTATATTTGGTTCAAGAGCATTATTAGCTAAAGTAAAATTCTCTCATCAAGTATTAAAATTTATTTCTCATACACTCATTCCTGGAAAAGGAGAACTGTTATTAATCATATAAATTGTAGTTTCAACAATTAATACAATACCAAATATTAATAAAAAGAAATTAAATCATGAATAGTTAAAAACACGTGTTTTTGAAATCATTTTTATTATATATATATTTAGATTAAATAATTTAGAAGTAGCATAATATGCAAACACTATATAAAATATAAATGAATAGTATCCAAATGTTAATCCAAGAGTATAACCTGGTATTACTGATAGAAAAGGAATCTGAACAATCGAAAGAATAAAACACAATAGCGTTATTGCTAATAATATTAAGGAAAAAAGACGACCGTTACTTCAAATATGATAATCATTCTTAAACTCATTACCAATTCTTTCTCTCTTTTTTTGTCTAATCATTTCTTAATTATAATATATATTATTTTTAAATCTCATTAAAAATAACAACCACCATTGGTTCTTTATCCGTTAATTTAAATATTTTTTTTCTAATAATTTTTCTGATGTTATCTTGTACAGAATATAAATTAAATTTAGTGCCTTGTTTAAGACCATTATAATAAACACTAATGGTTGTTTCTTTTATTAAAGCATCCATCTCATCTCTAACTTCAGAAGTAATAACACCAATGTATTTAACATCAATGTTATCATATAATTTTTTGGTTTTTTTGTCATAGAGTGCGGATATTATAATAACTCCATCTCTTGCAATAACCTCTCTTTCATAGATAACCTCTTTTGAAATATCACCAACCCCAAATCCATCAATAATAACATCACCGACTTCTGATATTCTTTCTTTCTGTGAGATTAATTTGCCATTTTGAAATCTAGCAATCTTTCCATTTTGTAAAGGTAATGTTCTATTTTGTGTTAATCCCGCTCTAATTGCCTCTTTTGTTGCAACTATTAAATATCTATATAAACCTTGTGCTGGTATGAAATATTCAGGTTTAAGAATTTTATTTATATTATAAATATCTTCTTTTGCTGGTCTGCAACGATAGAATTCATTGTCGGTATAATCAACAATGTGAGGTGTTTTTCTTGCTAATTCATCTAGGGCATAGGTTGATTCTGTCTCTAGTCCATTGACAGGTGCAGCAATCATTATGATATGATCATTACTTTTTATTTTAAGATAAACATCATTATCATCTGTTATTCTAACAAATCTCTTATATAATCTCTCTACTGTTCCCGTAACGATAATAACACAGCTTTTTTCATCTTTTATTTTCTTATAATCAACTATTTTAGGTAGTGTTAAATTAGTGTTGTAACTAATTAAGTATTCAAGAAGTTGATGATATATTCTTCCATAAGTAATTACTGTTCTGTTGTGTTCCAAGGCTAAATCTAAGATTTGTTGCAATGAGGACATTTCGTGATCATAAGAACCAATAATGATTCTTTCATCATCTTTTATTGAACTAAATTTATCTCCTAATAAATTTTTTATATCAATATGTTCACTGGAAACACCATTAAAATTTGACATTCCAGAATCCATAACTAAAGCTAGGATTTTAGGATTTTCTTGTTTTATTTTTTCAATATTTGTCTTGCCATATACACCTAAATCATCAACCACAAAATTAAACATAAATATAATGCTGCCATCATCAGTTTTAAAATTAAATCCAATCGTCCCAGGCAAAGCCCCGGCAAGTTCAATTGGCTCAACAATGATAGAACCAATTTTTTCTCCATTCTGATTAATATTTTTAAGTTGATATTGAGGTTTCCCTATATCATATTTTGGAATTCTTTCACTAATTAGAAAAGTAGAAAAATCAGAACAATATATTGTCAATTTAGGAACAATCATTAATAATCATGGTAATGCTGAAAAAGATTCATTTTGAACATCAGTGATAAATAAGCCTTTTATTCTATCTGCATTGTCTTCAAGGTAAGAAAAATTTGGAATTAATGTGTCAATACCGTGAGATGCAGAAATAGGAATTTTAGTTCCTGCATTTACAATATATATATCTCCTTCAACTTCGAGGACATATGAGTTTTTACCATTTTCATCTAAACCACCTAAGGCAAAAAATTTTATATTAGACATTCCATCTCCATTTCAATCCTTTGAATTATTCATATTTATTGTGACGAATTAAGATAATTTATTTTACAAAATTATATCAAATATTAATATTATTTTCATACTTATTTAAGTTAAAATATATATTATGAATTTAAAAAAAATTGAAGATATTATTATCAAGTATAAATCAATAGTTATCTTCCACCACATTAATCCTGATGGAGATTGTTTGGGGTCACAATTTGGTCTAAAAGAGTTAATAAAAGATAACTTTCCAAATATTAATATTTATGTAATCGGCGATTCAAAAAATGTATTATCATTTATGAATTTCAAACATGATGATATTCCTGATGATGAAATATTGAATGAATCACTTGGCATTATTGTTGATGCTAACTATTCAAAAAGAATACAAAACTCGGAACTGATAATTAATAAGAAAATCAAGAACATTTTAAGAATTGATCATCATATAGGTGGAGATGATGTTAATCCTATTTATTCATGAGTTGATCAAAGTTATTGTGCTTCAGCAGAACAAATAGCAGAATTAGGAATTGGTTTGAAATGAAAAATATCAAAACTAGCCGCCTCTTATATATATTTAGGAATATACACTGACTCTGGAAGATTCTTATTTGATAAAACTTCTTCAAGAACATTTCATTTGGTATCTAAATTATTAAAAACAAAATTTGATGTTCAATGGATTCACAATAATCTTTTAAAAAGAACACTTAGTGAAATTGCATTCCAAAGAGAAGTATTAAATAATTATCAAACCAAGGGAAATACAATTTATTACTTTTTAAGTATTGAGAAAGCAAATGAATTAAATCTAACTGAAGAAAATAGAAATAGAGTGGATTTCTTAGCAAATATCCAACCTTATACAATATGAATATTTTTCATTGAACAAGAAAATGGGGATATTAGAGTTAGATTAAGATCAAGCATTCATAATGTTCATCAAATTGCAGAAATGTTTGGTGGAGGCGGCCATGATAAGGCTTCCGGAGCAATCATTAAATCAAAACAAGAAATTAATCAAATTATTGAAGAAGCCAATAAAATATCTTTATAAATATTATTTAATTCTTCTCATTTTTTATACTCTTACCTAGCATGAAAATATTTATAAATAAATGTTATAATATTGGTTAATGAAATATCTAAAGAGGAGTGATAAATATGAGTTTATATAATCAAAAAAACAAATCATTATTAGTAAATGCTAAAAATCTTGTTGCAAAGGCTTTTAAGGAAAAATATGCAATTCCTCACATTAATATTAATAATTTAGAATGAACAAAAACAATATTATTAACTGCACAAGCAGAAAATTCACCAATAATTTTGGGAACATCTGAAGGTGCTGTTAAGTATATGGGTGGGTATAATACTGTAGCCGGAATGGTGAATGGTTTAATTAATGATTTAAACATAACAATTCCAGTTGTTTTACATTTAGATCATGGTTCAAAAGAAGGTGCAATCAAAGCTCTTGAAGCAGGATATACATCAGTTATGTATGATGGTTCTCATGAATCTTTTGATGTCAATTATAAAAACACCAAGGAAATAGTAGCATTAGCTAAAAAATATGATGCTTCAGTTGAGGCGGAGATTGGTTCAATTGGTGGTGAAGAGGATGGAATCATTGGAGATGGAGAAATAGGTTCTCCTGATGAAGCAATAAAAATGGCGAAATTGGGAATAGATTTTCTGGCTGCTGGAATTGGAAATATTCATGGCCCATATCCATCAACATGAAAATCACTTAACTTTGAAGCTTTAAAAAATCTTTCGAAAGCTTGTGGTATCGGAATGGTTCTTCATGGAGGCTCAGGAATTCCTAAAGATCAAATTCTACAATCAATTAAGGATGGTATTGCTAAGATTAATATTAATACTGAATTGCAAATTGCAAATGCTGAAGCCATTTGAGCATTTGTTGAGTCTGGTGAAGCCAAAAAAGGGAAAAACTTTGACCCTAGAAAATTATATGCTCCAGGTATAAAGGCAATGGAAAATACTGTTAGAGAAAAAATTAAAGAACTTGGTTCATCTAATAAAGCTTAATAATAATTAAACAAAACAGGTATTAATACCTGTTTTTTATTAATGCTTTTCTCACACTAGTATAAAAGACACTTTTATGTCATATTTGTATAATTAAAAAATTTTAATCATGTAATTTAATATAATTTCAGCATGAAACTGGTGGTCCTTATTGAAACAAATGTAAATCTTAAGAAAATGTTTAAAAGAGTATTTTTAAATACAACTAAAATCTTCATGGTTAGTATTCCTTTATTACCATTAACATCTTGCATTGACAATAATGAATATACTTATATTACGAGAATAATTGATGGCGATACTTTTGAAGATAATAATAATTTAAGATATCGTTTACTAGGAGTTGATACCCCTGAAAGTTTTGATTCATCAAATAATTTTAAACCAACAATTGGTATTCAAAAATTTTATGCTACAAAGGCTACAAACTTAAGTCATAAAACGATTAACAATAAAACTGTAACAATTAAAAATTGAAAATTTGATACATATAAAAGGATGGTAACTAGAATCAATTATGGCTCGATAGAACTATCAAGCTTATTATTAAAAAGTGGCTTAGCTAGAGTTAAATATATTTCTAAAATTGAAGGTAATTTCTTCTACTATCCAGATATAAATTATTATGATCAATTAATTGACTCAGAGAATTATGCAAAAATTAATAAAATTGGTTTATGAAGCCTTTCTGAATATGAACTGAAATTGGTTTTTCCTAAATAGATAATTTATATTTTTGATATTCATTTTTTTAATATATAATTTAAAAATACAAAACTACAAAAGGATTGAATTATGAAAAAAGAGATACATCCAAAATCAGAATTATTAACAATTAAGTGTTCAACTTGTAATACTCCTCATCAATTACTAACAACTTCAAAAGATGTTACAATAGATGTTTGTTCAGGTTGTCATGCATTCTATACTGGTGATAATTCAGTGGCTAGAGCTGCAGGTAGAGTTGAAAGATTCAACCGTCGTGTTGCTACTGGTTCTACTAAAAAATAATAACCTTTATAAAGATTACAATTTTGAAAGCAATTTAAAATACTTATTGTATTGATTAATTGCTTTTTCTTTGTCTTTATTAATGAAGAATAAATAAATCTTAATCTTTGCTTCAGTTCCAGAGGGTCTCAATGATATTCAAGAACCATCAGAAAATTCATATGCAAGCATGTCATTTGGTTCAATTAAACCAATTCCTTTACTATAATCAAGGAATTTAGTCCCATCAATTTTTAAATTTCTAAATGTTTTTTTAATTTCCATAAGATGATTATCAGATAAAAGGTTTAAAGAAATTACATTACTTTCAACAAAACCATATTCTTTATAAATGTTATCCAATACTTGTATTAAATCTAATTTCTTATCTTTATAGTAACTGGCAATTTTAGTCAAAATAATTATGGATTGAATTGCATCTTTATCTCTTGCAACACTTTCATCAATAAGAGAACCATAACTTTCTTCAAAAGCGAAAAGAAATTTCTGTTTAGGTTCCTTTTTAGAAAGATCATATATTAGATTGCCTATTCATTTAAACCCTGTTGCAGTTACATAAACTTTTAAACCATTTTTTTCAGCCATTTTTCTAGGTAAAGATGATGAAACAAATGAATATATTAAGTAATATTTATTCAATTCGTTTTTTGGTATTTGATTAATTAAATAATTAAAAATTAAAATAGCTGTTTCATTTCCTGTGATTATTTTATATTCATTCTTATGTTTTATTGCAGCGCCTACTCTATCTGAATCAGGATCGGTAGCTAGAACAATATCACAATTATTTTCTTTTGCTATTTTAAGGACATTATTAAATGATGATTTTATTTCGGGATTAGGATTTTCAGAGAAAGTAAATTCAGAATCTTCTTTCATTTCTCTTTCCTCATAGAATGCTTTAATATTTAATTTATTAAATAGAACCTTTACAGGAACTGCTCCAGTTCCATGCTGTGGTGTATAAGCCACCTTTATATTTGACAGTGTTGATATCTCTCCGCCTATTTTCAACATTTTTTCTAGATAAGAATCCATTAAAGATTGAGGTATATAATTTATTAAATTATTAATTTTAAATTTGATATTAGTTTTAAGATAACTATCATACGGTTGAAAATAAGATATTAATTTTGAAATTTCTTTAGGTATTAATTGACATCCATATGAGTCATATAATTTTATACCATTGTATTCTTTAGGATTATGACTTGCAGTTATATTGATGGCTCCAACAGCACCCAATTTTCTAGTTGCATATGAAATAAAAGGGGTGGGGGCAATATTCTCATTATAATGCACCATAATTCCATGATTTGACAAAACAATTGCAGCAATTTCTGAAAAATTTTTACTTTCTCTTCTATTATCACGACCAATTACAATACCACGAGTTTTAGTGTCTTCGAAATTATCAATTAAATATTTGGCAAAGCCATCAATAATTCTAATTACATGAGTTGAATTTAAATAACTCTCACCTTCTCCGAGAATTCCTCTAATTCCTGCTGTTCCAAATTCCATTTTTTTCATTTCAAAACCTACTTCAAATCCTATGTAATTAAATATTATATATAATTGAAAGTTTTTATTAAGATATAATTATTTAACATTGTATATTTTAAAGAAAGATATTAGAAATATTTATCATGAATTACTTAAAGGAAGAGAAATGAAAATATTAGTTACTGGTGGTGCAGGATATATAGGGTCTCATGCTGTTTATGCTTTGCTTGAGAGAGGATATAAGGTTGTAATTGTAGATAATTTGTCAAAAGGTTTCGAATCAAATATTCATAAGGATGCTATCTTTTATAATGCTGATATTAGAGATGAAAATGCTATAAAAAAAATTTTAGAATGTGAGAAAGATATTGTTGGAATAATGCACTTTGCAGGAATGATTGTTGTTCCGGAGAGTGTTGTTAAACCACTAAAGTATTTTGATAATAACACCCATAGTGTAGAAATTCTTCTAAAACTTGCAACTGAATTTAAAATAAAACACTTTATATTTTCTTCCACAGCAGCAGTTTATGGAGAACCTAAAAATGTGCCAATTCTGGAAACTGATATTAAAGAACCAATCAATCCATATGGGGAATCAAAATTAGCAGCAGAAGCAATAATTAGAGGTTGAGCAAATGCCGAAAATTCGCACTATGTGATTTTTAGATATTTTAATGTTGCTGGCGCACATAAAAGTGGATATATTGGTGTTAAAGGTGTCAGTTTAACTCATTTATTACCTTCAATCATTCAATGTGCCATTGACAAAAAGATGTTTAATGTTTTTGGTATTAATTATGACACTAAAGATGGTTCGTGTATTAGAGACTTTGTTCATGTTGTTGATTTAGTTGATGCTCATATAATAGGATTAGAATGATCAATAAAAAATAAAGAATCTAATATCTTCAATTTGGGATCCGGAAATGGTTATTCGGTGTTGGAAGTTCTAAATAAATCATCAGATGTTTTAGGGATGAAAATTAAAAGTAAAATAGAAAAACCAAGAGATGGAGATCCCGCTAAGTTATATGCCAATACTGATAAAGTAAGAAAAGTATTAAATTGAATTCCAAAATATTCATTGGAAGATATTATTAAAACTGAATATCAATTTAGGATTACTAATAAAAAATAATTTCAAAATAATTTATTAATCTGCAACTATTTCTTCATCATGTTCTTTTGGAGTTATTAATTTTAAATCATCAGTATAAAAAATGGTGGAAGTGATTATCGGCTTTCTTCTTTTAACTTTATAAAAGTAAGGTTGGAGTCTTTCTTGAATTAATTTTTTAAGTTGTTGTGTCGTTCAACCTTCATGATTCTTAATTTTGTATAAAATAGCTCCATGAACAAGTCTCTTTGATTCAGTAATAATGGGAAGTGATGTTTTAACATAAAGTGTTCCTCTTGAAATAATTTTTGTTCTACCGATTATTTCGTTTTTTGATCTATTTATTGTTACAACAACATGAATAAACCCACTCTTTCCAAGTAATTCTCTTTCCTTAATAATCTTGGAAGTTTTTTCAGAAG
This sequence comes from Metamycoplasmataceae bacterium, assembly GCA_051653325.1. GTDB lineage: Bacteria > Bacillota_I > Bacilli_A > Mycoplasmatales > Metamycoplasmataceae > UBA710. The sequence goes on from JBOFVX010000033.1 coordinate 41,433, forward strand.
CAATATCTCCATCAATATAGATCGGAGAGGCATCGATTCTTTCGTCAGAAAGTGTTAGTTTTCTATTAATTAATTCATAAACCTCACCTTGGGCTGCTATAAAAACATTTTCAGGCTTTACACCATTATCGACTGCTGTTTGACCATGAACAACCGACATTCTATATTCTCCATGATATGGAACAAAATAATCAGGCTTTGTTAATTGAAAAATTTTGTCATGTTCTTCTCTATAAGCATGACCAGAAGTATGAAGATAACCATCAATTCTATTTTCTTTAATATCTGCACCCAGTTTATATAAACTATTAATCAATAATTCAATTTTCATTCTATTTCCGGGAATTGGCGATGATGAAAATATTATTAAATCCCCATTTTTAATGTGAACCTGTGGATGTTTACCTATTGACATTTTTGCTAATGCAGCTAATTGTTCACCTTGTGACCCTGTTGTTAAAATAACAATTTCATTTTCATCGTATTTAGAAATATTTTTCTTATCAATAAAAACATTAGGGTCAACGTTAATATAACCGATCTCTCTACCAATATTAACACCATTCACCATTGAACGTCCAAAGGAAACAACTTTTTTGCCTAATTCAGCAGCTATTTCAATAATTGCACTAATTCTGGTCATATTAGAGGCAAAAGCAGTGATAATTATTTTCTTTTCTGCCTTCTCCATATAATTCCTAATATCCTTTAAAATATCTTTCTCAGAAGGAGAGTGAAATGGTCTCATTGCATTTGTTGAATCAGAGAATAAAACTGATAAATTTTCTTTTCCCATTTGTTCTAACTTCGTAAAGTCAGTAAAATTCCCTATTGGGGTATAATCGAATCTAAAATCTCCAGTAAACATTAGGGATCCATTCGGAGTTGAAATCCTAATGCCAAAAGCATCAGGAATTGAATGTTGAGCTGTTCAAAAATCAACAACAACATCATCAAATACAAATTCTTCATCCTTTTCAATCTCAATAAATTTAACATTTGTTGATATTTTTCTTTCACTAATCTTTGCTTCTAAATATTTGATAGCAATTTTTGGAGCATAAATAAATTCTAAATTAATCTGTTGTAGTAGATAAGGTATTCCGCCCATATGATCTTCGTGTCCATGTGTTAAAAATAGTCCTTTTATTTTCTTCTCGTTTTCTTTTAGATATTTATAGTTTGGAATTATTCCTTTGATTCCAGTAGTTGAGCCATTTCCGAATTTAATTCCGGAATCGATTATGAATATTTTGTCATTATGTTCTACTACAAGAGTTGATTTACCAATTTCCTGCATCCCACCTAAACCAAAAAATTTTGTTGGTTGCATATGTTCTCCTAATTTTAAATTTAATTGTTTTGAATTTAAAGTTCTTAAATTAATAAGTTAAGATATATTATATTATAATTTTGAATAAATGAGCATTAATTTTATAAATCATTTCTAATGATTGTATCTTTTATTAGATTACAGGATTTTTAAATCATCATCTTTTGTTCATGGATTTTTATGGTCAATATGGTCAATAAATAACTTGCCATCTAAATGATCAAGTTCATGTTGAAAGACAATAGCCACAAATTGCTTGCAATCAAACCTTTTTATTTTCTTTTCTTTGTATGAATAAGCATCTAATACTATTCTCTCTGATCTTTTGATGAATCCTTCTTGATTAGGATAAGATTCCTTAACACTTAAACAACCCTCCCCTTGTTTAAGCGCAACCATTCCATCACTCTTTCCTATAACTTTAGGATTAATAATGACATCACTAAAAAGAAGATTATCTTCACTATCTAAAATATGAACAAAAAACATATTTTTTGGAATTCCATATTGGATTGCAGCTACTCCAACGGCCGGCCTGAATCGTGAGCCTTCTTTAATACTATCAGTAACATGGTAAATCATTTGTTGTGCTAGCAGGTCATCTTCTTTATTTAATGGGAGCGAAACATCAGTAGATTTTTTTCTTAAAACTTTACTTGGCAATTGAACTATTCTTACATCAAATTTCATGGTTTAAATTATAAATAAAATAAAGATTTTTTTATTAAAAATATATAATTATAACTATGATTGATGTTAAATTACTTAAAAATAATATAGATATTGTTATCGAATCTTTAAAGACTAGAAATTTTGATGAGAAAATTCTTGAAAATATTTCTAAGAATATATCAAATAGAAACAGGCATATTTTTTCTTTATCCAAACTTCAAGCAGAAAGAAATTTAATCTCTAAGGAAATAGGTATCTCTCAAGATAAAGCGCCATTATTAGAAAAGGCAAACAAACTAAAAAATGAAATTGGGGAATTGGAGAAAACTGTTGAAAATTTACAGGAAGAATTAGACTTAATATTACCAAATATTCCTAATCTACCAATGACTTCAGTTCCTATTGGAAACAATGAAAATGATAATGTCGTTGTTAGTGAATTTCCAATGATTGGAAGGGGTCTTGTTAAAGCAATGAAACCTCATTATGTTATTGGTGTTGAAAAGGGTATTATTGATTTTGAAAGAGCGGTAAAAATGTCAGGAACCAGATTCGTGATATTTAAAGATGCTGGAGCAAAATTAGCAAGAGCACTTGCTAATTTTATGTTAGACACACATGAAAAAAATGGTTATTCAGAAATGAATGTGCCTTTAATGGTTAATTCGAATGCTATGTATGGAACGGGTCAATTACCAAAATTTAAGGATGATTTGTTTAAGGTTGAAGATACGGATTTATGAATGATTTCAACAGCAGAAATTCCATTAACCAATTTTTATAATAATGAAATTATTGATTTAAAAAAACCTAAATATTTTTGTTCAGTAACTCCTTGTTTTAGATCTGAAGCAGGCTCAGCAGGAAAAGATACTAGAGGGGTAATTAGATCACATCAATTTAATAAAGTGGAAATGGTGAAAATCACAAATCATGATGATGCTATTAATGAATTTGAAAAGATGGTTAAGGATGCTGAAAATTTACTAGTTGCTTTAGAAATACCATATAGAAAATTATTGTTATGCACTGGGGATTTAGGCTTCAGTTCAAAAATAACTTATGACTTAGAATTGTGATTACCTTCTGAACAAAGATATAGAGAAGTTTCATCCATTTCTTATTTTGGTGATTTTCAAGCAAGAAGAGCAATGATAAGATATAAAGATGAAAATTCTAAAATAAAATATGCTCATACAATTAATGGTTCAGGGCTTGCAATAGATAGAGTTATTGCGGCTATTCTAGAACAATATCAAAATTCTGATGGAACGTTAGATATTCCAAAAGTCTTAATTCCATATATGAACAATTTGGAAAAAATATAGGATGATAAATAATGTCTATAACGAAAGATAATCTCTATATTTCAATAGGGAATACTAGAACTACATTTGCTATTTTTGATGGATCCATTAATAATATTAAAACCATTAAAAAATATACTAAAGAAGCATTTAATAATGTAGATGGAACATTACATAAATTAAATAGTAATCCTCAAAAAATATTTGTTTGTTCGGTTGTTGAGAAACTTAATAATGAAGTAAAAGAAATATTTAAAAATGTTGAGATTATTTTCCTCAATTACTTGACACAAGATATTATTAACTTAGATTTATTAGATAATAAATATGAGATAGGAAATGATATTATAGCTTCGGCAATTTTTGCTCAATCTAAAGGGAAGAATATGGTCATTTCTTCGCTAGGTACAGCAACTACAATTTCAGTAATAGTAGATAGATCAATCATTGGATGTATTATTTTACCTGGATTAAAGATATCATATGATGCATTGATAGAAAAAACAATGATTCCAGAAATAAAACTACAACCTATAAAGAAAAATATCGGAAAAAATACTAAAGAAGCACTAAGTATTGGCATCATTGAAGGTCATAAAATAATGATTAAGGAATTATCAGCTAAACTTAAAATGCCTTTAGATACAATATATTTATATTCAGGTGGAAATGCTTGTTATATAAAGTTAGATAACTGAGAGTATATAGATGATATAGATGTGCTTGGTTTATATTTGTTCTCTATCAACAGGTAATTGTTTCTTTGAAAACTGTTTCTTATTGACTATTGCATTTATCGTATGAATAATTTTACCTTTATTTATAACCCAATTCATTTCATTAATTTTAATAACTGGGTATTTTTTTAATAGTAAGAAATTTTTAAGATCACGATCAACAACATAGTCTTCATATGAATTAAAATATGAAAAATTATCAATTAAAAATCCTTGAATAAAATTTTTGGTTATTTTATCGATTATTGCAAGATCAATTTGAATTGTTCCAATTGAAAAATTTTTAATTATATCCACCCCTGATGAATTATCCAATCCATTCATTATCTCACTATAAAAAGAATGCAATAGAGCTTGTTTTTCTAACTCAATATGAGTTGGTTCTAGATTTTTTTTAACCTTCTTAATATAACTCTTTTTCAACTCTTCAGGCAAGTCTAGAAATCTTAGTCATTCCTTAAAGACATTAATATCCTCGCTTCCACTAGGATTATTTATGTCCTCTGCTACTATTGATTTTATAATTATCATTTTAGATTTAGCTCTTGAAATGGCCACATTAAGAGCATTTTTACCACCAGGTTTTGCAACATATGAAGAATGTAGTTTTGTATGTTTGTCATAAACAATCGTCATGATAACTAGGTCGGCTTCATCACCTTGAATATTTTCAATATTTCTAATCAACAATTGATTAGTACTAATGGCTTTTTCAATATCAGGATATTCAGTAAAAATAAGTTTTTCAATTTGAGCTTGCTGCGAACCATTAAAACATAATAAGATTATTTTTTTATATTTTTTTATATTTTCCAGAACTTGAGCTATCGCAATATCAATCTCAATTCTATTTACTGATTCATCTCAAACACCTTCAGCATTAATTACATCAATAGGAATCTCTTTCATATTAGAATTGATATCAACAACATCTAATTCACCCTTATAAAACATTTCGGAATTAAAAGTCATTAATGATGCATAGTTAGAACGATAATTTTTATCCAAAAGAATACTATAAACACCCTTGGCAATAGCAAAATCTAGTAATGATTCAATATTACCAAAACTGTTTTCTCCTCCCACTTTAGAGGCGAATCATCTTGTGGGTTGCATTTGTTGATCATCACCTGCTAGAATTTTAATTTTAGCTAAATATAAAATAGGAATACCTTTTTCTAAAAAGATTTGTGATGATTCATCCAATATAGCATAATCAAATTCATTACGAGTTCAGGACCTTAATTCGGTTTCAGGTGTACTAATAATTATAGGAAATAATATTTTGATAATGTCGGCATGTTTTTTTATGAACTGATTAGGTTCTAGATTAGAAGTTCTAACATCTAAAGCAAAGGAACTATATTTTTTCTTTGAATCGTTATCAAATTTCTTTATTTTTTGAAAAATCATTCTTCCTACAATGTTCTTTAATTTAGAAGGATCATTTATTCTATCATCATATTTATCTAAATTGAATTGATGTAATTTATTAATGTCTTCTAAAAGTTCAATATCAATAAACTCTTGACTCTTGATAAAATTATCTAAATTGATCTTTTTATCTAAAAAATTATTCTTAATAATTTTTGTGGCTAATTTAACTTCAGGTGTTGAATGAATAAACAAACTTGTTTTTAAGTTATTTTTATTCATTAGAAATTTAGCAATATTAGGGCTTTCTTTTAAATTGATGAAATCATAGGTTAGATTTGCAGGAAGTTTTTTTAAATCTTCAAAGATATGAATATCAAATTCATTTTGGGAAAGATACCATGAAAACAAACTCATATTCTTGTCGCCAACTGGTGATGATTTAATTTTACTAATCAATTTCACAAATTTCTTTTCATAATCAGAAATTATCTTTATTGGTTTCTGATCCTCATCACTTCTAAAATTCTCTAAAAAATCAATATAAGTTTTGATGGGGTTATAAAAAGATTTTTTATTCATTTCTTTGTCATTTAAAACAAACAAACAAAAGGTACCCAATTCATCCATTCTATTTCTTAATACTTCAAGAGCTGCCTTTTTTTGCGAAGCAATAATAGCTGTTTTATCATAAACCAAAATGTTTGTAATAATGTTTGATATTGTTTGGGATTTACCCGTTCCGGGTGGACCCCAAATAATTGTGTTTTGATTTAACGCAGATACAACAGCTTTATCTTGAGAGAAATTAGAATGTTGAATTTTATAGAAACCAAAATTCTTTTTAAAAATTGTTTTTTTAATTGTGTCTTTATAGATATTTTTGTCAAATTCAACATCCAATATTTCATCTAGAATACCTTCTTCAATTATTTTAACCATAACTTTTCTTAAATATCCACCTGTTGGTTCAAAAAAACCAAGTGTTATTCCTGGTCAAAATTTAATCTTAGAATTCTCTATTTCTTCAGCTTTAAAATTAGGCGCATAACCAGAAAGTGTTGAAGGCATCGTAAAATTTTGTGATCAAGATTTTTCAATATTATCATATAGCTCTTTAATTGACATTTTAGAATAATCAATATCAATATCAAATAAGAAGCCATTTGACTCTAAATAATATGCTAATTTTTCATTAATCTTAATGTTTCCAATAGATACTATTGAGACATTAGAATTTTTTATTTTAATGTTTATTTCTTTAAAAAATAAAGGGGCTTGGATAGCTTTATTATCAATTTTAACTGTTATATAGATAAAACCTAAATGTAAGGGTCAAAGGTTGCTTTGTTCATTAATAGTTTGTGCTCTATTTAAAAGTATTTTTCAATTAAAAGATGCTTTTTGTTTATTGACTTCTGCTAATTTAATAATTTCTTTTTTAATGGATTCTATCTTCAGAGAATCAATATTTTTAGCGGTTAACATTTTTTGAATATTTTCAGGTATAGGTTCATTAAAAGATTTATAAAGTTCGCTGATTTCAGCCACTTCTGTTATTTCTCTAATTTTATTTATGAAAGATATTACATCGCTAGCTTTTAGAGAAATTAAGAAGTATTCATTAATGATAACTTTGTCAAAAAATTCATTACCAAATTTTTTTGCTATATCAAATGAGTCAATATTGTTTATATTAGAGAAAAGGCAAGGGTCATTGATTGAAATGTTTAACAAATTATTTAAAAGTTTCTTATAGTTTTTTGTACTATGAGCTATGTCTTTGTTTTCTTCATAATCATTTTTATTTTTATTCATTTAAAAATATTATACATAATAAAATGAATAAGTTATAATTAAGAAACATGAAACAACAACTAGTTATAAGAGATATTTCTCTTGCAGGAATTTTAATGACATCAATAACTATTTTGAATTTACTTTTTTCCTTTTTTCCAATATTGATGGGTTATACAATAAGTTTTTTTATCATTCCATTTTCATTTGGATTAATTATCCTAAAATCTTTTACTGTTAGAAGTATATTTTTCGTTTTCACTCCACTTATTTTGATAATTGCTCCAAATATTTTCATTATTAATATCTGACAGGGATTTGTAGAATACTTCTTAGCAATATGATGTTTTTTTCCCATGTTGTTTGGAAATCAAATATATGATTATATGAGTATTAAGAATTATAATAAATCAATTAGAATTATCATAATTTCAATGATATTTATTGTTTGTTGAATGATTAAATTATTCCTACATATTATGGCAGGTTATTTTTGATGAACCGATAGAAATTGGGTGGGGTCATTCTTGATAAATTGACCTATTATTTTCTTCAACATTTTGTTCACAATGCCTCTATTTATTATCATTTTTAGTAGGGTAATGATAATATCATCGGGTTACTATTTAAATATTTTAAATGATTAAAATTATATTATAATTAAACTAATAAATTTAGGAGGGTTCAAGAATGAGGAAATTCACAGAGCAAGAGAATATTCGGAGAAAAAAAATATTGGATAATCAAAATAAAGGCATCGCGAACTACCTAAAAAGACAAGACATAACGCATACTATCAAGGATTTGAATGATGGATTTTCATCATCCACTAAAGAAGAACTTGAAAAGAAAAATGAGATAGTTTCAACATACGGAAGAATAATGTTTAAGAGAGGCCCTTTTGTTGAAATAAAGCTAGAGAATTTTTTTATTCAACTTTATATTAATAATAAAATAAATGAAAAAATTTTCAAATTTATGGAAGATTTAGATATTGGGGATATTATATGAGTAAAAGGTTCTCTTATGAAAACTATGACAAATGAATTGGCAATCAAATTATCTGAATTGAAACTATTATCCAAATCTTTAAAGGTTTTACCTGAAAAATTTCATGGTCTTGTTGATGTAGAGGAAAGATATAGAAGAAGATATGTGGACTTAATTGCTAACGAGAATGTTAGACAAATATTTATTGATAGAACAAAAATAATTAAAGGTGTTAGAAAATTTTTTGATGATAGAGGTTACTTGGAAGTTGACACCCCTATCTTGTCTACTGTTTCATGTGGAGCAGCAGCAAAACCATTCACAACTCATCATAACGCTTTGGATATGGAATTATCATTAAGAATCGCAACTGAATTGCCATTAAAAAGATTAATTGTTGGTGACCTTGGGAGAGTTTATGAAATTGGTAGATTATTTAGAAATGAAGGAATAGATTCTACTCATAATCCTGAATTCACTACTATTGAATTTTATGAAGCTAATTCTGATATGTGACAAATGATGAATTACACAGAAGAATTATTTAGATCAATAGGGAGAATGCTTAATAGAGAAAAATTTGAATACCAAGGTGTTAAATTAGATTTCTCTAAGAAATTTGATGTAATTGAAATGAGTGAAGCTGTTTCCAAGATCACTAAATTTGATGTTAAGAATGCTGATGAAAAGAAAATAAGGGATTTTGTTGTAAAATCTGGTTGAAAAATTGAGCCTTTTTATAGAAAGGGGCATTTGATTAATCTGATTTTTGAAGAAAAAATTGAAAATACATTAATTAACCCTACATTTGTATATGGACACCCAATTGAAATATCTCCGTTTGCTGTTAAAAGTAGTGAAAATCCAAACTTCACTGAAAGAGCAGAACTATTTATAAATGGTAGAGAATATGCAAATATATTTACAGAATTAAGTGATCCTATTGATCAACTAGAAAGATTTGAAAATCAACTTATAGAGAGTAAGACTGGTAATGAAGAGGCAAATGATATTGATTGAGACTTTGTAGAAGCCTTAGAATATGGAATGCCTCCTGCTGGTGGGTGTGGAATAGGAATTGATAGATTAGTTATGTTATTTACAGGTCAAACTTCGATTAGGGAGGTATTACTATTTCCACATATGAAGAACAAGATGTAGTTCTAAATGATACAGAATATAAAAACACTAAGCTTTTTGTATTTAACCTAAAAGGTATTTTGTTAAATAAAAAGGGTGTTATTGATGAAGGTATAATAAACGAAATTAAAAACATATATGATAGCAATAATTTAATTGCCATTGTTAGTAATAGGGGTTATAGCGAATTATTGAAAGAACTAGAACCAATTAAAAATTACTACCATTTTTTCGTTGCCAACAATGGAGCAATATTGGTTGATAATATTAAGAAGGAACTTTTAAAAACTTCAAAGACAATAAGTTTTGAATTTATTAATAGCATTTTAAGAGATGTTAAGTTAATAGGGGGAGCTGTTCAAATAATTACTAGTAAAAAAATTTATATTGATTCATATATTAATTTTTTAAAAAGTGATGAATGATTATCTGAAAAGGCTAAAATGGAATATATATTATATTTTCCTAATCATGCACCAGTCATGACAGTCAAAAAGAGTGAGGTAATTCAACTTACTTTGATAGTGAACCCTAATTTAATATCTGCATTATTAGATTACTTGCAAAAATTTTATAGTTCGGATTATTTATTTAGAATATCATCAAATATTACTATAGATATTAATTTAGATGGTGTAAACAAATATGAAGGTGTCAAAACTATTGGGATGCTATATGGATTAAAAAAAGATAATATTTATTGTTTTGGTGATTCAATAACTGATCTTGAATTAATGAAAAATATTAAGAAATCTTATGCGAAAGAAACTTCAGACCCTATTATTAAAGACTTGGCCAAGAATATTATTTATACTAATGGAAAAAGCAGTTTTGTTCACGAGCTAAAAAAGATAATAAAGAAAATTATTTAACACTTCTTATTTTTTAGTGGTTTTTTTTATAATTGGTGATGGGATAACATGTATATGTGTATGGTAAACTTCTTGCCCAGAAGAATGTTCATTGTTTACAATTATTTTAAAGCCATCAACATTTAATTTCTTGATTTCTTTTAATGCTAATTTTCTAGCAATAGAAAAACAATATTTTAAATCTTTATCTTTAATAGTTATTAGGTTTCTTGAGTATTTTTTAGGAACAACAAGAAAATGACCATTTTGTATGGGTTCAATTGTATAAAAAGCAATTACTCTTTTATTTTCAAAAAGAATTTTGGCTTTTATTTTTTTATTAATAATATCAAGAAATAGTTTCTCCATTATTTGCTTTCATTTTTAAGTTTAGGAGTTGCATAATTAGGTTTCTTGTCTAAGTGAATTATTCCTAAATCCTTTAATATATCGTTTACTTCTTTTATTTTACCCGGTCTAATAGACACATCATTTAGAACTAAGTAAGATTTAATTTCTTTCAATAATTCTTCATCATCATTTAAGTATAAAGAGAATGCCAATTGCCTTAAATTATTTGGAGAGGTAGTTTTATCTCAAGGGGTTCCTTCCATTGTAAATTTACCAATTGCTTTTGATTCACCACTAATTTCTTTAACTTCCTTAACACCATTTCCATCAACTTCTCAATTAAATTCTGGCAACAATCTTATATAATAAGAAACATTTAATTTGCTTTCAACAATAGGATCTATACCATATACTTGTTGTTTACCAAATGGTGTCTTTGTATCAATATTATTGAAATATAATGTCTCTGATAATTCAGAAACAATATTAGCTTGGGTTGGATTACTTGTTTGATTTCATGTAACGATCACATTATATGGGTAATCAACAAAACCATCAACCTGCATATAACTATATGTCATTTTTAATTCTATTGACTGTTGAGTAGAGCTTAATATTGGAGTAATATCTAAGATCTTTCATACGTTTAATCCCTCTTCATAAATATTGTTATTGTCGAAGGAATTATCATTTTCACCAATAATTAAATCACTAATTAATATTTGTTCTGATTTCTTACGTGTCACATCTGTATTATTTCTAATTGACATTCTAGGAAGATAAGCATTTGGACCTAAATCTTCAATTTTCTTTCTTTTTACTAATGTATCATAAGACACAAATTGATTGGTTTCATAATTATATAGACCTGATGTTTCTTTTCCGAATCTTCTAATAGCATCTTCATTTGTACTTAAAGCTCCACTTCCAGATGTAGATGAAATTTCGATTGAAGAATTATAACCATAAAAATTTAGGGCATTATTGTTAAGTAGTGTATCTTCTGAGGTCACTAATAAATCAGGTGAAAAAATTCTTTTAGGAGATGAAGTAGTACCTACTTGTTCTCCTTTTCATAATTCCATATAATCTTTAGGAGATGTTATTTTTCTATTAGATCAATTTTCAATCTTGCTTCTTTCTTCTGAACTAAAGTTTCATCTTATTCTTGGCGTTTTTTCCACTAGATATTTCTCTAAAAAATAAGTTGGACTGTTTATATCAAAACTTGTCGTGTTTCAATATTCCAATGTATTTATATTACCATCAATTATTTTGTTGTAATCAGTACCTCTTTGTATCATATCATTAGTTGAAGCTGTAAAATAAAATTCAGCAATAGTCATATTTAATAATTGTGTTTGAATCCCGGTTTGAACAATTTTATAAAGTAAATTAAAATCTTTGTTAAATTGTTCTGGTGTTGTTGTTTGTTTTGAATAGGCAAATTTTGGTTGAAAATCTGCAAAAATGGTTTCATTTCCTAATGATAAATTATCCTCAACTCAAATTTGTTTTTGTTCTCTGAAATAATTCACATCGCTTGATGTTTTTCATGCTGTGTAAAAGGTATATGCATAAAATAAATGATTAAAGATTTCAGTTGAAATTTCATCTCCTGTTTTTCCATTAATTATCACTGATGAAGGAATTGGTTTAAGATCTAATAAATATTCCTTAATTATTTCTTTGTCTCTTTTGAAAGTCTCCGAATTAACATCAGCTGTTGGAACTTGTGATTTCAAATACAGTTCAGCATAAGCATCTCTAGCTCAGAAATTAATATAAACTTCTTTTGCAGACTTAGAAGTTAAACTCTCTAATTGTTGTGCTAAATTATCGTCCAATGAATTAACTGTTGAACATGAAATTAATGCTGTTGCGGCTAAAGGTAAAGCCACTATTGATGATGACATCAAAAACATCTTCTTTAGAAACATCATTATTTTCTACCTCTTGCACCTTGTGTGAAAGGTAATGTTTTATTGGCTTCTATTGAAATCAATGCACGCAACTTATCATCAAATTGTGATTCAATTAGTAAATAACCATCTAGACCTGGATTTTCATATTGTGAATTATTCATAAATTTAATGTTAATTACTCCTGTGGTTGGGTCAGTAACTTCATAAAAATCATAACTATTCATAGGTTTGATTAATTCCTCAATAAATGTTGATAATCCTTCTAGAGCATTTTTCACATCAGGGTTTATTGTGTTGTTTATATTATTAATTAAATCATCATAAACTTCATTAACAATTTGAATTGCCATAGCTAAAGTCTCACCTTCAGCAACTAATTCATCAATAACAAACAATCTTTCTTCTTCAATAAGTATTTTATTAATTATTTCTGAAGTGGCAATATTATTATATTGATCAGCAACATTATACAAGATAACTTGATCAGGGTTGTTAGCAACATCTATCGTATTTTGTATATCGATTCTTAGCATTTCTAACGCAGGATTAGTTGAAGTATTACCTATTAGGTGCTCAATATTATATATCTGTAATCCTTTTGCATCTACATATAAATATGTGTCAACATCTATTTTATAAACGGTTCATTTTTTAGGAACATCATTAACATCGGGAGCAATTGGGACGCCTACAAAACCATTATATGGATTAGCATCATAAAAGGAATCAGTTAGTAATTTATTAAAAGTATTACTAAAATCAGACGTATTAATATCTCTTATTTTTGTTCTTAATTCTTTATTGTATTTAAAAAGGTCAATATTATTTTTAAGTGCGATAAATTCGACTTCTTCTTCTCCTGGAATTATAGGATTTGGTATATAATTGGGTTCTAATTGAGTATTTAAAAATTCGACAAGATTTAATATTCTAGGCGATACTCCTGGATTAGTGGTATTATTCATATTTAAAATTGATATTAAGAATTTATTGATTGGATTAGATTCTTTCGCTTTAAATAAACCAACATCAGGAGTAGGGTCAGTCATAGCAGAAATGGCAGCAACATGGAATGCTCTTGCCTCATTTTCTTCACTTTTAATTAAGGTTGATAAAGGTGTGACTTGTGAGGAACCCAAGCTTGAACCAGTAGTAGCTGGTTTTCGTGTACTAATTGTTTCTGAGGATGACTGGGTAAGAGTGTTTATGATAGTTTTATCATAATCCCTTCTTATAGTATTAGAAGATGTATTTGCACCTTTAAAATTTGAAATTGTATTGAAAGGTATAACAAGATCTCCATTTTCAGCTCTAGATATTGTGAATAGATTTATTAATAAATCTTGTGTAACAGATAATTCAAATTCTGAATTATCTTCATTTTGTAAAAAGGGAATTGCAACACTACTTATGTTCGCAGACTTAAAATAATCATTGTACAACTGTGGTAAACGATTTAATGGATTTCTTTGTTCTAAAACATAAGATTTGGTTTGGTAAACTGCAATCTTAATCTCTGAAGATGGAGTTACTGGATCTCTGTCGGAAGGTATAGCAATATTACCTCCATTTGGATTTAAAAATGAAGTGGAAAACATTTGTGTTCCGGCAGGGATAGTTTTTTCTTCACCAGCATCATTCTTATAAGTTATATTTTGTTTCGCTTGCAAAGATAAATCAGCTTGGGTTCAAGAGGTAGTATTTATCTCAGCAGTATTGAATCTTGCAAAGGCGGCATCTTTCACTTTATTCTTTGTTAAGAAATCAATAGCTTCTTTGTCAGTGTTAGAATTACCATATTTATCAGACTTTAATTCTGCATTTCATTTCTTAGCTCAATCTAAAGGGAATGATTCTCTAATTGCTCTTTTGGCATTGTTCAATTCTTTTTCTTGACCTTTCCAAATGTCATCATATGATTTAGAAACGTCAACACCAAATGTTGTTGGTCCAACTTTATTAGAAGTACCTCTATATTTAGTATTATTGACAAATGCTTCAAATGCTAAGTAAGCATCTCTCTCTTCATTATATAGTTTCTTAACAATGATGGTTTCAATTCTCTCAGCATTTCTATCAATTTTTTCCTTGTCTTTACTATCCTCAACTATATCTCCTACAGTAGGACCACCTGGATAAACTTCTGTTTCAGGTGAATATGGTTTATCAGCAACATATTGAACACCAGCTACCCCTAAAGGAACCCCGATTCCAATAGCTAGCAGAGAAAAAATTGAAGCACCAAAAAGTCATTTTACTCTTTTATCCTTAGGATTAACAACAACATTACCATAAGAAATATCAGATGTAGTATTCATTCCGGTTATTCTTTGCGAAAAAGATTTTTTATTTGTGGAAGTCTTCTTTTCTTTTTTTTCTTTTTTTTCTTTCGCCATTAAAAATCTCCTAGACTGTTAAAATCCTTTGTTACCAAATTTATAAAAATTATATCATTTTTAAAATTTCTTGTACTAAAAAATATATATGGAGTAATTTATTAATATAATAATTACATTATGAGTCAAGATATAAAAGATGAATATAAAAAAGTTTTTACAGAGTTTGTATTAATTTGTAATGAAAACAAGTTGTGATATTCTTTAGCAAATGATACCTTACTAAGTTCAAAAACAAATAATGATTATTTTATCAATTCAGATATTTTAGAAATTTTTATGACAAAGGAAAGCTACACATTACTTCAACAAAATTATCCTAATAATGTAATCGATTGCTCAGTTAATGATTACTTCTTTCTTTCGAGTCCTTTTTTCTATATAAAAGATGTTAATAGGTTTATAAAAATAATAATTATTGTGCCAACTAAGATAGAAAAGATTAAAAAATTTAATACATTCAAAAATAGAATGAAATTTAATTATTCCAATTATTTAACTTTTCGTCAGGGTTATAATGTAGCAACAAAACTTGTGTTTTTTCTATTCATGTTATTATCTAAATTATGCAAACCTATTGAACATAATGAATTTTATGACTCTTTATTTAGTGAAGATTATCGTGGGTTTTTTGCAATCAATTCATTAAACGAATCAAGCGTTAAAAATTGGTTTCCAAATATTACATTTATTGTAGAAGATATTTCATTTTTGGGAGTTGAGACAAAAATAATGAAGGAATCGAATTCATTTCTAAATGCAAGATATGGAAATGAATGAAGTAATGGGATTCAAATCAAAACTAAGCATTTTGATTATCAAAAATTGGCCAAAAAACTTAAATAATAAAAGGATTAATGTTTTATATTGCATCGAGCTGTATTTCTAGAGAATCTTCATATTGAGAGTCATTTAATGATTTATCAAGACTACCATTTGAATCAGAAATTATTCTTGATTTGGACAATTCAATTACTCTTGTCGAATATTTAATGACACCTGGATCATGAGATACCATAATAATTGTTTTACCTAATTCTATATTTATTTTTTGTAATAGTTCCATTACTATCTTGCTTGTTTTAATATCTAGAGCTCCTGTGGGTTCATCAGCAAAAATAATTTCACTATTTTTAGCTAATGCTCTTAAAATAGAAATTCTTTGTTGTTGCCCTCCAGACATTTGTGAAGGATATTTATCGATTACATCAACTAAATCAAAATCTTCAAACATTTTTCTAATGTTGTTTTTTTTGGATTTATCTTTTTGTAAATAATCGCCTGTTTGAACATTATCATATCCACTTAAATTAGTTAGTAGATTATAACTTTGAAATATAAAGGAAAGATTTTTTCTTCTAAAAGCGGTTAGTTCA
The DNA here is from genome assembly GCA_051653325.1 of Metamycoplasmataceae bacterium. Lineage (GTDB taxonomy): Bacteria > Bacillota_I > Bacilli_A > Mycoplasmatales > Metamycoplasmataceae > UBA710. The sequence continues at coordinate 57,682 of JBOFVX010000033.1, forward strand.
TTATTTGATAAATATGGCAAGTTTTGGTTACAAACAATTAGATTACCTGTTGTAGGTCTATCCAATCCTGACATTAGGTTTAATAGTGTTGTTTTCCCAGAACCAGATTTACCAAAAAGTACAACAAATTCACCGCTTTTTATTGATAAATTAACATTTGATAAAACTCTTGTACTATTTCCGCCAGATACATAATATTTACTAACATTAATAATATCAATAATGTTTCCTTCATGATTTATTAATGCATGATCAGGATCATTTCTTTTACTTCTCTTAACATTGTTTGCCTTTTGAATTTCTAATTTTGTTTTAAAATTGATTTTCTGCATTTTGGAACCTAATAAATCAGCAGTTTTTTCGATTTCTAAGAATTTATTTAATTGTGTTTTACCCATTTTAATCTCCCTCTTTTAATAATACTATTGGTTTAATTCTATTTAATCCAAACCAAGCAATAAGTGATGAGAAACCAAATATTGCTGAAACAAATAATGTTGAAATTAATACATCAGTTGCTCTAATTGAGATACCTAGTGATATTAAAATCGATGAATTAACAAAAGCACTAAAGAAAGATATTAAAGCCATTGTAAGTGGAATGGATAATAGAATCGCCAATATAATTATTGGAATATATAGGGAGAAGAATAAGATTGCTTTTTCTCTATTGTTATATCCTAAGATAGAAAATATAGCAACATTCCGTTCATTTTCATTAACTATCAATGAAGATATCATAATAAGTATGGTTACTGATATTAATAATGATAGAATGATAACAACCGCACTCACAGAATTTATTGAATCCGTAGTATTAGAAATAAAACCTGATTCGATATTCTTTGATTGTATACCTTTGAATGAAGGGCCTAAAATATTATTACTATTATATAGTTCAGAAAATTTTTCTAATGATTTATTAACAATAACTTCATTGCCGGGATTTAATACTTGTGATAATTGAATATTAGGATCAATATCCAAGAATAATTTTATTAAATTAGATTCTTCGGAATGAGATAAATTTTGGCCTGAAATCATTCTTAAAGTTTTGGCAAAAACCGAATTATTAATTATTGTAGGTGTAGAAGGATTTACTTTGTAGAATAATTCTCTAAAAATATTTTTATTTTTTTCTTGCTGTTCATTTGAGATGTTCTCAGAGAATAAATCAATTTTTTCATTTGCAGATCAATATCCATTCTCTGTATACAATCCAAGAGATTCATTTACTTGTCTAGGAGTTTCATCATTAGATAAAATTCCATTAAAGGGGGTTCCATCATCGGGTTGGTCTAACTCATCTAAATAAGTAATGTGGTTTATTATTTCTTGTGAAGTTGTTCATTCTTCATTTATAAAAGTTTCATTGATTCCTACCACTTCGAATGTTCATGTAAGTTTTTTGTTTGGCTCCAATGAAGCACCTAAATTATTAAGTTTCTGTTTAATTGATTCCGTAAATCTGTTAGTTGTATTTAAAACAGTTAATTCAACTTTAGAACCTATATTAAGATTTCTTTTGTCCTTAACAACATGATTTATAATAACTGGAACTATTTCTTTTGATGATGATTCATTTCAAATTTTGGAAGTTAAATGTAATAAATTATTTTGTTTTTTGTCAATTATTTGAACATTTGAGGAATCCTTATCGTAGCCATTAATTATTGGATTAAAGCTTTCGTCATTTTTCCCCACAGTATTAGCATATGAGAATTTTTCATTCTTTTCTGCATCAAAAATCACACTACCAAATGTTAGGAAATAATCCTTTACAAATTCTGGCTCGTCATCTTGAGGTGATTCTCTATTATAATTCAATGATTTATTATATGCTTCGACAAGAAATTCTCTATATGCTTCTCTAATATTTGATTCTTCACCAGAAATGATTATTTCTTGACGGAAGTATTCATTTGATGTTTCATTGATATTTCTATAAACGAATCTTGATTCCTCAGGTGATTCTTGATTAATAACATATTTAAAGTATGGTATTTTATCCCCATGATCATTAAGTTTAGCTTCATTGTCCTTACCATAATTTACTAAGCCTTGAGATCACTCTAATCACTTAGCAGCAGATTGTGAACCCGATACAACACTTGCTCTTTGTGAATCTGGCATTGAATTAAATAATGAATTTCAAACATTAGTTTCAATTCCACCTATATTAACAATTAAATCAAAAGATGATTTTGAAACAATATGCTTATCATTATCTAAAGGTTGACCATTAGGATGGGTGCCATTTAGTAGGACAGGATTTATGACACTATTTGGTCCAGGTGCAAAATAATCAGCTAAATATGTTGCTCCTTCATTTGGATTACCCACTGGCACATATAATAAATTATTAATATCTTGTTTATCTAAAGTAGTTATTGCTCCTCCTTCAAGCGTAGGAGTAATTAAATCTATTTTGTAATTATAATTTCTATTCTTGTATGTTTTTGTAACAGCATTACCAAAAGCATTTTGGGATGCAAACGAGAAACTCATTATTGTTACAGTGAAAACAAGCGACACTAATAATGATATTAATTTCCAAATTGAATTAAGTGTGAGTGATAATGTAAATTTAGACTTAATATTTGTAGATTGAAATTTCTTTTGAATTGTTCCAGCAACTTTAGAATTATTTAATTGGAATGATCCATCCATTAACTTTGTAGGTTTAACTCTTAATAAAAATAATGTAGTAATAATTGTTAGTAAAATTAATCCAACTAGGGGCATTAAAACAGTAACTAATAAAGAGATTATATTAAAACTCGTTTCTGCAATTGGGAGTGTTCAATAATTTGAGAAAATATGCATCATTGGCAATTGTAAGAAATGACCTGCAATATATCCGAATGTTGCTCCAAAGAAACAAACAATCAATGCGAAAGTACATATTGAAATTGCAATTTGAATTGATTTATATCCCTGTGCTTTTAGGATTCCAAGAACTTTTGATCTAGAAGAGATATATCTTTTAATTACAAAGATTGTAACTAAACCTATTAGTAATAATAGAGTCATTGAAATAAATGAGTTTGCTTTATTTATTGTATTAATTAAGGTTTCAATTGTTTGCACTCTTAATGATATTTCAGGGTTAAAAGGATTTGATTCATTATATAAATAAGCCTTTTTATAAGCAGGGTTGTTTTTTTCTTGATTTGATAATTCATCATAATTATTTAAGCCAGTTAAACTTGTATAAATATATTTATTAATTTGATTCCTTAAATCAACAGGAGAGATTGTTGGTGATGCAACAATCAAGAAATATTTATTGATTGTTGAATTGGCATTTGATTCTCTAGCTCTATCAAAACCTGTTTGGTTAACATAAAGAATTGCTTGAGATTTTGTATCTACTTGAATATTATTAAAATCCGTTACGGGATATAAATAATCAACTGTTGAATCTGTTCCAATTATTAAGTATTCCAAACCATTAACATTAATTTTATATTTATCTTCTAGTGAATTAAGGAGTGTTTGCATTTGAATGGAATCTTGAGGCGCATCATTAACAGTTAAATCATAAATACTTTTATTATTAGCATTTAAATATGCTTCATTCACTTTGACTAGATAAGATCCAACATCTGAAATAACAATTTGAAAATCATCTGTTCTTGTTTCAACAAATGAACCAACACCAGCTAATAAAACATCTGAAATATTAACTCCAAAGATATTTGAATCTTGGAATGTATTTGTTGATAAATATTCTAAATAATCCTTATCTAACGATAGTGCAATAAATTCATCCATATCGTTTGGTTTGTCAATATATATCTCTTCTCCTATAAGTAAATCAATCAATCCTTTGAAACCATCGTAACCGATTCCTACCGAGTTTTCCGTAGAGTCAAATTTATATAATTTATCTCTAATAATATAAGAAAGGTTTCCATCAGCATTTAAACTAGTTGCGCCTTGATTAACAGTGAATCATAATAGTGTTGGTGCATTCAATACTGCACTAAAAGGATTTAAAATAACACTAGAAATTCCTAGGCTTTCAATAATTGTGTTTGTTGATCCTGATAATGTATTTAATGTTCTTTGTCCCATTGTTAGCATTGTATTTGCTTCATCTCTATCTGCTGGTAAAAAGAATTTTACAAAATCCTCAGTTATCAAATTAGCTCTTGTTAAATCTGAAGCATTTTGAACATTTATTATTGAAGAGAGTGCCGAAACAAGTACAATTGTGTTATTGTTTATTTTTAGTTTTTCACCATCATGCCCAAAATAATGATCAATAACTTCTCTTGAAAGACCATTTGCAATCAATACTTCGATTGATAGATTAGCTAATTTAAGAGCTGTTTCTTTAACATTTGAAAACCCATCTAGAATTTTGTAATTCATTCCTGTTCCGATAAATGATTTAGAAGTGCCGTTAATAATTTTTCCAATGTCTGAGTTAGTATCAAAAGTTTTATTAACTAGGAATTTTACTTGATCAACAACTTGGTCGGTTGTTGTTGTTGCTTTGCTATTAAGATTTAATTCTGAGAATTTCATTCAAAATGAATAAAACCCAAGAATCTCGGTAGTCATATCTCTCGATTGAAGTAAATTATTTTCATTGTAGAATTCATTATAAACCTGTGTCATCACAGTATCTAATAAACCTCCGGCTGATGGTCTAGTATTTGGATGAATCATATTAATAAATTTATCAGCCAATGAATTAGACTGTGAAGTATTGTTAATGTTGCCACCTAGTGTATTTGACCCAGAAATAATTAGATTAGGATCGAAATTAATAAATTCTGTTTCATTCATAAATTTTAAATATGTATCAACTTTTTTCTTAATTTCTTCATTCTGGATGCTGATATCACCAGCAAAATCAAAAATATAATTTGTTAAATATGTCCCGACTACTGATTCAGGTTCTAAGAAGAATCCGGGTTTAGTAAGATCAATAGATAATATTTCAAGTGATGCTTTTAGGTCATTAAGTTCTGGAGTTTTAGATTTTAATAAGGATTGTAAATCTCTAATATCTAATTTATTAGGGTCAGAGACAGGTTGATAAAGACCAAGGCCAAGGAATCCTTCGAATTCGGTTTTACTTGAAATATTTAGCATTTCAATCATAGCATTATGAAGTGCTAAATCATTATCATTATTTTTACCTAATGAACTCAATAAAGATGCGAATATTCCAGAAATGGAAATAGAATTAATTATATATTCTTGATCTTCGCCATCAATATTATTTATTCAAAAACTTCTTAAAATAGAATTTTTTGAAACACTTAAACTAAAAGCATTTATATCAATTAAATCAATTATCTTAGAAAATCCTATGTTTATATTAATATAATCGTCATTAGGGTCTGCATCAGGTTTTCCTAAATTACTATTTAATTGTTCTAAAATGGGTCCAAATAGTTCTAAAGATTCAGGATCAAGAGTACTTTCTTTTACATATTTAATAACTTTTGAAAAATTAACTTGATTTATTATTTGTTTTAAACCTAATTTGAAACCTGCATTTGGATTAGTTGAATCATTACTAATATTATCTAAAAGGATAGGTAGCACATCTCCAATACCAATTACACGATATTTGTCAATTTCAACATCATAGAATTTGTTTCAAACAGTAATAATAGTTTCATCAATATTTATTGAAGAAATTATCTTTCTTAATCCGATCAATAATTCCTTGGGACTATTTATAAATTTGATAATTGATGAAAGATTTAATTCACTTCCCATTATCAATTTTAATAGATTATCAATATTCTCAATTTGTCCATCAAGATAGTTTGGATCTATTTCAGCTTCTTTAATAATATTTCCCAATATTTCATCGATGAATTCATTTCAAAATGAATCCTCGCTTTGGATGGCCCCTTCATAGAAAATACCAAATATTGTTTTTTGTAGTTTTCTATTTTCGATTTTGGAAGGGAATGATAAAACATCTGCAAAACCATTTTTAGAAAAAGATGCTGTTGCTGATGAAATAAGTATTTCTAAGTTTCTTGGTGAAATTAATGGCTCAACCACTGATGTCAATGAATTTATAAGTTTCTCTTTGAATACATTAAAGTTATTTGATTCTTGTCAATTATCAATAATCTCTGAATTAGGTATTAGTATTTGAAATGGTATTGAATATTTATTCTCGTAATTAATATTCCTTTTTGCTCAACCATTTGGACCAACGATACTTCTAAAATTACCTAATGATGTTGTATCGGCAAAATTTAAATTCTTAAGCAAAATATATTTTTGAAAATCTTCATCACTACCATTAAAATTAAGGGGTTTGTCAGAAACTCATTTCTTCTTACCGTCTATTATTTTTTCCTTAAGAAGATAAAATTTACCATTTGATTCATTTGAATTTGGGGCTTGTTTTGTGACTCCGATAATGTTTCCAGATGAATCCTGCATTCTTACTATTTTAGCATTAGTCTTTTTTAATGCTTTATTGTTGTTTCTATTTAAGGAATTATTGTATGGAGTGTATTCATAATCTTCGAAAGTTATTATTGGATTAATGAAATTTTTGTCAACACTCATTCCACTAAACATAACATCAAGTATTTTGAAAATATATGTTTCTGGAACTTGCGAGCTACTTATGTCATCTTTTGAGCTAAGTTCAAATAGTAAGGACTTAGTTGTTTCCTCATTATACAATTTACCAACATTTTGTTCTATTAGTATGTCATTATTTAATTTTATTTCTTTATTTTCATTACCAACATTTACAAAGTGAAAAGTATTAGCAACACCATCTAAAAATCCTGATGTTGTAATATTTTCTCTTAATGCAATGTTGTTGATATCTCCCACTAGTGTTAAAATCTCTTGATATAGAGCTTCTTGTGCAATAGTTTTCGCACCATTATCAATCATTTGAATTCTCTCATTTTTGGCATTAGTGTTGTTAAGAATATTTCTGAATTTAGTTGCTGTCTCTCCATTAAAATCTTTTAATATTAAATCAATATCTGATTGGGGAATAAAACCAGTTTCTCTTTCTATTCATAAAATAGAATTTTCATTTAAATTAGTGGTGGCGGGTGATCTTGGACTGTTAATCTTAGAAGTCTTTTTCACTAATCTTCTATTCAAATCATCAGGTGAAATTAATTGTGAAATTCGTATTGTTTCACTAGGATTAATAACCGTTATTCTATCATTTTCAACAATTTCTATTATTTGTGTTTTCTTTCAAAATGACAATTTAGAAAGATAGTCTTTATCTTCGGGATTTTGACTTATTTTATTCATATAATCTTTATAATTTTTTGTTCATAAATTATTATTGGTTCCATTATTAGAGAAATCATAATTTAGTTTTGAATAATATCTCTCATATTCATATGTTGTTTTCTCTAAAGCTATTCATGAATTAGGAATTATGAAATTTTGATCAAAAATAAAGAATTGATTTATGTAGTTTTTATGAATATCATTAGTTACAGTATTATTAACATTGATCGAAAAACCACCATTTATTATGGTTTTATTCATAGATTTTTGAAGTCTTCATTTTCCAAATAAACCAGAAGGACGTTCAATTGCAAAAACTCCACTTTGACTTAAATTATCATCAACTTTATATATTGAACCACGACCTTCATTATCTCTTACAAAACCAAGTAATCTGGCAGTTTGTTCAGGAGTAATAGTAATTAATAGTCCTTGTTTTTCTCAAGTTTCTTTCTTAGATTGTGAAATAGTTGCTTCATGTGTACTTGCATTAATAAAGAAACCCTTGACATTAGTTAATCTATCATTGGTCGTTCCAGCCAATATAGACGTTGATCCAGGAACAACAGTTACTAAATCACCCAATTTGATATTATTATTATCAATTTTGAAATTTGTTATTTTATCAGTTGCTTTTAATACGTAAGAATTAGGTATTAGGATTCCAGGACTAATATATTCTTGAAGTGGTGTTGATGAAAAATTTTTCGATTCTACTAATCCCGTATTTAAATCTACTGAGTCAGCGATTCTATTAGTTTCCATGAATCTATATAAATCTTTTACTTTAAGATAATTAGGATTAGCTTCTGAACCAAAAATCGAAAGTTTAGATATTTTAATATAACCCTCATTTTTATAGATTTCTATTTCATTTTTAGGGAATCTTATTGCTTTTTTTGTATCGATAATACTTTCTACTGAAGTATATTCAATCTTCTCTTGAGCCTCTCCGGGAATATATGGGTTAGAAGGCCTTTCTCCAGTAGCAGCTATTTCAGTATCAACAGTTAAATCATGAATTTTAGAAATTCTTTTATAATCATCGAATTGATTATTATAATTTTGGTTAACATCACTCAAAAGAGTGAAAACTCCAGAAGAGAGAAAAATTAAAACAATAAGACCGATCAAAAGAGTCTTAGTTTTAGAAAATGATTTTAAGATTTCTTTAAAGAGCTTGTTCACTTGGATTCCTTATATTATAAATATATAAAATTGTATCATATAATGTTATTTTCTATTAACTAATAATCAAGGTCTTGGGTATTTCAGGGGAGTGGTCTGTAGTTTTGTATATTTACAAATATAATGTGTTTTCAAATTGAAACTATTTTCACCAATATTAATTTTATAGATATGAATTTTTAATGATAATTCATTTATTATTCAATCTGCATCATTTAATTCCTCATATACTTTTGGACCCTTTAAAAATGAATATTCCGCATTAATAGTGCCTACTCTTGAGGATATTTCTATTAAATTCTTGAGAGATGTTACTGCTCTTGCGGTTATTAAATCAAACACTTCAGTTTCATTATAATCTTCAATTCGTTCAACAATGAATTTGATATTTAAAGATAGTTTCTGATTAACCATTTTTAAAAAATTAACTCTCTTTTGGTTTGGTTCAGAGATATATAAATCGAAATCTCTTTTATATATAAGAAAGGGGATAGAGGGAAAGCCGACTCCAGATCCTATATCAAGCATTTTTTTATTTTTAGTATACTCAAATGACGATCTCATCAAAAGAATCGATTGATAAATACCTTCATGTCAAAGTGAATCACCACTAAAGCCAGTTAAATTAAATGATTTGTTAGTTTCTTCAATTAAATTAACATATTTTTCTAAATCAGAAAAAATATCTTCTTTCCTCCCGATTAATTCAAAAGTCATTTCTTTATAGGTCATTTTCTACTTTTATTTTTTCATAGACTTGAGAAATGGATTTTGATTCGATTGATGCTTTAATGACATCAGAAATTAATGGAGCTAATGAGATAATTTTTAATTTCTTAGATTTTATGTCATATACTTTTTCAATTGAATCCGAAACTAAGACCTTATCAATAAATTCAGATTTTTCAAAACTATCAAATGATTTAGTGAATAAACCATGAGTCGCTGCAATGTATATTTTCTTTGCACCTTCTTTTCTCAATGCTTCAGCAGCTTTCAAAATGGTGTTTCCAGTATCGATGATATCGTCTATAATGATTATATTTTTGCCTCTGACATTCCCAAGTATTCCAAGAATCTCACTTTTATTTGCACCAGTACGCCTTTTATCAATAATAGCTATCTTTACTGTCTGGGATATTAATTCTGCCAAAACTCTTGCTCTAACTGCTCCTCCATGGTCTGGAGAGACAATCGAAAATTTAAGATTACCACTTGTTTCACTTAAATAACTAGCTAAACTTATAGATCATCTTAAATCATCTACTGGGATATTAAAAAAACCTTGGATTGATGGATTATGTAAATCAACTGTTATAAGTTTATTTACTCCTGCAACTTCAAGAATATTTGCCATCAATCTAGCACCTATTGGTTCTCTTTGTTTTGCTTTTCTGTCCTGTCTAGAGTAACCATAATATGAATTTATAACAGTAATTGTTCCAGCGCTCGCTCTTTTGATTGAATCAATAAATAACAATAATTCCATTATTGATTCGGATGAAGAAGTGTTACCAACAACAAAAACATTTGCATTACGAACTGTATCAACAGATTTTAGAATCATTTCGCCATCAGCAAATGTTGTTTTTTTAATTCCAACTAATTTAATTCCAGAAATTTTGGATATCTTTTTTGCTAATTTTTGACAATTAGGCATTCCAAATAATCTTATGTTAGAATTTGAATTATTCATTGTTATACATTTCCTTCATTAATTATGCCAATCCCTTAAATATTTCAAAAAAACGGGGACTTAATATTTACTCATTAAATATTATTGTTTCGTTTTTCTTAGAAACTTTCTCAGAAAATTCCTCATTCTTTTCTAAAGCTATCTTCCAATCTGCTAATAAAAATGCTCTAAAATCTTTTAGAAAAGTTTTTTCAATTCATTTTATTGTTTCTTTTCTTTCAGACTCAATGTCAGACTCATAAATATGTGCGCTTTTATTGTCTTTTAATTCAGATAAGGTGGTAATGGTTGCATTGTAAAATTTACCTAATTTTATTAGGAAGTTATATTTGACGTGAATATTAAATCAATTGTCAAATAAAGAATCCTCTGTATTTTTCACAATTCTAAGAAATGAACTTTTTTCATTTAATTGATTTTTATAATAAACAGCAAAAAAAGCAACTTGTTTAATGGTCAATAATCTAGCATCTAAGAATATTTGCTCTTCTTTTGTTAATGTATCAGTTAAGAAAATTGATCCTTCTGCATTATCAATTATTTTGGAAAAAAGTTTTTTGTTTTTAAATTGATCTCTTAGAGTTCTAATTTCATCAATCGTTAAAGAAGTTCTATTCCCAAAATGAAAAAGCTCTTTTTTTCTATTCATTTCAGCTTCACATACTAAAACTTGAGTTTCGCCTAAATTAATAATTGAGGTTTCCACTATTTTTCTGCTTATTGACACGTTGCCTCCGAATTTACTATTCTTAGTTTTTTATTTATTATATTACAAAACCATTTTTTTATTAACATTTTAATTATTTTGTGCCTCTTTGATACACAACTATTTTAATAATTTAAATAATTCTTTATATTGATTTATGTCTAAAATTTGAGGTCTAATATCAACATTAAGATTATTGCTAATAAGAAATTTTTTAACTACATTTTCATTATAATTTTCTTGATTTTTCAAATTGTTTATTAATGTTTTTCTTCTCATTCCAAAACAATTTTTTATAAAATTTAGAAATCTTTCATTATCAATGTCTGATTCCTTTTTAATCATTTTTAAATGAATGATTGCTGAAGTCACTTTGGGCTCTGGATAGAAAGCTTTTGAGCTTATGTCAAATAATTTTTCTACATCTGCAAAATTAGCTACTACAATACTTAATTTGCCATAGTTTGTTGTCCCTGGTTGTGCACAAATTCTTTCAGCAACTTCCTTTTGGACCATCAAAATCACATCATCAAAATTAGAATAATTTTCAAATATTTTAAATAAGATTGGTGTTGTGATATTGTAGGGAATATTGGCAATTATTGAATAACCCTTATAGATGGATAGATCTACCTTTAAGAAATCTTTATTTATTAATATAAATTTTTCATTCTTAATTTCACACTTCAAAAAATCTGATAAATTATAATCTATTTCAAAGGCTACTAGTTGGTTGGCCTCAGCTAAAATTAATTTAGAAAGCGCACCCTTGCCTGGGCCAATTTCAATAATATTCTTGTTTTTAATATCAATGCTCGAAACTATTCTTTTCAATATCTCTTTATCCTGTAAAAAATTTTGACCGAATCTTTTAATTGCATATTTCTTATCCATTATATTCCTTTTTCAAATCAAAAACATCCTCAATATTTTTGTTTATTTGATAATTGAGTTCATCAACAGTTATTCCTTTTAATTCAGCAATGAAATTAGCAATATAAATTGCATAATATGGTTTATTAATCTTACCTCTTTTAGGTGTGGGTGTTAAATATGGGGTGTCGGTTTCATAGAAAAGTTTATTAATGGGAGTTATTTTTAAGGCATCCTGCATTGATTTAGCATTCCTAAATGTAACAATTCCTGAGAAAGATAAATATGCATCAATTGATAAAAATTTTTCAACTCATTCAGGTCCAGAAGAATATGAATGTAAAATTATTTTTAGATTTCGATTATTATATTTATATTCCTTAAGTAATTCGAACGTTTCCTCTGTTGCGTCCCTACTATGAACAATAATGGGGATATCTTTTTCTAAAGCTATTTCTATTTGTCTTCGAAAGAAAAATTCTTGCTCTTCCTTTGAAGGGGAGTCTTCATAATGAAAGTCAAATCCAATCTCTCCGATCCCTACAATAGAATTGTCCACTAATTTTTTTAATTCCTCCAGATCTTTTCTATTCATTGCACTATTTGGATGTATGCCTATTATTGGAAATGCATAATTGTATTTGTTACATAAACTCTTAACTTCTTTTGATTCTTCGACAGTTGTGCCTACAATAAATAATCTTGTAATGCCCTTTTCATATGATTTCTCAATAATTATTTCTGGAAATTCAAAATATTCTTTAAGTGGATGCGAATGTAAATCAATATATCTTTTCATATTTCCTTTCTATTTTCCTAAACAAAAATTGGAGAAAATACTATCAAGTAAATCCTCTTTATTTATTTCGCCAACAATTGATTTTATACTTTCTCAAGCTGCAACAAAATCTATAATAACTACATCAAATCCCATGTTTTCATTCATTGCCTTTATAGCTTCATTTAATAAATTTTTACCTCTTTCTAATAAGGCTATTTGTCTTCCATTAAAAAAGAAGCTAGACTCAATATTTATATCTTTAAATGTATCATTAAAAGCAGCTTCTAATTCAGATATATTTCTTTCTTTGGCTGATATTAATATTTTGTTTTTTTCATGACTTGCGTTATTCATCAAATCCATTTTATTAAAGATCTTAAAATATATTTTATTCTTTGACATTGATTCAATTTTTTTATCTACTTCACTCTCATCTTTATTTGCATCTAAAACATGAACAATAATTGATGAATTGTCTATTTCTTCATAAGCTTTTTCAATTCCTATTTTTTCAATAACATCTTTTGAATTCCTTATGCCTGCAGTATCTTTGAATTTTAAAATAATATTGTTGAACACAATTTCTCCCTCAACAATATCTCTTGTGGTTCCAGCAATATCTGTTACTATTGATTTCTCTTGATTTAATATTACATTCATGAGCGAACTTTTACCAACATTAGGAAGACCAACAATAGCAATAGATTGCGCGGTTGTAAAGATTTGATTTGTTTTGGAAATATTAACTATTTCTTCTATTTTTGAAATTAATTTCTTTGATGATTCAATTAGTCTAGGTGTGTCCATTTGTTCTACATCATCATATTCAGGATAATCGATATTAACCTCACAAATACCTATAATTTTTTCTATTTCTTTTATTAATTCTAGAATTAGTTCTGATGATTTGTTATTAAATTTTTGAACTGCTATTTTTGCTTGAAGAGTTGTTTTTGCATGTATTAGATCATTAATACTTTCTGCTTTGATTAAATCTAATTTACCATTTAAAAATGCTCTTCTTGAAAACTCACCTGGGGTTGCATATCTTGCTCCATGACTAACAATTAATTCCACAATCATGTTAGTAACAACAACACCTCCATGAGCATTAATTTCAATTGTGTCTTCTCCAACAAAATTATTTTTTCCTTTAAAAGAATTTACAAGAACTTCGTCTATTTTTTTGTTGTTATTATCAATAATATAACCAAAAGAAATCGTTTTATCATTACCTATTTTTCCAGTGAAAATTTTTGATATTATACTAAAAGATTCAGGTCCGCTGATTCTTATTATAGATATCGCTTGGTTTATATTGCCCGAAGCTATTGCAACTATTGTGTCAAACATTATTAATATTATTATATATATTTTAGTTTATACTTATTAATATTTATTAAAAGGGGGTTATATGTCATTAAAAGCAGGAATTGTTGGATTACCTAATGTTGGAAAAAGTACCTTGTTTTCTGGTTTAACAAAAATGAAAGTTGAATCATCAAATTATGCTTTTACAACCATTGATCCGAATATTAGCGTGGTTGAATTAAATGACAAGAGAATTAACATCCTATCAGATATTGTTCAAACCAAGAAAGTTGTAAAAGCGACATTTGAATTTGTTGATATTGCTGGTTTAGTTGCAGGTGCATCAAAAGGAGAGGGGCTAGGAAATAAATTTCTCTCTAACATTAGAGAAGTAGATTTAATTGTTCATGTTATTAGATGTTTTAAGAATGAAGATATTTTGCATGTTTCTAATTCGATAGATTCGATTAGAGATTTTGAAACAATTAATTTAGAATTATTATTAGCAGATATTCAAGTGGTTTCAAATGTGAAAGCAAGGATAGCTAAGAAGGCGATAAATACTGGTGATAAACTTTTAATAAAAGAAATGGATGTTGTAACTAAATTGCTTAATGCTTTTGAAAATTCAATCCCTGCAAGAGATATTGCATTTGATGATGATGAATTAAAAATTATTAGAAATTATCAATTACTAACCATTAAACCAATGCTAGTTGTGGGAAATGTGGCTTCTTCATTTGCTGCAAAACCATTAGAAGAACCAGAATTTAAAAAATTAGCAGATTTTGTAAAAGATTTAAAACTGGAAATCATTGGACTGTCTGTGGAAATAGAAACTGAAATTGCTATGATTGAAGATGAAGAAAGTAAAGAAATGTTTTTAGAAGAATATGAACTTGAAATATCTGGTTTAGATAACTTGATTACTAAATCATTTAAATGATTAAATTTGCTTACATATTTTACAGTTGGAGTTCAAGAAACAAGAGCATGAGTTTTTAAGAATGGTATGACAGCTCCACAATGTGCAGGAATTATTCATACTGATTTCGAAAAGAATTTTATTAGAGCAGAAATTATTGAATATGAAGACTTTATTAAATTTAATGGAGAAAAAGGTGCGAAGGATAATGGTAAAATGCGTCTAGAGGGAAAAACATATAAAGTTAAAGATGGTGATATTTGCAACTTTAGAATTGGTAAATAAAGTTATTTTCTTTTTTCTAATACTATTAATGATTCAATATGTTTTGTCTGAGGGAACATATCATAAATTTTGTTATAGATTATTTTATAATGCCTTTTTAATTTAGAAAAATCAGCTGCTTGTGTTCCTGGGTTACATGAAAGATAAATAATTCGTTCTGGTTTAAATTTTAATATTAATAATTTTATTGACTTTGAACTTATACCTTCTCTTGGCGGATCTAAAATGAATGTATTAAAATGACTGTTGTTTTTTTTCAAAAATATTTCAACATCAGCTTTTATAAATCTAACATTGGTTATTTGATTCTGAACAATATTTTGGATTGCATTTTTATATGATTCTTTATTATCTTCAACAGCAACTACAGAATCAGAAATATCACTTATATATATGGCAATTGTTCCTATTCCAGAATATAAATCTAATGTTTTCCCATTTTCAATAACATATTCTTTAATATCTTTATATGCTTCTATAGCAACTTCCTTATTAACCTGATAAAATGATCCAATGCCAACATTAAATTTAAGGCCGAACATCGAATCAGTTGTCATCAAACCAGATTTTTTTTCACCTACTATTAAGGTGTCTAGTTGTCTATAAATTATTTCTCCAGGAAGTTTTTCATCATGTTTAATAGATGACAACATATAATTATCAATATCAATTTTGTTTTTTGTTTTCTTTTGATAAAAGTATCCATCATGCAAGGTTATTTTATTTCTATAATGAAATTCTTTACTACCAACAAAAGTTTCTAAGTTTTTTAATTCTGTTTTTGCGATATTTCTAAAATCATTTAATACTCTTTCTTTTTTGAAAGCTAGTTGCTCAGACTGATTCATATGAATAAGCTCATAACCACCTATTAAATTAGCGTTTTCAAATTTCTCTTTTCTTCTATTTTTTGATGGTTTAATAATTTCAACTATTTCGCCAATAGAATACTTCTCTTTCTCTAAAACTATTTTTATTTTTACTTCTTCGTTTTTTATTGTTCCAAAAATGTAAATTGGTTTATTATTAATGAAAGCAACTCCTTCTCCATTTTGATTATATTTTTCGATTGTTACTATCATTTTGTTCCTTGATATTAAGAATAATATTTAATATTTTCTTTTATTATATTTTATAATTAATAAAAATATCTAATTAAGGGATTAGTATAATGGTAGTGCTGCAGATTCCAAACCTGTATGTAGGGGTTCGATTCCTCTATCCCTTGCCATTTCTCGCTTTAAACGAGGCCTAATTTAATTTAATAAATTACTCAGTATACCAAATATCTTTTTGTTAACTTCTGGGGTTGTTATTTGGATATATTTTTCAACAGAAACACCTATTGAATATAAGGATTTTAATAATTCTAATGATGTTGGATATTTCCCATGCCTCTTACAAAGCATACCACCTTGAGCAACATCAAAACTATATAATTGTTGATTAGTTGAACAAATTACACAATTCTGAAATGATAGTCCTTCACCGTTGCTTTCTAATATTTTTGAAACTAAGAATGTCTGATTTTTATAAAAATTAACACTGTCAAAATCATCTAATAATAAATTATATGTTCTGTAAACTTCCTCACTAAAATTTCTTATTCTTCAGAGTATTCTTATCAAAACACTTATTTTATCTGCATTATTTTTGGTTATATCAGGAAGTCCTTTGATGGTTGTTGCTTTTTTAAGGAAAAATCAATCATTTTTGGAATAATTCTCCAAAATTTCAAAATCTACAAGTGATCCCACCATAATGTTAGGTCTGTTCTTACTCTCAATTTTTTTTACACCTTTTGCATATATCTTAATCATTGAATTTTCACAATAAACACTAAGAATTTCATCATTTTCAAGGTATGATGATTTGGAGATAATTACTCCAATAATTTTTTTTGTTTGCATATTTTATAATTATATTTATATAATTATGTTTATGATAAATCATTTAAATAAAAATTTGGATAAACAACCTTTAAAGATTTTAGTTATAACTAATGAAAATACTAATAAAGAAGAAATTGAGAAAATATTAATAGAATCTCACAAATATTTTAATATAACTTGAAGTTATTTGAATTTGAATTTGATTGATGATTTAGTAAATTTAGAAACACCTGATATTATGATCATTGATTATTTTGAGGGACAGGAAAAAATATTTAATTGAGAATTTTATGACAAATGTCATAGAAGAAATTCTATATATCTACAAATTCTTCTACTTAAAGAATTTCAAAAAAGTGATTTCGAATTTTATAAATTAGGAAATGATGAACTTATTTACAAGGATGATGGATACGAATACTTGAAATGAAAAATGATAGCGATTTTAAGAAGGTCTTGAGACTCACATAGCAAAAAGGCCGTGATAATTCACAAAGGGATGATTCTTGATAATTTAAAAAATGCATTTTACTTTAATGACACAAAAATTCATTTAACAAAAAAAGAACTACAATTGATGAATATTTTAATGACGAATGCGAGTGAGAATTATATTACTAAGCAAAAAATATTTGCAACCATATGAAATGATACTGGAGAGGACTGTACAAGAGTAGTTGATCAGGTGATTTTCAAAATTAAGAAGAAAATTGGAAAACAAGTATTCGAAATAGGCAAAAGAGGAATAAAAATAATATAATTATAAATATATGGGTAAAAAAATATATATAAAGGGGAAAGTAACAAGAATCAACAAAAATTTTCTGGTGGTAATTACAAATAACAAAAAAATGGGTGTTGTTTATATAAATGATATATCTGACTATTACATTGAAGATCTAAAAATGTTTTTTAAGATTGGTGAAGAATTGGAATTACTAGTTAAATATATAAAAGATGATGTTTATTTTTGTGATTTTAAAACTGGGAAACCTGATTTCCTCAATTTTCCTTTTAAATATGAAATTAATGAAACTAAAAGTGGATTTGATAATTTATCAAAATATAATGAAGACGAGGTCATGAAATGAATAAAATTAAATTAAATATTAGTAGAGCAATTGACTTTACAAATATAATGAAATATGAGAAACAAGTTAAAGAAATTCATGAGAAAATGGAAAGATATGAATCCGAAGGAAACGAATTTTTAGGATGAAAAGATCTTCCAAATAACATTGATATTCAAGATATAAAAGAGATGGAAGCAACTTCAAAAAGATTGCATAATGCTGGAATTGATGTTCTAGTAGTTATAGGCATCGGAGGTTCATATCTAGGTGTTAAAGCTGGAATGGATTTTATTTTAGGAAATTATCCAACACCAGAAGAAAAGAAAATGGAAATAATTTTTGCCGGTGAATCTCTTTCATCAACTGACCTTGCCCAAAAATTAAAATATGTTGAGAATAAAAGATTCGCAATTAATGTTATTTCAAAATCAGGAACAACAACGGAACCTGCAATAGCTTTTAGAATGTTTAAGAAACTATTAGAAGATACAATCGGTAAAAATAATGCTAAAGATTATATTATTGCAACAACGGATGCAAATAAGGGTTCATTATTCCAATTAGCAGAACAAGAGGGATATCAAAAATTTGTTATTCCTGATAATATCGGTGGTAGATTTTCTGTTCTAACACCTGTAGGTTTATTTCCATTTTCATGTATTGGTTTAAACATTAAAAAGATTATTCATGGTGCAAAAGTTTCTAATGAAGATTATTCTGTGGATTCATTGGAGGATAATTTAGCTTATCAATATGCTGTCACAAGATTTATTTTATGAAAAGAAAGAAAGTTTGTTTCCGAAATGATTGTCGCATATGAACCAAATTTAGATTTCTTTTTAGAATGATGAAAGCAACTATATGGTGAGTCAGAAGGAAAACTTAATAAAGGTCTTTTACCAAGTAGTGCAATTTTTTCAACAGATTTACATTCACTTGGTCAATTCATCCAAGAAGGATCGAAAATTTTATTTGAAACTGTTATAACTGTTAAAAAACCAATCATCGATTTGGAGATAGTTGAAGATAGAGAAAATCTAGATAATTTAAATTATTTAATCAATAGAAGTGTTCATGAAATAAACAATGTTGCATTCCAAGCTACTTTAGATGCTCACTCTTCAGTCGGCCAAGTACCTAATATGCATATTGAACTTCCTGAATTGAACGAGGAATCATTTGGATCAATTGTTATGTTTTTTGAGAGAGCAGTGGCAATGAGCGCTTACTTAATGGAAGTAAATCCTTTCAACCAACCTGGAGTTGAAATATATAAAACTAATATGTTTAGAATATTGAAAAAACCTTCATAAATTTATATATAATTATAGTGCCATTGAAATAGCAACCTTGTAACTTGGTCAGGACAGAAATGTAGCATCCATATCGAGAAGTGTTATGTTCAGTGGTTTTATTTATAAAAATAAAGCCGTTAAGTTTTCCACATCAAATTATCGCAAAAAATTTAGTGTTTGTGGTGTGTATAGAACTTATTAACATTATCCACGATCCTTATTATAAGAAAGAGAAAAAGAAAGAGAAAAAGTATATGAAAATAATTGTAGATGCAAAGGAAATTATTAAAACTCTTGATGAAGTTAGCAAGTGTATAAACAATAGTAATATATTTCTTCCCTTGAGAGGAATATTATTAGAGACTTTAGAAGACAGAGTATCTTTTGTTGGTTCTGATGGCAATTTATCTATTGTTAAAACTATTCATTCGGAAAACAATGTTTTAATGATTGAGGAAACAGGGAAGTTACTAATACCTTCGTTGTTATTTGCTAATGTTATTAGAAAGTGTCATGGAAATATTGAGATTTTAAATAAAGGAGATATACTTTTCATTACTAATGGTACCGACAAATATGAATTAAATTTATTTGATGCTTCAGAATATCCGGCCATTGATTTTTCACTAGAAGGTGTTAAATTAACTGTCAATGCTAAGCGATTAAGAAATGCAGCCAGAAATGTCTTGTTTGCCGCATCTTCAAGTGACGTAGAAGTTATATTTAATGGTGTAAATATTAATTATTCAAATAATGTGATGAAATTAATTGCAACCGATTCATATAGAATTGCATATGAGGAAATTGAAATGAACGATTCAAGGGGAATTAACTTCAATGTTTCGATATTCGCTAAAAACCTAAAAGAATTTATCCCTGATTCTATTGATGATGATGTCGAAATATATGTTAATGATTATAAAATTAATTTGATTTATGAAGATACAATAATTCAATCCAAATTAATTGATGCTCCATATAAAGATGTATATAAGATTTTTCCAGAAAGTTTTTCAAGGACATTAACTATTGAAAAGAAAGAATTGGTAGATGCTATTAATAAGGCAATTGTTATTTCTTCGGATACATTTAATAGATTAAGATTTGAAATAGATCAAAAAGAGATTAAGATTATTTCCGTTAAAGAAGAAATTGGTAATTCCAGTGTCATCATAAAAACGAAGAACTTTGTTGGTGATGATCTAATTTTTACTGTTAATTATAAATTTCTAAAGGAAGCTATTGCTGTCTTTGATGGAGAAATCCAACTAAAATTTAATGATGGAATTGAAAAGTTTGTTATTATCGGCAAGTCTAACCCAAAAAACAAACAACTAATTGCGCCACAAAGAAGTTACTAAAAGAAGATAGAAAGGTATATATTCAATATGAAGGTAGAAATAAAGGGACAGTCTATTAAATTAGGCCAATTGATAAAAAAACTTAATTTAATAGATACAGGCGGACAGGCAAAGGATTTTATTGAGAATAGCATTATCAAAATCGATAGTAAAAAACCAAAAGGTAGAAGTACCAAAGTGTTTGTCGGTTCAACAGTTTGAATAGATGATGAAGTTTATATAATAGTTAATGCTTCAGAATAAAAATAAAAAAAATAAAAAAAAATAAAAGTGTTATAATTAAGTCTATGGTTTCAGTAATTAAAATTATTAACTTGTACTTTTGAAAAAGTTTCTTCGGACCATTTTTCTCTTTTGTTTTTCCTCTAATATTTGTTGGTTTGTTGGGGACCCTATTAGGGTTTGACCAATTATTTGGTGGGGCAATGGCTATTGCTTCAATGGCTATTGCTTTAACAGCTATGCCACAAGCCATTTTTGAGTTCAAGAGATCGGCTTTATTAAAGCGTATTGGGGTAACACCGGTTAAACCTTGAATGTTTTTAGTAGTTGCTGGTGTTTTCTATTTCTTTATTATGGTTATTTCAACATTTTGAACATTGGGTATTGGATTACTTTTTTTTCTAGGAAATTGAGATGAAGGTAGAGAAATACAACAAATAGCTGGTAGTATGGGTAGTGTAAATCTTTTTTCGCCTACTCTTAAAGATACTTTGAGTCATGTAAATTGAGGTGGATTCCTATGAGGAGTTATAATGAACATTATTGTTGGTATATCAGTTGGGTTTGTTCTTGTTTCTACTTCTAAATCTACTTTAGCAATTCAAGGTTTAGGAATTCCGATATTGATTATTTCTCAATTTTTATCTGCACAGGTTTTACCATTGCCGATGATAGTGGATATCAGTTTTATGAAAAATATTAGTTATTTAAGTCCGTTTAGATATTCAACAGGATTAATGATTGAATCATTTACGGGATTAATTGATTTTAGTGTGCTGGATCAAACAATTACTTCTGATGTCCATTTAACTATTGAATCATCTTCAAACATTTTCAATGTTTCGCAGGATTTTACAATGTTGAAATATAGAAAAGGCGTAGAGGCAATTATGTTTGATAAAGCAGATAAAATAGTTAATTTAATTATGCCATTCATAATCACTGGAATTTTTGCAGGAATAGCTGTGAAAACATTCAAATGGAGCACAAGATAGGATAGGTCTATGAAACAAAAAAATAATGAATTAAGAGTAGAACTTGATAAGTTACATTCACAAGCAATAAGAGATTTTCTTATAAATTTAAATTATCTTGCAACTCACAGAGAAGAAGTTGAAATTATTAAAACTCCTCAAAAGGGCGAAAAAAAAGTTTTAATTGATGTTGTCAACTTAAGAAAAGATTTTGGTA